>DASSSH010000364.1:0-4465 GCA_035708525.1 Candidatus Methylomirabilota bacterium
TCGAAAGGCGGAGGCGCCGGCGCGCCGGCTTCGCGGGGTCGGCCGATGGCCTCGAAGAAATGCTCGAGGCCGGGCGGCGACACGACCCACAGCATCACCAGCTCTTCCGGGCTGTCGTTGACGATCTCGTGCTTGACGTCCTGCCCGAGGAAGCAGGCCGTCCCCGGTACCAGCGGATGGCTGGCTCCGTCCACCAGGGCACGCCCCCGGCCGCGGAAGCAGATCTGCAGCTCGATCTGGCCGCCATGCGAGTGCTCCCGGATGCGCCCGCCCGGAGCAATGGTCTGAAATCCCATGGACAAGCCCTCGAAGCGTGTGGTGGCCGGAACGAGCTTCGGGTCGGCGTGGCCGTTGGCGGGCACGGGCTGCCAGTACGACGGCCCCTGCCCCGGCTGCATCACGACACTGAATCCACGAGTCCCGTCCGCTGAGCTCATGATCGCCTCCCCAGAGTCGCTGCGCGCTCTGCGCCCAATCCTACCCCGGGATGCCAGCCCGCCGATAGACTCGCCCGGGGCGCCGTCCTCACGGCACCACCCCTGTCAGTGACCGGGCGCACGATCATGCTCAAACGCATCCTCGCCACCGTGCTCCTCTCGCTGCTGCTCGCCTGGGTGTGTGACGTTCTCTGGCTTCAGGTCCGGATCCGCTATCCGGGCTCCCGCGATGCGTTCGGGACTCGGACGTTCTACTACGCGACGCCGCTCAAGAGTGGCAGGCTCGAGATCTTCTGGAACCAGCCACAGTCCGAGGTGTGCGTCCGCTCGCTCTTTCCCCACGGTGGCCGCGTTCCTTGCTGGTCCCGCCCTCAGAACTCTGTGAAGACCATCGACTAGCCGGCGGTTAGTCCGTCCACTCCAGCCAGGGGCGGGTCCGGGTCGCCCTCCCCGGAACCGTGGCTTCTGCGGATAGGTGTGGCAGTGAAACCCAGTTCTCGTGGCTCGTGAGGAGCCGGCGCACGGGCTTGCAACGCAGCGTGTTCCGGGAGGGCGGCCCGGCCCGACCCTGGGATGGGTGACGGGATTCCCAACTCGGGAGACTAGGCGGAGGGAATCACCCCGACACGGATCACCTCGCCACGACCGGCCCAGCGAGCTAGCGGCAGGGTGAGCTCCAAGAAGAGCTTGAGTAGGCCGTAGACCGGCCGCCATTCGCAGAACCGCGCCACGTCGTCCCAGCCACGATCGCGGAGCCAGAAACCGAGGCTCCAGAGGTAATAGCGTGGCTTGGCCTGATGCCAGCACCAGACGACGCGGCCGCCGGCCTGCTCGACCGCTCGCGCGAGGCTCTCGGGGGTGAACTGGGAGAGATGCCGCGGCAGCTCCAGCCCCGACCAGGCGTTGCCAAACACGCGGGCGCCGAGGCCGCCGGCGTTCGGCACCTCGATGATCGCGAGCCCGCCGGGAGCGAGCCACTCGAGCATGCGGCGGAGGACGGCCACGGGATCCGGCACATGCTCGAGGACGTGGAAGGCCGTGACCACATCGAAGCGGCCGGCGCCGATCGGCGCGGTCAGCAGGTCCCCCGTGTGGATCTCGCGCGCGAAGCGCCGGGCCTTCTCGGCGGCGGCCGCGTCCATCTCGATTCCCGCCAGCTGCCAGCCCAGGGCCTCGGCCACACCCAGGCTGCCGCCCGAGCCGCAGCCCACGTCGAGATAGCGCCCCTGGCCGCACCAGGGCGGGCAGTCCCACCTGATCTTCCGCGCCAGCCAAGCGGCGCGAAGCCGCGTCCACCACCCGACGCGGGCGTCGCGGAATCGCTCATAGCCCAGTCGCGTCGCCAGCGCCCAGCGCGCGGCCTTGACCCGACCTGGCGAGCCCCTGAGCGGGATGCGGGGAGAAGGCTCCTGGTGGCGTGGATAGTGGTCCGGATAGCAGTCGGCGAGATGCGCGTCCCTGACCCGCGGGCGCTGGTAGAGAAAGCCGCAGCGTTGGCAGCGGGCGACGGTGTACTGCCCGGGGACAGCGAAGGCGCGATCGGCGGAGGTCCAGACAGGGTCGGCCGCCGCGCTGCCGCAGAGGAAGCACGGCGCGTCGACCGTCGGAAGCCCCACCCTCAGCCTCCCGTCTCCCTCCCCGGGGAGGGAGACGGAGTTGATCCCACTCACCTCTTCGAGATCAGCCAGTGACCGACGGCCAGATGGGGCAGGCCCGAGCGCTCGAAGGTGTCCACGGAATCGGCCGCGCTGCAGACGATGGGCTCGCCGTGGAGGTTGAACGAGGTATTGAGCACGGCCCCCACCCCAGTCCGGCGCTGGAACTCGCTGATCACCGCGTGATACTCGGGGTTCCACGCCTGCTCGAGGATCTGGGGTCGCGCGGTGCCGTCCTGCGGATGAAGCGCGGCGGCCAGCGGCTCGCGCGCCTCGGCCCGGGTCGGCATGGCCAGCATCATGTAGGGTGAGGCGAGCCCCTTCGGATTGACAAGGTACTCTGACGCGCGCTCGGCCAGAATGCTCGGCGCGAACGGCATCCAGAAGTCGCGGTTCTTGATCATCCGGTTGATGAGCGGGACGACGCGATGATCCGATGGATTCGCCAGAATCGAGCGGTTACCGAGGGCGCGCGCGCCGAACTCCATCCGCCCGGCGCAGCGGGCGACGACGCCGTCCGAGACGAGCAGGTCGGCGATCCGCTCCTCGATACGGTCATGGAAGGCGACCTTGTACTTGCCCTCGAGCCCGCGCTCGCGGATCACCATCTCGGCCTCCTCGTCGGTGACCGAGGGACCGAGGTAGGCGGGGCCGAAAGGATGCGGCACCGGCGGGACGCCGCGGCGCCGGCATTGCTGGATGTAGCCGAGATACGCGGCGCCCACCGCGTTGGACTCATCACCGCAGGACGGGAAAGCGAAGAGGTCCTCGACCCAGTCTTCTTGCCCGATCAGCATGTTGGCCTTCACGTTCATGAAGACGCCGCCCCCGAGCGCGAGTCGCGCGCCGCCGTAGCGCTGGCGCATGAGACGCGTCCAGCGGAGCAGCGCATCCTCCAGCAGCCGCTGCGCGCCCGCCGCGACCGCGTCGAAGCGGTGGCCGAGCGTCGTCTTGAGGAGCAGCGCGTAGCGCTCGCCCGGCTTGAGCCAGCGGAAGCGCGCCGGCCGGCCTTCCTCGAGCGCGAAGACCTCGCGGAGCGCGCGCTCGGCTCGCTCGGCGTACCTGTCCTGGGCGTAGGGCGCCAGGCCCATGACCTTGTACTCGTGTTCGCCGAACTTCATGCCGAGCGCCAGCGTGACGAAGGAGTAGAACGCCCCCAGCGAGCCCGGCGCACTCGGGGCGGCCTCATGGCGGTCGAGCGCGAGCCCTCGGCCGGTCGACGCCGTCGCGCAGAGGCCGTCGCCCGAGTTGTCGTTGGTGAGTACCAGCGCCTCGCGGCCCGCGAAGCCCGAGCCGAAGTACGCAGCCGCGGCGTGACAGGTGTGGTGGTCGAGGCAGACGATGCGCTCGGCGGGAATGCCCAGATGGCCGGTCACGAAGCCGAGCCGCTCCCGCTGGGGGATGCCGAACTTGCCGCGCGACGCGTCGATCAGCCCGAATTTGGCGCCGAGCTTGCGGATCTTCTTCTGGAAGGCGCGCTTCGGTGAGGGCCAGGAGACGCCGTAGTATTCCTTGACGTAGGACTCGTCGTGCATCACGCGGTTGAGCCACTCGCGCGAGGCCGCGCGAGCGCCGGCGAGGGCGACGACATCGATCTGGGACGCCTCGATACCCACTTCGGTCAGCAAGGCGTCGATCGCGAGTCGCGGGTAACCGGCGTCGTTCTTGAGCCGGCTGAAGCGCTCCTCCGACGCGCAGCCGATGATGCGCCCATCGCGCAGGATGGCCGCCGTCGCGCAGTGGGTCTCGTTGATTCCCAGGACGATCATGTTGGCGGAATTATACTAGGCTCATGCACCTCCCTCCGCGCTTTCTTGGCTGGTTGGCAGCGGCCTCGGCCGTCTGCCTTCTGCTCGGCGCGCAGACGGCACCGACGGCCGAGTGCGCGGCGCCCAGAGTCATCGTGACCACGGCGGTGGGCATCAAGTATTGCGTGGACCCTGCCTTCGACGGCGTGGTCGCCGCCCAGGTTCAGCGCCTTCGCCAGGAAGTCCGGGCCCAGCGCCAGGCGGGCAAGCTGATCGTCTACGCCAGCACGCCGATCAGCCCGCGCGGGGGCGGGCACGTCGGGATCAATCTGGAGATCGCCGCGTCGGTCAAGGCCAGGCTGGAGAAAGAGCTCGGCGCCGCCGTCTGGGTGCTCGATCCCGGTCGGTACCAGATGCCCGACGTGGGCGGCAAGCCGCCGGGCGGGGCCGAGTACATGGTGATGTGGACAACCGTGCTAGCCGGCGAGGACGGCCTGGGCCGCGACTTCGACATGGCTCACTTCACCGGCCCGATGGACATGCGCGCCTACTTCGGATGCGGGCGCGAGGACGTGACCGGGTGCATCGACCGCTGGATCACCACGCGGGCGGCGAGCGACGAGCG
>DASSSH010000365.1:0-8335 GCA_035708525.1 Candidatus Methylomirabilota bacterium
CTGGCCCTTACCGCAGTTGGGAATCGGGTAGAGGCGGAAGTCGGAGCCCACGGCGTCCACCTTCATCAGGTAGTCCTTGGAGTCGGCCATGATGCCGCCGTCACGGTAGAGCCGGCCGAGCTCGCCCCGGCGGATCTCGTAGACCTTCCGCGCCGAGTTCCGGAAATTCTCCCGGCTCTCGGCGATGGAGGGAATCCGGTGCCCCACGAGGTAATAGCCGTGATCCGTTTCCTTGATGATGTCGCGCGGATCACGCTGGCCGGCGGCGAAGACGGTGTTGGACATGCGGATCAGCGGCACCAGCGGGGCCTCCGTCGCCTTCCAGTGGCCGTTGGGCTCGCCGCCGAAGATCGCGGCCGTCTGGCGGCTGTTCATGAATCCTTGGAAGACCCCGCGCTCGATGTGGACCACGCGCTTCGCCGGCGTGCCCTCGTGGTCGTACTTGTAGTGGCCGTAGCCGGGCAAGGACGGGTCGGAGAAAGCCGTCACGAGCGGCGAGGCGACCTGCTTACCGACCTGGTGCTCATCGAGGTCGCGCAGCAGCCACGACCGGCCAGCATACGCCGTCTCCATCTTGAGCCCCCGATCCAGCTCCACGGGATGGCCGATGATCTCGTGGGAAACCAGGGTGTTGTAGTGCGGGTCCGTCACCACGGTGACCTCGTGGTCGAGGGTTGGCAGCGCCGGAGCCAGGGCAAGCTCCACGCCCTCGCGCGCCAAGTCGAGAGCGAAGTCGAGGAAGGGCGGGAAGGTCATCAAGGGCTCGTCCACCCCACGCGTGAGGATCTCCCAGCCGCGCTGATGGCCGGTCACGTCGTAGAGCTCCTGGCCGTGTCCCTCGGCGGTGGCGACCACGTAGCACATACCCTGGGTGAGGGCGAAGGACTGATCGATCAGCGCGCCCTCGGAGGAGGCGAACAGCTCGCGGCTCAGCTGGGTCATGGTCGAGATGTAGTTGTACGAGAGGCGCGGGTCGACGGCGGCGACCTGCCGGGAGACGTCAGTGGTAAACCGCACCATCTCGTCGAGGGGCACGCCGCGGGGGTCCACCTCGAAAACCGCGGGAACCGTCTCTTGGCGGACCTGGATGGCACAGAGCCGCGTGTCGCTCAGGGAGTCGCCCAGCGCGCCGAACTTGCCCTTGACCTCGGCCTTGAGCTCGGCGTTGGCCATGGCGCGGCGGTAGGCGGCCTGGAGCGCATCCCTGAGGATCTGCGCGAGGTCGGGCAGATCTGCCGCGCCCAGCGCTCGCCCGAAGTATCCCGGCGCCGCCATCCCACGCCCGGCGAGCACCCGGATTCCGAAGGCGAAGCCGTAATCGTCGCCGGAGGACTTGGCGACGCCGTTCTCGGCTGCGGCGTACTTGCCCTCGCTGACGTCGACACGGAGGTCAGCGTAGCGCAGGTCGGCCAGCGCGCGCGCCCGGACCGTCACCAGCTCGGCCGCCAGGGGCGCGATGCGGTCGATCAGCCGCGTTTCGATGCCGTGGGGCATGCCGGCTCCGCTACCAGGCGCCGAACGGCTCAACCCAGACAGCCTCGCCGGCCTTGACGTCGCCCCGCTCTTCCTCCACAACGATGAAGCAGTTGGCCTGGGTCATCGAAGTGAGGATGCCCGAGCCCTGGGGGCCGGTGGTCCGCACCTCCCATCGCTCTCCGGTGTAGGTGAGGATGCCGCGCTTGTACTCGCGTCGCCCCTCTTTCTTCCGCATGGGCTCCACGGCCACGGCGTGGAAGCGCGGCCCGAACAGCTCCCGGCGGCCCGCCACTTTCCAGAGCGCTGGGCGCACGAAGAGGTGGAAGGTGAGCATGGAGGCGACAGGATTACCCGGCAAGCCGAAGAAGTGCGCTGGACCGATGCGCCCCACGGCCAGCGGCCGTCCGGGCTGCATCGCCACCTGCCAGAAGTCGATGCCGCCCGCCTGCTGGAGCACGGCCTTGACCAGATCGTAGTCGCCGACCGAAACGCCGCCCGAGGTCACGACGATGTCGGCGCCGGCCGCGGCCTGGAGCAGCCGCGACTGCAGCACGTCGAAGAGATCAGGGACGATGCCGTAGTCCGTGACCTGGCCGCCCGCCGCCTCGACGAGGCCCCGCAGCGAGAAGCGGTTGGAGTCGAAGATCTGCCCCGGCTTGCGCTCGCCGCCCGGCTCGGCCACCTCGTCGCCGGTGGAGAGCACCGCCACGCGCGGCTTCTGCCTGACGAGGACCTGGGCGCGGCCGAGCGAGGCGGCGACGCCCATCTCCTGCGGGCGCAGCACGCTGCCCGCCGGCAAGACCACGGCGCCCGCCGCGATGTCCTCGCCGCGTCGGCGGACATTGGCGCGACCCGCGATCGCAGGCACGACGACACGATCGCCGCGCCGATCGACGATCTCCTGCGGATAGACCGTGTCGGCGCCGGCCGGCATCGGCGCGCCGGTCATGATGCGCAGCGCCTGGCCGCGCTGGAGCGCGCCCGAAAAGACGGCTCCCGCCGGCAGGTCCGCCACGACGGTCAGCTCCCGCCTGCCGCCGGTCGGAATATCCGTCGACCCGACGGCATAGCCGTCCACGGCGGAGTTGTCCGTCGGCGGGACGTCCATCTCGGAGCGGATATCCTCGGCGAGGACGCGGCCGAGCCCGAGACCGATGGGAAGAAGCTCGGGCGGCGCGACGGTGGTGACCCGGGACAGGATATGGGCCTGCCCGTCGTGCACCGAGATCATGCAGGCATTATCCCAGAGGTCGCGGGACGGGGCCAGCGCTCAGGGTCGAGGCGCTCGCCGTGCCGGCGCCCTGGATCAGCGGGGGCGAAGGGGAATGGCCACGCCGCCACGCGGATGAAGCCCGATGGCGAGGCCACCGTGGCTGTAAAGCCCGATCGCGACTCCCCCGAAGGCGCCGATACCGACGGCCATTCCTCCCAGGCTCACGCCTCCGATCGCCACGCCTCCAATCGCCGCCAGGCCGAGCGAAAGGCCCCCGATCGCGAGTCCACCGGCGGAGACGCCGCCCACCGAGACCACCCCGCAGGTGATCCCGCCCACGGCCAATCCACCGATCGCGACATCACCGATGGCCAGAATGCCTTTCGCCACCCCACGCGCTTGACCGGAGGCTGCATCGGGTCCCATCGCCACGGCGAGCAGAGGCAGTCCGAAGAGTGTTCGCTGCGACTGATAGCGCGACCCCAGTCCCCGCCGGGCGAAATGATCGGCGAGCCGGGCCAGGGCCGAGTCGGGGCGGAACGGAACGCGGCAGATCTCGCAGAAATGCGGCAGACCGAGACCGCTCTGCAGTCCCAGGGACCGTCCGCAGATCGGGCAGCGCTCGGCGAAATGCTGGAACAGCATGGTGGCGAGGAGAGCGAGCAGGCCGATCTCACCCGTGACCTGCAGCGTCGGGGGCAGCAGCCCGACCACGATCGAAAACAGCGTGAGGTAGACCATGGTGACCACGAAGCCGACGACATCCCGCCGCCCCCACGCGGCCAGGCGGTCGACCTCATCCGCGGTCAGCCCCCGCGGCGCGCCCGATGGGTATTGCTTGACCAGCCGAAGGTACGACAGCCGGCCGTACACGATGATCGCGGCGACGAGCAGCGTGCCCAGGAACGACATCAGGGTGTGAATCGTCACCACCAGGCGAGTGGCAGTCATTCTCCTAGCGATTCTACCGCCCGCGGCCGAGGATCGAGAACTCTGCGATGGCGACGGAGCCGGAGACGATGGACCCGCGGCGCCCTTGTGCTACCATACGCGGCGATGGCGACTGGCTGTCCCAAGTGCGGCTGGCAGACGGTCGAAGGCCCGCAGTGCCCGCGCTGCGGTG
This sequence comes from Candidatus Methylomirabilota bacterium, assembly GCA_035708525.1. Classification (GTDB taxonomy): domain Bacteria; phylum Methylomirabilota; class Methylomirabilia; order Rokubacteriales; family CSP1-6; genus DASSSH01. The sequence goes on from DASSSH010000365.1 coordinate 3,813, forward strand.
TCAATGTCGCCGAATACCGCGCCCAGCTCGCGGTGGCGAGCGCGGTGGCGCGGCCCCCCGGCCAGCCTGTCGCGCAGCCCACGCCTCCGCCGCGTCCCGAGACAGGCAGCACCGCAGCATCTCCATTTCCGATGATCAACCCGGCGGGATTCTGGATTCGATTCGTGGCGCGCATGATTGACGGCGTGCTCCTGCTGATGGTCGTCGCGGTGCTCCCCCTCCTGGGGGCGCTCGTGAGCGTAGCCTACGAGATCTTCTTTCACTGGCGATGGGGCCAGACGCTCGGCAAGATGGCCATGCGCGTTCGTGTCGTGACGATGGCCGGTGGGCCACTCTCGGTCGGCGAGTCCGTGTTGCGATGGTTCGGGACCCTCGTGTCCACCTTCCTCCTTTGCATCGGTTACTTGATGGCTGCCTTCCGCGCCGACAAGCGCGCGCTGCACGACCTCATCGCCGGCACGCGCGTCGAGTACGTCCCGTAGACGGTGGCGATGGCCGGCCCTCGCTGCCCGATCTGCCGCACCCCTCACAACCGCCTCGGCCGTGTTCCGCCCCTCGCGGCGCTGAAGGCGGCACCGCGCAGGCTCACCGCCGCGCTCCGCGGCGTGCCCCGGCGCTTCGTGGCCCGACGTCCCGCGCGGGGAGAGTGGGCGATCAACGAGGTCCTGTGCCACCTGGCCGACGCCGAAGTCGCGCTCGGCTTCCGGATCCGAAAGATCGCCTCCGAGCCGCGGGAGGCCATCCCCGCGTTCGACCAGGAGCGCTGGGCCGATGGCGGCCACTACCGCCGGACGAGCGCTGCCGAGGCGCTCGGAACGTACACGGCGCTGCGCCGCTCGAACCTGGCCTATGCCACGCGACTCAGCGCCGCGCAGCGGCGGCAGTACGGACGGCATCCCGAGTACGGCCGGATCAGCATCGCCCAGCTCCTCGAGCACTGGGCCGAGCACGACCTCAATCACCTGGAGCAGGTCCGGAAGACTCACGCGTCGCTCCGTTCGCGGACGTGACGCTGCCCCTTCCCCTCCGGAACCGGCTGGCCGACTTGATCCTCGACTCGCTCCACGACGGCGACGCGCGGCAGGGCCTCGAGGCGCTGGCCGGCGTGTGCGCCGATCCGCACGCGCTCGCGGGACGCGACCGACCCGCCGCCTTCCCGGCCGATCTCTTCGAGGCGCGCGGCGGCGGCCTCGTGGTCAAGAGCGGCTGGAGGGAATACGCTTCGGAGCTGGGCGAGCGTGCCGCCCGAGCCTGGCGGATGCTCGGCGCTCGACCGCTCGATCCACCGGATGCGCCGCTGCGCGTCGCGCTCGGGGCTGCTGCCGACCTCTTCGATGCCGGCCTCTACTTCGAGATGCACGATGCCCTCGAGCCCTACTGGATGCGCGCCGGGGGCATCGACCGGGAAGCCCTCCAAGGGCTGATCCAGACCGCCGTGGGCTTTCAGCATCTGGCCAACGGCAATCTCGGCGGCGCCAGCGCGCTGCTGCACGACGGCTGCGCCAAGCTCCTCGGTCGGCGGCTCGAGGGGCTCGATCTCGAGCCGTTCGCGCGGGAGGTGGAGCGCTGTCTGGATCACGTCCTGACCCTCGGCCCCGAGGCGGCGGTGCGGTTCGACTGGACCTCGGTTCCGCGTTTTCCGCGTCATGGCACCCCTCACCCCAGCCCTCTCCCCAGAGAGGAGAGGGAGCCCAGAATCCCTCTCCCCCATCGGGGGAGAGGGCAGGGTAAGGGGACCGAGGGCTAGGATGGCCAAGCTCTACCTCATGGCCGAGGGCGGGGAGATCGCGCGCCGGCGGCCGCTGCTGCCGCGTGGACAACTGGTCGAGGCATGGCAGGATCTCTACGTGGTCGGGGACTTCTGGCTGGGTGAGGCATCGAAGGCGCTGCTCGACGGAGTGGGCGATCCACTGCCCGTCAAGCTCGTCTTGGAAAGCGACGCGGTGCCGATCTACTACGGGCCGCGACTCCGGGACGTCGAGTCGTTGCCGCTCGAGGAATCGCTCCAGACGCGCGTGCTCTCCGCTCACGGCATTGCGGTCGCCTGGATTAGCTACGACCAGTTCGGCGAACGGACGGCCTACGAGCCCACGGGCCCGGCCGATCCCATCTTCTATCTGCGGCGCCCGGGGGGAACGGCGGCGCATATCTGGAGGCTCTTCAGGGCCAGGAGGGAAGCGCATGCGTACATGGCGGAGTATTACGGCAAGGACTCCGAGGGGCGCGACTGGACCGAGACCCTGCCCGTCGAGACCTTCGAGGAGCTGCTGGCGAAGCATGCTCGGCGCGGCTAGCGCCGTCACGGCGGCGTTGCTGCTGGTCACCGTCACCCCGGTGTGGGCGGGAGGATCCAACTACGGCATCACCCCGGGAGCGCGCCCCGACCTGCAGGGAAAGATCTCGGAGTGGCCCGTACCGACACCGCGCTTCGCGCGGGACCCCGCCCCGGCGCCCGACGGCAACATCTACATCGCCGTGATGAATGGGAACAAGATCGCCCGCTTCGACATGGCGAGCAGGACGTTCAAGGAGTGGGATCTGCCATCGGGCGCGCAGCCCCACGGCTTGCTCGTGGACCGCACCGGCGCCGTCTGGTACACGGGGCACGGCAACGGCACCATCGGCCGTCTCGATCCCGCCACCGGGCAGGCCAAGCAATTCAAGGCGCCCTCGGGTGGGGATCCTCACACCCTCGTGATCGACGACGCCCAGACGACCATCTGGTTCACGGTCAACGGCGGCAATCGCGTCGGCCGACTCGACATCAAGAGCGGGACCATCACCGAGTTCAAGGCCTCTGGGCGTCCCTATGGTCTGGCGCTCGACAAGGCCGGCAATGTCTGGTTCTGCGAGCTCTACGGCGACAAGCTCGGCAAGCTCGACCCCCGGACGGGATCGATCACGGAGCTGCCGACCGGGCCCGGCTCGCAGCCGCGGCGTATCGCCACGGCTCCCGATGGCACGCTCTGGGCGACGCTCTACGGGGCGGGGAAACTGCTCCACGTCGACCCCGCCGCGGGACGCGTGATCAAGGAGTATGTGATGCCGGCGGGCACGCGGGGCGGGCCCTACGCGGTCACGGTGGACGGCGCGGGGATGGTCTGGGCCAACGAGATCCAGACCGACACCGTCGCGCGCTTCGATCCCAAGACCGAGCAGTTCCGGGTCTTCCAGCTTCCCTCGCAGGGCGTCGGCATCCGCAAGATGGCGGTGGATGCGCAGGGACGGCTGTGGTACATGGGCAGCCACAACGGTCATCTGGGCGTGATCGAGTAATCAGGAGAGCCTTTCATGGACCTCGGACTCAAGGGCAAGACAGCGCTGGTCACCGGAGGCAGCAAGGGGATCGGACGGGCGGTCGCGCGGGCGCTCGCGGCCGAGGGCGCGCGGCCCATGATCTGCGCGCGGAACGCGGATGCACTGAAGCAGGCCGCGAGTGACATCGAGCGAGAGACCGGTGCCGAAGTGCTCACCTGCTCGGCCGATCTGAGTGAGCTGGAGGCGGTGCGGTGCGTGGCCGGCGAAGCAATCTCCCGGCTGGGCCGCCTCGACATCCTGGTCAACAACGCGGGCGCCATCAAGGGCGGGGATTTTCTCACGACGCCTGACGAGGAGTGGCTCCGCGGCTGGAGCCTCAAGCTGCTGGGCTATATCCGCATGGCCCGCGAGGTGCTGCCCCACATGCAGAAGCAGGGCGGCGGCCGCATCGTGAACGTCGTCGGAGCCGCCGCGCGCAACCCGGCGACGACCTACATGATGGGAGGAGCCGCAAACGCAGCGCTGATCAACTTCACCAAGGCGCTGGCCGATCTGGGCGCGAAGTCGAATGTGCTCGTCACGGCGGTCTCACCCGGCCCAGTGAAGACTGAGCGCTGGGATTCGCTGCTGCGCCAGCAGGCCGCGGCCGCTGGCATGGAGCCCGAGGCGTTTGCGCGCGAGCGGGCGAAGGAGTTCCCGCTGGGGCGGATCGCCACTTCCGAGGAGGTGGCTGATCTGGTCTGCTTCCTCGCCTCCGAGCGCGCCTCCTTTTTGACCGGAATTGCCATAACGGTCGACGGCGGGATCACCCGCGGCGTCTACCTCTGAGCGCGATCAGGGCCTCAGGTCTGCATAACTTAGTGAAACAAAGAACATTCCGGCTCAACAATCGCTTGACACCGTGGGGACCGGTCAGTACCGTATGGCAACGCTGGGCGGGGTCTGTCGCTAGGGGGGCCCAGCCGGGCGCGTGCGTCTTCCGGGGCATGGTGGCCCCACACGCCGCAAGCTGAGGCGGGGGAGAGTGCCCACTCGGTCCTGATCGCGGCAGGAGGTTCGTGATGCCCGCAAAGCTGTTCGTCGGCAATCTCTCCTTCCAGGCGACCGAAGAAGACCTGCGCGAACTCTTCGCCCAGGCCGGTACCGTCGAGTCGGTCCGCATCGTCACCGATCAGTTCACTGGGCGGCCACGCGGCTTCGGTTTCGTCGAGATGTCCACCAAAGAGGAGGCCGCCAAGGCGATCGAGATGCTCAACGGGCGCCTG
>DASSSH010000366.1:0-15957 GCA_035708525.1 Candidatus Methylomirabilota bacterium
TCGATCCCGTTGTGGTCGCTCCGCACGGTCATGGTCCGCCCGGGCGGCACCCGGTACTCGATGCCTTCGAACGCCTTGATCACGGCGTCAGGCTTGGGCCAGGCCCCGCCGCCCTCCTTCATGGCCTTCTCGAAGGCAGCCTTCACCCCAGCCACCGCCTGGTACATGTGATAGGAGGGGTAGATCGGATAGCGGCCGTATTTGGCGCGGTAGCCGTCCACGAATTCCTTGTGCAGCGGGTCGGTGGGGTTGTGCTGGAACCAGTGGTCTCCCCGGGCGCCAACGATCACGCCCTCCGGCATGTCCTTGCCCACGTCCTGGAGCATGTGCTCGCCCGCGCTCAGCACCACCAGGCTCTGGCTGAAGAGGCCGCGCGGGGCGCCCTGCTTGACGAGGCCGACGATGTCGCCGTTCCAGAAACTCGAGTGGATCACGTCCGGCTTGGACGTGAGCAGTCGGGAGATCTCGGCCGAGTACTCGCCGGCCAGGAGCTTGGGCCATAGCTCGACGGTCACCTGCACGTCGGGCTTGAGCTTCTGCATGGCCCGCTTGAAGGTGTCCCAGGAGTCGCGGCCCCAGGCATAGTCCTGGTTGATCCCGGCGATGGTCTTGACGTTGGGCTTGATCGAGAGCACGTACTTGGCCGCCGCCACGCTGTCCAGCGCCTGATGGGCCTTGGTGCGGAAGACGTACTTGTACTTGCTGTCCTCGAAGATCCGGTTGGTACCGCAGTCGAAGAGCACGGTGAGAACCCGCAGCTCCTCGGCGACCGGCGCGACGGCCAGACAGTCGGCGCTCGAGATGTAGCCGATGACCAGGTCCACCTTCTCGTCGAGCACGAGCCGGCGGAACTCCCCCACTTGCTTCTCGGCCCCGCCCGCCTCGTCGATGTAGATCGGCCGGATCTTGACGCCGCCGATCCCGCCCTCCTTGTTGTACTTCTCGATCAGCCACTCGGCGGCGTTCTTGGACGGCACGCCGAACACCGCCGCCGCGCCCGAGAGGAAAGATACGACCCCGACCTTCAGCTCCGCCGGCTTGGATTGTGCGACGGCCGGATCGGTCCCCGCCGCAGCGACGGCCAAGGCCAGTCCCGCCACCAGGCTCATCACCCTCACGGTCGCTTTCTGTGTCATGGGCCCTCCCCTCCGTAGTTGAACGGGTCTCCCTTCCGGCCTGAGGATGGCGATGATAGCAGAGTGGCAGCAGAAAAGGGCATCGGGCGCTCCCAATGCTCCGGAAGCGCCCGTGATCATTGGTGGGCCGTCAAGGACTCGAACCTTGGACCCGCTGATTAAGAGTCACTTCGGGCAGGGCAGCATCGGGCACCATCGCACAGAATCCGGAACAATTACGCGGCAAGAACGCGTGTTGGCGGTGCCGATTCTGCGCGTTGCTTGATCAAGGTTTTCCCCCGGTTTTTGACCCGGTCCGATCCTTGTGCAGCGGTCATGGAGGGGTACGCCGTAGTCCACGCCTACCTTGTCGACTGGCCGTAGTTTCACGTTCCGAACGACGCCATCCAGGCACGAGCTTCCTCGATGAGCGTTCGCGGTCGCACGATACGTACCCCCTCACCCGAGCGGAAGTGTCTGACGTTGTGAGTGACGAGGAGCCGCGTGCCTGCCCCGATCGCTGCGGCGAGGATCGGGACGTCCTTTACGTCGGCGAACTCCCTGGCCCGTTCGCGCGCGCGCGGGGTCGGACGATGGATTTCGACGGAAACGGTACGGAGAAACTCTTCGAAGAGCGGCGCGGCTTCCGGAAGCTTGGCGGCCAGGTTCCGCCGGACCTCCGCCACGGCGGCCTCGGGCAGCACCAATCGAAGAAGACCAAGCTCGCCCAGGACCAGGATCGCGTGGCTGGCGCCGGTGCGGGACAGCAGCCCGGCGATCAGGACGTCAGCATCGACGCAAACGGGTAACGGCTCAGTCTTCTCGGGCCGGGCCACCCAGATCCTTCAGGGAAAGCTTTCGCGCTCGGCGCAACCGCTCCATCTCGGCTGCGAGCCGTGGCACCACGAGCAGCCGAGGACTAAGAAGCACGGCTCCATCGAGGTCGACCACAGTCAACGGGTCTCCCTCGCCGAGCCGATACTTCTCGCGTAGAGATGCCGGGAGAGTCACGGTGCCTCGCCCGCGGACCTGGATCGTCATGGTCTGGCTCATACTGAAAATCAGTATATCAGGATTCTGGCACAAGGGCGGCGGCTGCTCTCCTCGATGAGATGCGCGCAACGACCCGCGTCGTAGGCTTACGCCAACCCCTGCATCTCAACAACGGGCGTGTCAGCCAGAACTTCATATCCATTTCGGTGAACATCGCCGTCGCATCGGTGAGGTGCTTCTGCGCCTGTTGGCGCCTCCCGAGCCGCCGGTGGAGCTGGCCGCGGCCGAGGTAGCAATGAACGACGCCATCCAGGCACCGGCTTCCACGATGAGCGTTCACTGAGCCGATCCTTCCCTCGCAGTGACGCCGGGAGGATCCGTGTTGTGAGCCCTTGCAGTCATGTCCGCGCCGTGCACATTCCGTCAAGCACTCTCTTCGCGTCGCGGAGATCGGCTGTATCGACCCGTCCTTCCCCGAACCAGTTGTAAATCTCGCCGAGCATTCGTCGCGCGTCGTCGGCACGGTCGTGACGCGCGAGAAGCTGGCCCAGACTGGTCGCGGCCCGCAGTTCCCAGGCGCGTGCGTCCTGAGCGCGCGCGACCTCAAGGGCTTGGCGGAAGCACGTCTCCGCAGCCTCGTGATCCGAGGACGAGCGGGCCAGCAGAAGCGCGCCCTTGAGGCGGTGGAATTCGCTGTGCCAGACCCGCTCGCCTGTGAGTGCCATGCCCGCGAGCGTCTCGTCGAGGACCCGCAGCCCCTCGTCGGCCAAACCATGTTTCAAACACGCATCGGCGAGAACCAGCTTGTACAGTGGTGCAATCGGCATGAGCGTTCCCACCGCGTGAGCTGCCGCCAGACCCTCACGAATCTCGCGAATGCCCGCTCCGCCGGCTCCGGCTCCCGCGACAGCCCACCCATGGAAGATCGTGCCTGCCGCTCCCCAGGCCGGCAGGTTCTGGTCCTTGGCGAGGTCAATGAGGCCCCGCGCGTAGCGTTCTGTGGCCGCCGCGTCCCGTTCGAAATGATACAGACCGCACGCCCACGCCAGCGCGATCGCGATGGTGGGCGGGTGAGCAAGCCGCCCGGCGAGTGCAATCGCCGCGTCGCAGGCATCGCGGGCGCGGGCGGAATCACCCAACAGCCAGAAGTTCCACGCTGCGAACCACCGCGAGCACACGCCCGGGTCGTGACCACCGTAGAGAAATGCGAGCGACCGGTGTTGATCAGGATCGTAGAGCAGCATGCCCTGCTCGGCATGTTGTCGCACCGCGGTGAGCTCACCAAGCCAGAACGACGTTGCCCACATCGCGTGGTGCGCTTCCAGCTCGAGCGCTCGATCGTTCGTCCGCTCGGCCACACTGATCAACTCGCGCCCGATCCGCTGGGCCGCTTCGATGCGGCTCAGTCCCGCTGCGACCATCCACTGGCCCCACAGCGCCTGGAAGGCCGCGGCGGGGTTGTCGCGGCGCTCGGAGAGCTCCCGCGCGCGGCCGAACACGCGCTCGGCCTCGGGGGCGCCAAGACCCTTCGTCGCCTGGATCGCGGGCCCGAGCGCCAGCAAAAGGCCGAGCTCATGCCTATCGCGAGTGGCTCCGTCGAGGACCTGTACAACCTCCAGCCCCTTCGTGAAATACGCCATCGCATCGACATTCGCCGAGCGCATGAACGCTTTCACGCCGGCCTCACGCAAGTAGGTCGCCGCCTTCTCCCATACCTCGCCTCGGACGGCGTGGTAGGCCAGAACCTCCATCTGTTCTCCCAGTCGCTCGCGGTAGAGGTGCTCGAGCGCCTCGACGATCCTCGCATGGAGCGCGCGTCGGCTCTCCATAGGCAGGCTGTGGTACGTCACCTCGTGCGTCAACGCATGCTTGAACGAGTACTCGGCCTCGGGAAAGCCAGTGCACTCGTACAGGAACTCCGCCGCCTGAAGTTTCATGAGGTCATGAACGACCTCGTCTTCGGTCGCGTCGGCGCTGGCCTGCACGAGCCGTAACGAAAACTGTTTGCCGATGACGGAAGCCGCCTGCAGCAATCCCCGGGCGCCGGCCGGCAGTCGATCGATACGGGCGGCGAGCACCGCCTGGACGGTCGGCGACGCGTCGATCACGGGTACCTCGCGCTCTAACCGATAGGCCCCGCGCACGCCGCTGAGCACGCGCGTCTCGACGAGCGTCCGGACACTTTCCTCAAGGAAAAACGGATTGCCCTCCGTTCGACCGATCAAGGCCCGCTTCAAGGGCCCGAGGCTCTCGTCAGTGCCGAGGAGTGCGTGCAGCAAGGCCTCGGCGGTCCTCGCGGGCAACGCATCCAGCCGGATCTGGGTGTAGCCTTCGCGGCTACCCCAGCCGTGCGTGAACTCAGGACGATACGTCACCAAAATCATGAGCGATGCTGAAGGCGCGCTCACGATCAACCTGTCGAGGAACGCCTGCGTCTCCGCGTCGCTCCAGTGCAGGTCTTCCACGGCGAGAAGCGTGGGTTTCACGTGACTCAGTCGGAGGACGAAGCGCGTCAGCGCTTCGAGCGTTCGTTGTCGGCGCCGGGGCGGATCGAGCATCGGCCAGTCTGGATCGGCCACGGGCGCCTCGAGCAGGGCGAGCAGCGGTACGATGTCACTGGCCGGCGCGTGATCGAGAAGCTGCGTCGTGACCTTGTCGCCGATCGCCGCCGGATCATCGCGCTCGTCGATGTGAAAGTATCCCTTGAGGAGATCGATGACCGCGTAGTACGGGATCCCCGCGGCATACGATTCACCCCGGCCCTCGAGATATGTCATGCTGCCGACGCCGATGGCGCTCCGCAGTTCGTGGAGAAGCCGCGACTTTCCGATGCCCGGCTCGCCGATCACGGCGACGAGCTGGCCGCGCCTGCGGCATGCGTCGTCCCAGCGACTTCGGAGGGCCGCAAGTTGCGCTTCGCGCCCGACGAACGGCGCGACGTGGTCGCGGGGCCCGAAACGATGCGATTGATAACCGAGTAGACGGACGCCCCGAGTGGTGGCGTCGTCGACGGCGTCAGTCTCATCGACATCGAATCGCGGACCTAGAAGTGAGCGCGCCTGCGGGCTGACCACGACTCTGTTCACTGCACGATGTTCTCCGAGGCCGTCGCAGATGGCCATCATTCGTTGCTTCGCGTCGACATCGAGCTGCTGGCGCCCGCCGACATTGCCGACCAGGCATTGGTCGGCATGGATCGCAATGCGTGCGATGGCAGAACCGCCTTCGGAGTTGAGTCTCCGTGCCAGCGCGTTTTGAATCGCCAAGGCCGCGAGGGCCGCCCGACGCGCGGCGTCTTCTGTCGGCTCCACACCGAACGCCGCGACGATGCGCGACGCGCCGGCATCTTCGATGCGGCCGGCGAAACTCTCAACCTTCTGCACGACAAGCCCGAAGTCCCTGCCCAGTTCGGCCCGGGTTCTGGCTTCATCGGTCGGGTGCAGAATCGCCATCAGCAGTACGACGAGTCGAGACTCCCACCGCGGCGTCGCCGGCGGCAAGGCCACCGGGTGTGCGACCGGTGGGGGCGGTGGAGCCATCGGAGACCGACGCCGCCGAGCGCGGCGAGACGGAGGGACCAAGTCGTACTTGAGGATCCGATGTCGAATCATCGCGCGCGTGATGCCGAGCCGGGCAGCGGCGCGAACGACATTCCATCGTGTCTCCTCGAGTGCGTGGAGCAGCTGCTGGCGCTCTAGGCTTTCGACCTGCGCGTCGAGTGCCGGGACCGGCGTCCCCGGCGCCGGCGCCCCCTGGGAGCTCGCGGCCTCGGTAAGAAGGTCGAGCGTCTCCGAATCGATGTGCGACGTCTCGGTCAGCAGAGCCACACGCTCCATCAGGTTGGCCAGCTCGCGAACGTTACCGGGCCATCCGTGCGCACACAGCGTGGCCCGGGCACCCGACGTCAGGCGCTTCGACGGAAGTCCGTAGTCTTGACAGGCGCGCGCGAGGAAATGCTCGGCGAGGATCGGGATGTCCTCACGGCGCTCGCGCAACGACGGCACGCGCAGCGTCACGACCGCGAGACGGTGATAGAGATCCTCGCGGAATCGACGGGCGTGAACCGCCGCCAGAAGATTTTCGTTTGTCGCAGCGATGATCGAGATGTCCACGGGCTCGCTGCGCGTGCTGCCGAGGCGGCGCACTCTGCGTTCTTCGATGATGTTCAGAAGCTTGCCCTGGAGCGCATCGGACAGGAGCGCGACTTCGTCGAGCAGGATGGTTCCCCCGTGTGCGCTCTGAAAGAGACCGGCCTTGGGCAGTCGCGCGTCCGTGAAGGCGCCGCGCTCGAATCCGAACAACTCGGCCTCGAGCAGGCCCACGGGAATCGCCGCGCAGTTGACGTTGACAAACGGTCCGTCGCCACGCGGGCCCGCGCGATGGATCACCCTGGCCACCAGATTCTTTCCGGTGCCGGTTTCGCCCTGGAGCAGGATCGGTGGAACACGCCGGCTCGATGACGTTCGTTCGATGATCTGGCGGATCTGCTCGCGAAGAGCCTCCATCACAGGCGCTTGGCCAATGAGGTCGCCGAGGCCACCCATGCGGTGATTATGGAGCCAACGGTGGTGGTTGGCTATTAGTTGTTGGCTATTTTTCGCCAATTGGCCATCGGCTGCGCGGTCGGCATGCCGCTATCTGCCCGTCGTGCTTGATTTGTCGGCATGGTCTCCCCTTTGCTCCGCCGCTCCTCATTCACGATCGATGGGTGACACCGCTCACGAGAAGGAGGAGCAGAAATGCGCTTTCACCTGTGGACGTCAGCTGGGCTATCCGTACTCGGTTGCGCTCTCTTCGTCGTCACTTCTCTCGCCGCGGCAGGCCCAAAAGAGGACGTCGGCGCTGCCACCATGAAATGGGCGCAGACCCTGGGAGAGAACGATCCCGACAAAGTTGTTGCGCTGTACGCGAGCGACGGTGTTCTCTGGGGAACGCTCTCTCCGACCGTACGAGCGGATCGCGCGGCACTGCGCGACTACTTCGTGACGGCCTTCCGCGCCTTACCGAATCTGAAGGTCACGTTCGGGCAGCAGTTGATCCGCGTGTACGGCCCCACGGCCGTCAACACCGGGTACTACACGTTTTCGTACCTCAAGGACGGAGAGACGAAAACGTGGCCAGCACGCTATAGCTTCACGTTCGTGAAGGATGGGGAGAACTGGATGATCGTAGACCATCACTCGTCCGCGATGCCTGCCCCTCCTCGATAGGAAAGGCGAAGGCGCAGTCCTCTTCATTGATGTCGTTCACCATGACGCTCGACAGTTTTCCCGCCGACCTCGGGGCCTCACCGACCCGGGCGGGCCCGGTGGGGCAGAATCCTCGCGCCACGACGCCGATGAGGAGCGTCTCGTCCCGTCGGTGCCCTGAAGATAGCGGGGGAAGGCCGGGGCAATAAGTTCCCCCATCCGTTGATCTGTTCCGCAGAATTGCCCGTGTTTTGCGCGCCGCAGGGTCAAAACCCGCTGACCGAAAATCAGGGGCGCTTCCGATGCTCTGGAAGCGCCCGTGATCATTGGTGGGCCGTCAAGGACTCGAACCTTGGACCCGCTGATTAAGAGTCCGGCCCAGGACCCGCGCACGGCCATACATGACGACCTAAGCGCAAAGCAGGGTACTGCTTCCGGGATACATTCTTTAACTATGGCACAGTCTATGGGCCGCCACCCAAGTGCCCCTCTGCTCCGGATGATGGCATGCGAATGGAGTGATCGCGAACAGAGAGCAAGAGAACCCAGCAACTCTCGGGAAGCGTCGACAGTGGCCTGCTCCCGGAGGTTGACGACCAGGCGCCAGGTACGCGCACAAACTAGCCCACCATCCCGCCAGCGCCGGGCCGCCACAGCGGGGCTACAGCGGCCTGATCTGCACCTTGCGCCACTTGATGGCACCGCCGGGTGCGTCTTTGGCGCGGTTACCAAACTGGAGGGCGAAGGGCCCGCTGGCGAATTTGTTGTCGTGAATGTTGACGGTCTGGACACCGTTCAATTCCACGATCAGGTTGGTGCCTTTGGCCGTGATCAGAAACGCATTCCATTTGCCGCCGGCTTTCGGCATCGGCGATACCTTGGCGAAATCGACGATCGCCCCCGTGCCATAACTCGGATCGGGGCGCTGGTCATAAATGTTCACCTCATACGAGCTATCAGCGCCAATTTTCTGCGGATTGGAAGCGCGAATGAAGATGCCGCTGTTGGTGGTGTGATCAGCCCAGAACTCGGCCCTGATCTGGAAGTCTTTGTAGGAATTCTTCGAGACCAGATAGCTAGTCACCTTCGCCTTGTCAGCCACAACGGCGCCGTCTTCCACCCTCCAATTGGCGTCGCCGATGCGGTTCCAGTTGTTCAGGCTAGCGCTCGAACCATCGATGAGCGTGATCCACCCCTCCCCGGACGGCTGGGTTGCGCAGCCGAACACGGTGAGCGCGACAACAAGCAACCCCATGGTGATACCAGGCCATCGTTTCATAGTGATCTCCTTCTGCATGGATATGTAGTCCATCGCCATCCGTGGACCAGCGCCCTCCCCTGTTGCTGCGCAAAGCATGGGGCACCCGCTGCCTCACCGTCAAGGGCACCGGATCGAGTCCCGGGTGACGCCTTCCCCAATGGGGAAGGGACCGTTATCCCCTACAAACTGATTTCCGCAGCTCCGGTGAGATATTTGGCAACACAATTCAACGTCCTTCCATCCGAACAGTGGGGTCGCCCTTCATCCGGTCAAGGTACGCATGGTGGAAGAAGCTGGAGGCGCCGCTTGCGACGTGAGCGTCGAGAATGCGATGCCGCGGCAGCCCGTTCGTGCCCGCCGGCTGTAGTCGGTCAGGGCGACTGAGGTGCCCAGCGGGGGACCGTCGGGATCCATGGGCTGACGCGCCGGATGTCCGTGGCGTGGACCTTGTGGCTGGGGCGTCGCATGAAGCCCGTCACGACGACGTAATCGTTCTGTGAGATCTCGCGGAGCTCGCCCTGGGGATGCGCGTGACGTCGAGCATCACGACGGGGCCGTTATCGAGCGCGACCAGCATCTCCCAGGGAGATACGTAGGTCACCCGGCCCTCGAAGCGGAGGATCGGCTCTTCCTGGGCCGCGGTCGACGCGGCGCAGAGGAGCGCCGCCACGACGAGGCTGCCGACGACGAGGTCGATGCGCGTCATGCCTCGCCGCTCGTCGTCATTCGACCTCGATCGCTTCCTCCACGGCCCGGAGCACGTCGATGTAGCTGACGATGCCGACGACGCACCCATCGCCATGCACTCAGCTGCGCCACGTGCAAGCACGTAAGTAACATAACGCCTGTTCTCGGTTCCGGCGGCCTTGGGGCCCATGTCACAGCAGGGACGACCCGTGGTATCTCGCGGCGATCCTGTCAGAGCGCGCGGGAGAAGTCAAACCGGAGCCCTGAGCAGTGACGGGAAGTGGCTCCCGATGGAGCAACAAGGCCGCCGTCAACCGCCTCGACGAGGAAAGTGGTAGCAAAAGCGGCGACGGGCACTCCGGCTCTCACCGAAGTGCCCGTCAACAATGGTGGGCCGTCAAGGACTCGAACCTTGGACCCGCTGATTAAGAGTCAGCTGCTCTACCAACTGAGCTAACGGCCCGCTTGCGCGGAGAGCGAAAAAGATGGCGCGCCCAAGAGGATTCGAACCTCTGACCTTTAGCTCCGGAGGCTAACGCTCTATCCAGCTGAGCTATGGGCGCGCGAGACTGCTGCCCCACACCCTGCCCTCTCCCCAATGGGGAGAGGGTAGACCTTCTGCTCTCCCCCGAGGGGAGAGGGAGTCTTCGATTGGCCTCAAGGGGATTGGGGTGACCGAAGGGACTCGAACCCTCAACCCCTGGAGCCACAGTCCAGTGCTCTAACCAATTGAGCTACGGTCACCGTCCCGGGACGACAGCCGAGCAGTCATCCTACCGTATGTGGCCAGGGGGGTCAACCGCGCGTGGCCGTTGACCGTTCGCCCTCCAGCGCCGCACGCATGGCGCGCAGCCCCGCCTCGGGCGCGCGCAGCGGGGTGCGCAGCGTCGCGCGCGCTTTGCCGATGCGGAGTCCGCCGCGGAGGGGGCGGGGCGCCTTCTGCCCCAGCGCCGCGGTCGGCACCGGCGTGAGCCGGCTCGCATCGAGCTCGAAGACCTGGCAGGCCAGCCGGGCGAAGGCGAAGCGGTCGAGCACCCCGTCCCCGGCCAGGTGATAGACGCCGCGCAGGTCGCGCTCGCAGCACTCCACGGTGGCGGCGGCGAGGTCGACGTTGTAGGTCGGGCTCGAGACCTGGTCCGCGGGGATGCGCATTCCCTGCCCGCTCCGGCAGGCGCGCAGGAGCTGGTAGACGAAGTTCTTCTCCTGGCGGTCGGGACCGTAGACGACCGTGGTGCGGACCACGAGGGCGCGCTCGATCTCGTCCAGGATCGCGCGCTCGCCCTCCCACTTGCTGCGCCCGTACTCTGAAAGTGGATGCGCCGGATCGTCCTCCGCGTAGGGACCGGCGGCGCCGTCGAAGACATACTCGGTCGAGAAGAACACGAAGCCCGCCCCGAGCCGCTGCCCCGCGCGGGCGACCGCCAGGGCGCCGTCGCGGTTGATCGCCCGGGCCTCCTCCGGATGCTCCTCGCAGTAGTCCACCGCCGTGAGCGCCCCCGCGCAGAGGATCCAGTCGGGGCGCGCGGCGCCGACCGCGCCCTCGACGGCGGCCGGGTCGGCGATGTCGAGGGGTGTGAGTCCCGGCGCCGGATGCCGGGCGTAGGTGCCGGCGGCCTCGTGCCTGCGCGTGGCGAGCGCGGCGAGCAGCGCCGTGCCCACTTGGCCCGAGGCGCCGATGACGAGGGCGCGCATCAGCCGCGCGCCGTGCGCGCGATCGCAGGGAGACGCATAAATCGGCACGATACAAGAGGATGCGCCCCACAGCAACCAGCCGGGACTTGCCCGCGGCCGCGGGGACGGTCTACACTCGGCCCGTCCCGACGGCGACCATGGCGAGCCCCGTTCTGCTCTGGTGCAACGATCCGGGCCCGTACCGCGAGGCGATCGCGCGGGCCGGGCTGGCAGATCGTGTCGAGCTGCACGCGGCGCGCGTGACCGAGGAGCCGCCCGCGGCCTTGCTCCCGCGGCTCGAGATCCTGCTGGCATGGCGCGCGGCGCCCGGCCTGCTCGCGCGCATGCCGCGGCTGCGCTGGATCCAGTCGCTGACGGCCGGAGTGGAGGGCTGGCTCGCCCTGCCCGATCTCGGGCCGGACATCACGCTCACCTGCGCGCGGGGCACCCACCGCATCCAGATGACGGAAAACATCCTGGGCGCGTTGTTCCATCTCACCAAGCCCTACACGGTGGCCGCCTTCGACCAGCGGGAGCGTCGCTGGACCCGCCGGATCTCCGACACGCTGGCGGGCAAGACGCTGGGCATTCTCGGCCTGGGAGCCATCGGGCGGGAAGTCGCGCTCAAGGCCGCGGCGCTCGAGATAAGCGTGATCGGGACCCGGCAGACGCCGGCGCCCGTGCCGTCGGTGGCCCGCGTCTATCCGTCTGAGCAGACCGACGAGGTGCTGGCGGCCGCCGACTTCGTCCTGCTGCTCTTGCCGTCGACGCCGGCGACGCGGGGCTTCATGAACGCGCGGCGGCTCAAGGCGATGAAGCCGACTGCCTTCCTGCTCAACTTCGGGCGGGGCGAGCTCGTGGTGGACGCCGACCTCATCGAGGCCGTGAAGAGCCGCACCATCGCGGGGGCGGTGCTCGACGTCTTCACCACCGAGCCGCTGCCGGCGGAGCATCCCTTCTGGGTCACCGAGGGCATCACGGTGCTGCCGCATATCGGCGGGCTACACCCCGAGCGCGACCACATCGTGGCCCGGCTCTTCACCGACAACCTGGCCCGCTTCCTCCAGGGGCAACCCCTGCGCGAGACCGTGGACCGCCGACGTGGATATTAGGCCGGATATGCGCGAAACCACGCGCCACCCTCACCCCGGCCCTTTCCCTCCAGAGGGAGAGGGAGTCGTTCTGATTCCCTCGCCGCCGGAGGGAGAGGGAGCCGAAGATAGGAGAGGCGCCATGATTCGCTTCCGCCTGCCCCGCTGGATCCTCGCGCTGCTGCTACTCGTCTCCGCCCTCGCCGCGAGCAGGGCCGCGGCGGCGGCCGACCGCTGGCAAGGGCTGCAGTCGATGCCGAATGTGTCCGTCGAGATCACCTTCTCACCGAATCACCCCGACGTATCCGCGGACGAGGTGCGCCCGCGCATCCTGGAGGCGATCAAGCGGGCCACCCCCGCTCCGATCATTGACATCGGCAGCGCCGACCGGCTCCACGTCCTCATTGCCGTCCGCTCCTACAGCAGCTCGGACCTGCGCGGCTACTATCTGCCGCTCTCCCAGGCCTACGGCATCGGGCCGATCCGGCTCACCGTCGAGCGTCCCGCCGCGATCTCGGGGCTGCCGGCCCCGGTGTGGGCCACGGTGTGGCAGGCCGAGCGGCTGGCCAAGGGGCCGTGGCGCAGCTCGGCCTACGAGGTGCTCGAGCTGGTGGACGAGGTCGTCGCCTCCTTCCTCGCCGATTACCGCCGCGCCCTCGGCCAGTGAGCCGGAGTCTCGGTCCGGCGCTGCCGCCGGACCTGCTGGCGCGGCTCTCGCAGTCCGATTTGCCGGCCGTCCTCGGTCGCGCGGTGCCTGTCATCACGGCGGACGAGAGCGGTCGACCCCATCCCATGCTCGTGTCGTACCTCGAGCTCCTGGCGGTGGATCCCGCCACCATTCGTCTCGTGATCGGGGCCCGGAGCCGGAGCGCGCGCAATCTCGACGAGCGAGGCAGCTGCGCGCTGCTGCTCATCGAGCCCGAGCGGACGGTGTACGTGAAGGGCCGGGCGCGGCGCCGATTCACCACGGGCGAGCTGGCGCGCTTCGATCTGGCGGTGGAAGACGTGCTCGAAGATTCCCCTGCCGATTGGGAGGCCGGCATCCGCATCACGGGAGGCATCACCTACGCGCCACCGCCGGCCTGCGACGCGCCCTGGGCCCGCGATGTGCTCGCTTTGCTCCGGGCCGAGCGGGCACCGTAGCCGACCCTCACCCCGACCCTCTCCCTCTCCGAGGGAGAGGGAGACGTCTTAGAAACCCTCGCCCCCGGAGGGTGAAGGGGAGAGAGCCCTAGACCTCGAGCAGATCCTCGCCGATCGCCACGGGCCCAGCGTAGTGCCGCCGCGCGGCAGCCTCGAGGGCGCGGGGCTCGGAGGCCGGCATCAGGTGGGTGACGGCCAGCTTCCGGCAGCGCGCGCCGGCCGCCACGCGGCCCAAGTCATCCGGCTGGGTGTGGTAGGAGGCCAGATCGCGGATCTTGTCCTCGAGGGTGGGCCACCCGCAGCCCGGATACCAGGTGGTCTTGGCCATCTCGCAGCACTCGTGGATCAGGCAGTCCACGTCGCGGCTCCAGCGAATCAGGTTCTCGCACGGCCGCGTATCCCCTGAGACCACCACGCTCCGCCCGCCCCCGTCGAAGCGGTAGCCGAAGGCCGGCTTGACGGGATCGTGCTCGACCAGGAAGGCGCTCACGCTGACACCGCCCGCCTCGAGCACCTTGCCCTCTTCGATCTCCGTCACGCACACGGCCGGCGGCTGGCGCTCGTGCATGTGGGCGCGCCGTACCTCGATATCCCAGCGCAGGTAGTCCAGCAGCTTGTCCACCTGGCTCCGCGTGCCCGCGGGCCCCCAGATCTCGAGCGGGGCGTTCTGGCCGACGATCCAGCGCGTGATCAGCAGGTGGCCCAGGTCGATGACGTGATCGGAATGGTGATGCGTGATCAGCACGCGGGGCCAGTCGTAGGGCCGGAGCCCCGCCTGAACGAGCTGGGCGCCCACTCCCGAGCCGGCGTCGACGAGGAACCTCTCGTTCCCGAGCGTCAGCAGCGTGGCGGGGCCGCGGCGCTTGGGGTTCGGGGGCGGCGAGCCCGTACCGAGCAGGACCGCGCGCATTACGACGGCGGAGACGGCCGGTCGCTCAGCGGGGCGGCTCGATCTCGAGCCGCTCGTCGGGACGCTCGATCGCGCGGCCGCCGGAGAGGAAGAAGCGCGCGATCTGCTCCTGAGCGGCGCGGGCGATGTCCGACAGCTCCGGTGAGGCCGTCGACGTCAGGAACCCGTGGGGATTCTTGAACCGCTCGGGCAGAGTGGCGACGACACGGTCGTGACGGTACGCGGAGGTGAAGAGCTGAAGGGCGCCCGCGCGCACGAGGCTCGCCGTGGTCGGATTCGGCACGGTGAGATCGCCCACGGCCCATTGCACGAGCACGGCCTTTGGACCGACGCCGGGCAGCGGCGCCTGGCGGAGGTAGGGCGCGTAGGCGACCGGATTGGCGCTCTGGCTCACCCATTCGACGCGCTCGAAGTAGGCCTGGATGTCCAGCGCGCCCGTCGCCGGCGCGAGCACGGGCGCTTCGCCCGGCAGCGGGATCGCTTCGACGAAGTCCTTGGCCTCGCTCGACACGAGCGGCGGCCGGCGCCGCTGGAGCTGCGCGAGCGCGAGCCCGCGGAAGACCGGCGACTGCCGCGCGATCTCGACGATGGGCCCACCCGGCACGTTGAGCACGCCCACCGGCACCGCGGGATCCACTGCCATGAGCAGGGTGCCGTAGATGCCGCCCAGCGACTGGCCGAAGTAGTAGACCCGCGAGCCGTCCAGATCCAGCCGGCCGTCGCCATCCAGATCCACGCCGCGGCCGACGGCGCGAATGAGCTGCATGAGGTCGGCGACGGTCTGGCGAAGCCCGTCACGAATGGCGATGAGCGCCAGCGGGCCCGTCCCGAGGGTGCCGAGTCCTTCCGTGGCCGTGATCTTGCCGTCTCCGTCGAGGTCGATCCCGCGGCCGCCGGCGGGCAGCGTCAGGGGCTCCTGGCCCGCGCGCAGCAGGGTGAGCGTGCCCTCGCGCCCGCCCCCGTGCCCCACCACGTTGATCGCGATCGTGGCGAAGCCCTGGCGCGCCAGGGTGGCGGCCACGAGCGGGGGAATCATGTGCCGGTCGTTGCCGAAGCCGTGGCCGAAGATCGCCACCGGCCAGCCGTCCGGCGGCATCGCGCCGGAGGGGACGAAGATCGTGACGTGAACGTCCTCCTCGCCCGAGGGGCGCGGGGCGCCGTTGCGCGTGGGCACCGCCGGGATGTGGCGATCGGGGGAAAGAAAGGACACGCTGCGGAAGCTGCCGAAGGCGACGGTCTTGATGTCCGACGCCGGCGCCACCTGCAGCGCGAGCTTTGCCGGATCGGCGAGCACGTTCCCGCTCGTCGCGACCTGCCGGCGCAGCTCGATGCCCTCGAGGTCGGCGCGCTCGTAGACGGAGCGGGTGCCGCCGGGACCGAGCGCGAGCTTGAGCTCGGGCGCCGGACGCGCGCTCACGAGAGTGCGAATCTGCTCGAGATCGGCCGTGACGCTCTGGGTGGTGAAGACCGCCGCCGCCGCCAGCTCGGCTCGGCTCACGCCGAGGGCTTTCAGCTGCTGGAAGACCAGGGTCTCGACCGACGCGCCATAGCTGGCCTCGCTCACGAGCCCGGATCCGGGGGCGGGCTTGAGCGGCCTGCCGTCCGGGTCGAGGACGCGCGTCGTCACCACCACCGCGTAGCGGCGCGCCTGGAGCAGCGCCCGCTCCGGGCGCGCGTAGAGCGTCGCGCTTTCCGGATCCCACACGAGTTGGCCGAGCGCGACCGGTGACGGCAGAGGCTCGGTCCAGAGCGGCAGGATGAAGGCGCTCGCGCGTGTCACGCTGTCGATGCTGATCGGCGCGGAGAAACGGATCGCGACGCGCGGGTTGACGCTGAAGCCGTCGAGCTGGTTCAGCAGCCGGATCTCGTCGCATCCCGCCGGCGCCGGCGCGCACTT
>DASSSH010000367.1:0-2017 GCA_035708525.1 Candidatus Methylomirabilota bacterium
TCACTTCACGGCGGCGACGGCCGCCTCGATGGCGCGCTTCGCGAAGACCTTGCAGAGGTGCTTCTTGTAGTCGACCGAGCCCTGGAGGTCGGGCTGGACATCGACGCCGTCGGGCGCCTTTTCGGCCGCGGCCTGGATGCTCGCCGCGTCGGTCCCCTTGCCGGTGAGCGCCGCCTCGACCCCCTTGGCGCGCACGGCCTTGGTGCCGGCGCCGGTGAGGCCGATGCTCGCCTTGCTGATCTTGCCGCCGTCCACGCTCAGCACGGCGGCGACGCCGACGATGGCAAAGCGGGACGCCGGATGCGGGAACTTCATGTAGGCGCACCCGACCTTGGGCCCGCAGGCGGGGATGCGCACCTCCGTGAGGATCTCGTTCTCGCCGAGCGCCGTGGTCATCAGCCCCTTGAAGAAGTCGTCGGCTTTGATGGTGCGCTTGCCCTTGGGCCCCTCGGCCACCATCTCGGCGCCGAGGGCGATGATGGCGGCGGGGTAATCCGCCGCCGGATCGGCGTGGGCGAGGCTACCGCCGATCGTGCCCATGTTGCGGACCATGGGGTCGCCGATCTGCGCCGCCACCGAGGCCAGCACGGGGCATTTCGACTTCACCACCGAGGAGGACTCGATGGCGTAATGGGTCGTCATGGCGCCGATGACCAGAGTGCCGCCCTCTTCCTTGATCCCCGACAGCCCCGTAACCTTTCCGAGATCGATCAGATGCTTGGGCTGGGCCAGCCGAAACTTCATCGCCGGGATCAGGCTGTGGCCACCCGCGAGGAGCTTGGCCTCGTCCTTGTATCGGCCGAGCAGGTCGAGGGCTTCCTTGACGGTGTTGGCTGTGTGGTACTCGAACTGGGCTGGATACATGGCCGGGCTCTCCTTTACTTCTGGGATCGGACGGCCTGGATCGTCTTCCAGACCCGCTCCGCCGTGAGCGGCATGGCTACGATGTGGTCCACCCCGAACCCCGCCAGCGCATCCACCACGGCGTTGACGACAGCCGGGGTGGAGGCGATGGTGCCGGTCTCGCCGGCGCCCTTGACCCCCAGCGGGTTGACCGGTGTCGGCGTCTCGGTCCGGCCCGTCTCATAACTCGGCAGCATATCGGCCTTGGGCAGCGCGTAGTCCATCATGCTGCCCGTGACGAGCTGGCCCGATTCGTCGTCGTAGACCGCGCCTTCCCAGAGCGCCTGAGCCACGCCCTGGGCGATGCCACCGTGGACCATGCCGTCGACGATCATCGGATTGATCACATTGCCCACGTCGTCCACGGCGAGATAGCGCAGGATCTTGACATGGCCCGTGTCCGGGTCGACTTCGACGACGCAGGCGTGGGCGCCAAACGGGAAGCAGAAGTTGGCGGGGTCGTAGAAGGAGGTCTCTTCCAGCCCGGGCTCGACGCCCTCGGGATAGTTGTGGGGCACGTAGGCGACCAGCGCCACCTGGCCGAACGGCACCGCCTTGCCCGGCGAGCCCTTGACGAAGAACTGGCCGTCGGCGAACTCCATGTCTTTGGGATTGGCTTCCAGCAGATGCGCCGCGATCTTCTTCGCCTTCTCCTTGATCTTGTTGATCGACATGAGGATCGCGGTGCCGCCCACCGAGGCCGAGCGGCTGCCGTAGGTCCCCATGCCGAATGGCACCCGGCCCGTGTCGCCGTGTACGATCTCCACGTCGTCCATCGGGATGCCGAAGTGGTCGGCCACGAGTTGAGCAAAAGTCGTCTCGTGTCCCTGGCCGTGGGAATGCGAGCCGGTGTACACGCTGACCTTCCCCGTGGGATGCACCTGCACCTTTCCGGACTCCCAGAGCCCGGCCTGGGCGCCGAGGGAGCCCACGACCTTGGAGGGCGCGATGCTGCAGGCTTCGATGTAGGTCGAGAAGCCGACGCCCAGCAGCTTGCCCTTGGCCCGCGCGGCCGCCTGGTCGGCTCGGAACTTCTTGTAGTCGAGCATCTGGAGCAGCTTGTCGAAGGCCGGGGCGTAGTTGCCGCTGTCGTACATGAGGGCCACCTTGGTCT
>DASSSH010000368.1:0-5542 GCA_035708525.1 Candidatus Methylomirabilota bacterium
GATGTCGGGCACCGGGACGGTCAGGCCGTCGTCCCCGCGCGTGACGCTCCGCCACTTGAGGGCCACCGCATAGAGGAACTGGCTGAAGGCCAGGGTCAGCAAGGCGAAGTAGGTCCCGCGCAGCCTCACGCAGAAGAACCCGATCACGAGGCCGCCGAGCGCTCCCGCCAGCGCGCCCAGCGCTAGCGCCCCCGGCAGCGGCAGCCCGGCGATGTGCTTGAGCGCGAGCCCGACCGTGTAGCCGCCCACCCCGAAGGTGGCGGCGTGACCGAAGGACAGAAGTCCCGCGTAGCCAAACAGCAGGTTGAACGAGACCGCGAAGAGACCGAAATACAGGATCTCGATGGCCATCCGGAGCCGCACCACGTCGAGCGCCCAGGGCAGCGCATACAGCGCGACCAGCACGGCCATCACCAGGCCCCGGGCGCCGAGGCTCATCCCTTTTCCCCGAAGAGGCCCTGGGGCCGGACGATCAGCACGACAGCCATCAGCAGGAATTGGAACACCAGCGCGAATTCCGGGAACCAGAGGATGCCGAAGGACTGCAGCTCGCCGATCATCAGCGAGGCCAGCAGCGCGCCCAGCAGCGAGCCGAAGCCGCCGATCACGATGACGACGAAGAGATCGACGAGGATCACCGCGCCCATGGAAGGGTCGGCCTGGAGGAACGGGGCCGCGATGACCCCAGCCACGGCGGCCAGCGCAGAGCCCACCGTGAAAACCCCGAGCGAGACCACGGGCGTGTTGATGCCGAGCGCAGCGACCATCTCGGCGTCCGAGACGGCCGAGCGGATGATGATTCCGATCCGCGTGCGAAGGAGCGCCACGGCCATACCGAGGCAGATCACGGTCGAGACGCCCAGGATGAACAGCCGATAGACCGGGTACTGGCTTCCCAGGAAGGGAACGGACCCGCCCAGGCCGGCGGGCACCGGCACTTGGAGCGGATTGCTGCCCCAGAGCCACCGCACCGCCTCGCCGATCATGAAGAACAACCCGAAGGTCAGCAGCAGCTCGTACGCGTGGCCGAAGGCGTGGGTCCGCCTCAGCAGCCACCGCTCCACCCCGGCGCCCAGCAGGCCGACGACCAGCGGCGCCACCAGGAGCGACAGCCAGAAGTTGCCCGTCGCGTGCACGGTCGTGTACGCGAGATAGGCCCCGAGCATGTAGAAGCCGGCATGGGCGATGTTGAGGATGCCCAGCATCCCGAAGACCAGGGTCAGTCCCGAGGCCACCAGGAACAGGAGCATGCCCGAGACCACGCCGTGCAGCGCCTGGGTGGCGTACACGCTCAGCGCGAACATGGGCCGTGTCAGACCAGCGGGTCGTAGTTGAAGTACTGGCCCGAGGTCTCCAGCGGCACGAGGTGGTGCTTGAGGGTGCCGGGGAACATCTCGGCGAGCCGCTCCGGCGTCCAGCCCTGATCGTGGTGGATGCGGATGATGGGCCGCATGTGGCCGAAGAGCATGATCTCCTTGCCGCGCACGCCGATGACCTGCCCGGAGACCTCCTTGGCTTCTTCGGTGGCCAGGAAGGTCGCAACGGGCGCGATGTGCTCCGGCCCCATCTTCTTGATCTTCTCGACGCGGGCCTTCTGAGCCTCGGTCTCGGTCGGGATCGTGCCGATCATGCGCGTCCACGCGAAGGGCGAGATGCAGTTGGCGGTGACGTTGTAGCGCGCCATGTCCAGCGCCACCACCTTGGTCAGGCCGACAATGCCCATCTTCGCGGCCGCGTAGTTAGCCTGGCCCACGTTTCCCACGAGACCGGAGGTGGATGTCATGTTGATGAAGCGCCCCCATTTCTTCTCCCGCATGTGGGGTACCGCGGCCCGCGTGACGGCGAAGGCTCCCTTGAGATGGGTGTTGATCACCCCGTCCCACTCTTCCTCCGTCATGTTGAAGATCATCCGGTCCCGGAGGATGCCCGCGTTGTTGACCACGATGTCGATCTGGCCAAAGTGGTCCAGCGCCGTCTGGATGATGCGCTGGCCGCCGGTCATGCTGGCCACCGAGTCGTAGTTGGCCGCGGCCTGTCCGCCGAAGCCCTTGATCTCGCGCACGACCTCGTCCGCGGGGCCCTTGTCGGTGCCCGCGCCGTCGGCGCCGCCGCCGTAGTCGTTGACCACCACGGATGCGCCCTGGCGGGCCATGAGCAGGGCGATCTCCCGCCCGATACCGCGCGCCGCTCCGGTTACGACCGCCACCTTGCCTTTCAGCATCATGAGCGATTCCTCCTCACCCCAAGATTTGGGGTCAGGTCTTGAATTACGACATTTGATGACAACGCGCGCATTGTCACCGAATGTAGGATTTCAAGACCTGACCCCATTTAGATGACGCCCTCGACGGCGAGGGCGTCGATCTCCGGCCCCGTGAAGCCCGCCTCCGCCAGCACCTCGCGCGTGTGCTCACCGAGAGCCGGCGCGGGACGCCGCAGGCGCCCGGGCGTCGTGTCGAATCTAACCGGCGTGCCAATGGTCGTGAAGCGCCCCGCTCTCGGATGCTCCTGCTCCACGATCATTCCCGTCGCCCGCACCTGAGGATCGCGAACGAGCGCCGGATAGTCGTTGATGGGCGCGCACAGCACGTCCGCGCGCTCCAGCGTCTCCATCCACTCCGCCACCGTTCGCGTGGCGAACGCGCTGTCCAGGATCGCGCCCAGCTCTTTGCGGTGAGCGATCCGGTCGGCGTTGGTGACGAAGCGTGGATCCCGCGCCAGCTCGGGCCGCCCGATCGCGCCGCAGAGCGGCTCCCAGAGCCGATCGATCCAGGCGGCGATGAAGATCCAGTCGTCCTTGGCGCGGACCGCCTGATACGGCACGATCTCCGGATGTCCGCTGCCCCACCGCTTGAGCGGCTCCCCCGTCTCGTGGAACACGGACAGGCGCGCCGCGTGGGCGAGCAGGATGCCGTTGAGCAGGGAGGCATCCACGCGCTGGCCCTGCCGACTGACCGCGCGGCCGAGCAGGGCCGTCAGGATTCCGACCATCGCCAGCAGCCCACCCAGCGTGTCGGCCACCGGCGCCCCGCAGAGCACCGGGCTGCCGTCGGGCTCACCCGTGATGGCCATGAGCCCGCCCACCGCCTGGGCCAGCGAGTCGAGCCCGGGCTTGTCCCGCCACGGCCCTTCCGGACCGAACGCCGACACCGAGCAGTAAATCAGCCGCGGGTTCACGGCTCTGAGCGATTCGTAGCCGATCCCGAGCCTTTCGGCCACGCCGCCGCGAAAGCCCTCGATCATCACGTCAGCCCATCGCGCCAGCCGCAGGAACGCCTGCCGGCCCTCGGGCCGCTTGAGATCCAGACAGACCCCGCGCTTGTTGCGGTTGACCGTCAGATGGAGGATGCCCTCCCCGCCCAGGAAGACGCGGTAGACGCTGCGCCCGGCATCCGGGGCGTCCCGCGACTCCACTTTGACGACGTCGGCGCCCATGTCTCCGAGGTACATCCCGCAGATCGGCCCCGCGATGAGGTGGGCCAGTTCGAGCACCCGCACTCCCTCGAGAGGCGGGGCGAGAGGCTCAGCCATGGCGGGGTAAAACCTAGCACACGCGTCACTCTTCCGCGACCGCCGGCAGACTGGGCGCCGCCGGCCCGGGCGGGCGTCCCTCAGGCGCGGGAGCGCCGTCCGTTGACCAGCGCCGCAGTGAACTCGGCGCCCAGGATGAAGACGACGCCCGAGTAGTAGGCGAACATGGTGAGCGCCACGAGAGCGCCGAGCGGACCATAGACCCTGTCGTACACGCCCATGGACAGGATGTACCAGCGGAACAGCTGCTTGGCCGTTTCCCACAGCACCGCCGCGAGGAGGGCGCCCGCCAGAGCCGCTCCCACGGGAATCTTCCGGTGCGGGAAATAGCGGTACGCGATCAGGAAGAGCAGGGTGTTGATCGCCAGTGCCAGTCCGATGAAGGCCGACTGCACCCACTCGGGGGGCACCCGGATCGGAGTCAACAGGATGATGTTCAGCCAGCCGAAGATGTCGGTGATGACGATGCTGACGAGGAACAGCACCCCCATGAGAAAGAGCAGGACGACGTCCTTGAGCATCCCGCGCAGGATGCCGGGTCCCCGGGTGAAGCCGAAGATGTCGTTGAGCACCAGGCGGACGGCGCCGAAGAGCTGGCTGGCGAAGAGCAGCAGGATGACCGTCCCGACCAGGCCGGAGAGGTTGCGACGCCGGATGATCTGCTCCAGCGCTTGTCGCATCTCGTTCTTGTAGACCGGGACGATTTGCGCGAGCTGGTTCAGCACCGCGTCCATGGCGGCCTTGCGGCTGAGCACGAAGCCGGCGAGGGAAACGATGAAGAACAGGATCGGGATCAGACAGGTCAGCAGGCTGAAGGACAGTCCCGACGCGAGGAAAAAGCCGCGGTGGGCGCGGAAGTTGGCGAAGGCTCGGTGGAAGGCGCGGAACACGCTAGCCCGCAGGATTCAGGCGCCCACCGCGCCCGCCTCGGCACCGCGGCTCATGACCGTCGCTAGACCACGCTCTTGATGAGGCCGCCGTCCACCTGAATGGCCGTCCCCGTCACGTACGAGGCGCGCTCGGAGGCCAGGAAGACCACCATGTTGGCGAACTCCTCGGGCAGTCCAATACGTCCCATGGGGATGTCGGCCGCCGCCTGCTCGAGCTGTTGGTCGAGACTGATCCCGGCCCGCTTGGCCCGGTCGGCCTGATGACCGGTGAAGCGGTCGGTCATGATCCGGCCGGGCAGCACCAGGTTCACCGTGATGTTGTCCTTGGCGAGGTCATTGGCGAGGGTCTTGAAGAGGCCCGCGATCCCCGGCCGGATGCCATTGGAGAGGATGAGCCCCTCCACCGGCTGCTTCACCGAGCTCGACTGGATCGCGAGAATGCGCCCCCACCGGGCCTTTTTCATGTGCGGGAGAACCTCGCGGATGAACCGCACGGTGGACAGATGCACCTGCTCGAAGGCCGCCTTCCAGTGGTCGTCGGTCATCTGCTCGAACGGCCCCGGGGGCGGCCCGCCCACGTTGGCGACGAGGATGTCCACTCCGCCGAAGGCTTTGGTCGTCTCGCTGACCACGCGTCGGATGTCCTCGGCCTTGCTGGCGTCGGCGGGCACGGCCAGGACCTCCGCCCCGGTCTTCCGCTTCACCTCGGCGGCGGCCTCGCTGAGGGCCGCCTCACCACGGGCGCACATCGCAACACGCACCCCTTCGGCGGCCAGCCCCAGCGCGGACGCCTTCCCCATGCCCTTGCTCGCGGCCACCACCAGCGCTGACTTACCCTTCAGCCCGAGTTCCATTCCGCCTCCTATTCGAACCGTTTCACCGCTCGCGCTCCACTCAGCGCTCGGCTCGCGCCTCTGGCGCTCACCTCGAACTGCCACGCGCTCGTGGCTGCGGCAGCTCGGCCGCGTCTCGGCTCGCACGACGTTCGAACCGTATCAGAGCTGCTTGTAGAACTCCGCGCGGTTGCCGCCGACCACATGGACCTGGCGTAGCTGGTTGTCGCGCAGGACCTCGAGGGCGATCTTCTCGCCGGGCTCGTGGCGCCAGAGGGAGAGGTAGAG
>DASSSH010000369.1:0-44173 GCA_035708525.1 Candidatus Methylomirabilota bacterium
GGGATTCCGCGAGCGGTGCTTCACCCCCGGTGGCAGCACGTAGGCCTCGCCGGCCGGCCGCGTGGTCACGTGGTCAGCGTATTCGGACTCGATCACGCCCTCGAGCACATAGACCACGTGGCCCTTGGCGCACCAGTCGGGATCACTGAAGCCCGGCAGGAACTCGACCAGGCGGAGCCGCTTGCCATGCGCGCTCAGCTCCTTGAGACGGGCCTGCCCGCGGTCCACCCACGGAGCTGCATTGAGATCGATGGATGCGATGCCGTCTTCGCCGGGACGGGCGCTCATGAGAGCCTCCTGCCCCGGTGAGATGCGGGAATGAGGCCTGCCGGTTCCCGCCGTGCCTCGTGCGGGTCCGCGCCGGGGGCTGACCTCAGGGCTTGCGCGAGGCGAGCACCTCGGGGTTGACCGGGGTGGGCGGCGTCTTGCCCTCGAGCACCGCCAGGCAGTTCTCCACGGCGAGGGCGGCCATCTTCATCCGCGTGTCGTGCGAGGCGCTGGCGATATGGGGCGCCAGCGTGACGTTGGTGAGCCCGATGAGCGCCGGATTGACCGTGGGCTCCGCTTCGAAGACGTCGAGCCCCGCCCCTGCGATCCAGCCTTCCTTGAGGGCCTGGGCGAGCGCCGCTTCGTCCACCACCGGCCCGCGCGAGGCGTTGATGAGATAGGCGGTCTTCTTCATGGTCTTGAGCGACTGGGCGTTGATCAGGTGCTTGGTCTCCGGGATGAGCGGGGTGTGGAGGGTGACGAAATCGGACTCCTGGAGCAGGGTGGGCAGGCCCACGCGGGTCGCCCGCAGCTCGCGCTCCGTGGCGGCGTCGGCCGGCACCGCGTCCTGGTAGAGCACCCGCATGTTGAAGCCCAGCGCGCGCCGCGCCATGGCGCGGCCGATGCGGCCGAAGCCGACGATGCCCAGCGTCTTGCCGTGAATGTCGCCGCCCTGAAGGAGCATGAACTCCCACTGCTTCCATCGGCCCTTGCGCACGAAGTGGTCGGCCTCGATCAGCCGCCGCGCCGTGGCCATGAGCAGGGTCCAGGCGAAGTCGGCCGTGGTGTCCGTGAGGACGTCGGGGGTGTTGGTGATGACCACGCCCCGCCTGGTGGCGGCGGCGACGTCCACGTTGTTGTAGCCCACCGCCACGTTGGAGACCACGCAGAGGTCGGGGCACGCCGCCAGCAGCTCCTCGTCGATGACCTCGCTGATCACGCAGATGAGCCCCTGCCGCCCCTTGAGCCGGGCGAGCAGATCGGCCCTGGGCATCGGCCGGTCCTCGGGATAGAGGTCCACTTCCGTCCTCGCCCGGGCCATCGCGAGAGCCTCATCGGGCAGGATCCGTGATATAAGGATGCGCGGCTTGGGGGGTGTCATTGGGACTATCCTATCTAACTGGTTGATTATAAATGAGATTTTTGATTTGACATCCGGGAGACCGCCGACTATATTAGCACTCGGCGTTGATGAGTGCTAAGGCCTCGTAGGCCAAGCTCAACCACCAGGGTCAACATCTTACTATCGGAGGCGAGCAGACCATGAAGATTCGTCCGCTGCACGACCGGATTCTCGTCAGGCGCGAGGAGGAGAAGGAAGTCAAGAAGGGCGGGGTCATCATTCCGGACACCGCCAAGGAAAAGCCGCAGGAGGGCAAGGTGATCGCCGTGGGCAACGGCAAGGTCGGGGAGGACGGCAAGAAGATCCCGCTGGACGTCAAGGCGGGCGACAAGATCCTCTTCGGCAAGTACTCGGGCTCCGAGGTGAAGCTCGACGACGAGGAGTACCTGATCCTGCGCGAAGAGGACGTGCTTTGCATCCTTGAGTAAGTCCGGCCACTAACCCGACCGGGCCCGCGGGCACCGGTCAATTCCATCGAACGATCGAGGAGGAGAACCAGCATGCCGAAGCAGGTGATGTTCAGCGACGAGGGACGTGCCGCCCTGCTCCGAGGGGTCAACATCATGGCCGCGGCCGTCAAGGCGACCATGGGCCCGAAGGGGCGCAACGTGGTCATCGACAAGAAGTTCGGCAGCCCGACCATCACCAAGGACGGGGTGACGGTCGCCAAGGAGATCGAGCTCAAGGACAACTACGAGGACATGGGGGCCCAGATGGTGAAGGAGGTGGCCTCCAAGACCTCGGACATCGCGGGTGACGGGACCACCACGGCGACCGTGCTGGCCCACGCCATCATCCGCGAGGGCCTGAAGAACGTCACGGCCGGCGCCAACCCCATGGGGCTCAAGCGCGGCATCGACAAGGCGGTCGAGGCGGTCGTCGCCGATCTGAAGAAGATGTCCAAGTCGACGAAGGACAAGAAGGAGATCGCGCAGGTCGCCAGCATCGCCTCCAACAACGACAAGACCATCGGCAACCTGATCGCCGAGGCCATGGAGAAGGTGGGCAAGGACGGCGTCATCACCGTCGAGGAGTCCAAGTCGGCCGAGACCGTGCTGGACGTGGTCGAGGGCATGCAGTTCGACCGCGGCTATCTTTCGCCGTATTTCGTGACCGACGCCGAGCGGATGGAGTGCATGCTCGAAGACGCGCTGATCCTGATCCACGAGAAGAAGATCAGCGTGATGAAGGACATGCTGCCGCTGCTGGAGCAGGTGGCGCGATCGGGCAAGCCCTTCCTGATCATCGCCGAGGATGTCGAGGGTGAGGCGCTCGCGACCCTGGTCGTCAACAAGCTGCGCGGCACGCTGCACTGCGCGGCCGTGAAGGCGCCCGGCTTCGGCGACCGCCGCAAGGCCATGCTGGAAGACATCGCGATCCTGACCGGCGGCAAGGCCATCACCGAGGACCTGGGGATCAAGCTGGAGAACATCAAGCTCGAGGACCTGGGCAAGGCCAAGAAAGTGGTGGTGGACAAGGACAACACGACCATCGTCGAGGGTGCCGGCAAGACGGGGGCAATCGAGGGGCGCATCAAGCAGATTCGCGCCCAGATCGACGAGACCACATCGGACTACGACCGTGAGAAGCTGCAGGAGCGGCTGGCCAAGCTGGCCGGCGGCGTGGCGGTGATCAAGGTCGGCGCCGCGACGGAGACCGCGATGAAGGAGAAGAAGGCGCGCGTCGAGGATGCGCTCAACGCCACCCGGGCGGCCGTGGAAGAGGGCATCGTGCCCGGCGGCGGCGTCGCGCTGCTGCGGGCCTCCAACGCCATCGACAGCGTCAAGCTCGAGGGCGACGAGAAGGTCGGCGCCCAGATCGTCAGGCGCGCGCTCGAAGAGCCGATCCGCCAAATCGTGGAGAACGCGGGGCTCGAGGGCAGCGTGATCGTGGAGAAGGTCAAGGCGGAGAAGGTCGCGACGCGCGGCTTCGACGCCGAGACGCTCGAGTTCGTGGACATGATCCAGGCCGGCATCATCGATCCCACCAAGGTCGAGCGCGTTGCGCTGGAGAACGCCGCCTCGGTGGCTTCGCTCCTGCTGACCACGGAGGCGCTCATCACGGACCTCCCGGAAGAGAAGCCGGCGGCGGCTCCCGCCATGCCGCACGGCGACATGTACTAGTCGCCGGACGTTTCTCAAGGGATACGGCCCGCGTCGGAGACGGCGCGGGCCGTATCATTTTGTCCAGACTTGACGGCGGGTTGCCTTACCGGGCAAGCTCTGGTAGGCTCAGGTGCTTTCACACGAAGATTCGCAAGGCTGAGGAGGTGAGCCGTCTGTACCCGTACGAGACTCTGATCATCTTCGACCCGCGACCCAGCGATGAGGACATCGCGGCCCTGCTGATGAAGCTCCAGGAGACGCTCAAGTCCCTGGGCGGTGAGGTCGGCAAGGCCGAGAGCTGGGGCAAGCGCCGGCTGGCCTACGAGATCCGCAAGCAGCGCGAGGGTACGTACGCGGTCATCGAGTGCAAGGCGGAGCCGGCAGTCATCAAGGAGTTCGAGCGGCAGCTGAAGCTCAACGAGCAGGTCCTGCGCTTCCTATCGACCCGCGTGCCGGTGCGCAAGCGGGTCCGGTCCGCGCCCAAGCCGCCGGCCGCGCCGGTCGAGGAGGTCGTCTGATGGCGAGCCTGAACAAGGTATTCCTCATCGGGAACCTGACACGCCCCCCGGAACTACGCTACACGCCGAGCGGCACCGCCGTCTCGGACCTGCGCCTAGCGGTCAACCGCAACTACACGACCCAGGCCGGGGAGAAGCGCGAGGAGACGTGCTTCCTCACCGTGGTGGTGTGGGGCAAGCAGGCGGAGACCTGCGGCGAGTACCTGGACAAGGGCAGTCCGGTGATGATCGAAGGCCGCCTGCAGACCCGCGACTGGGAGACGTAGGACGGACAGAAGCGCAACGTCGTTGAGGTCGTGGCGGAGCGCGTGCAGTTCATGGGACGACCCAAGGCCGCGGGTGCGCCCGTCGTGCCAGAGGCCGTGGAAGCGACCGGCGAGGGGGACGAGGAAGTTCCCTTCTAATTCGGAGTAAGACTCATGGCCGATTCGATGTGCCGGGCCAAATAACGAGCCAGACGAGGCCCGAGGGAGGAGCCGGCCGGAGCGTACGTGGCTGTTCGAGCTGAGCCGCGGAGCGGCGAGGCGAGGGCTGAGTAGATCGTACGTGAGGATCGGCGACGACCGAGAACGTGGCAGTTCGAGCTGAGCCGCGGCGCGGCGAGGCGAGAGCTGAGTGAATCGGGCGAAGTTAGAACGGTACTAAGGAGGTACTGACCATTCCGCCTGCAACCAAGCCCGTCAAGCGGCGCCGGTTCGGCCGCCGCAAAGTCTGCAAGTTCTGCGTCGACAAGGTTGACCTGATCGATTACAAGGACATCCGCCGGCTAAAGAGCTTCGTCTCGGAGCGCGGCAAGATCACCCCGCGGCGCATCTCCGGCAGCTGCGCCCGGCACCAGCGCCAGCTCACCCGCGCCATCCGGCGCGCCCGCACCGTGGCCCTGCTGGCCCTGACGGCCGAGTAGGGGAGCGGAGGCCGCGATGAAGATCATCCTGCTGGACGACGTGACCACCCTCGGGCGGCGCGGCGAAATCCGCGACGTCTCCGACGGCTACGCGCGCAACTACCTGCTCCCGCACAAGCTGGCGCTCCACGCGACACCAGCCAATCTCAAGAACCTCGAGCAGATCAAGGCCCGCCAGGAGGGCCAGGCGGCCAAGCTCAAGGCCGACGCGACGACCCAGGCTCAGGCCATCGAGGCGCTGCATTTCAGCCAGACGCGCCAGGCCTCCGACGAAGGGAAGCTCTTCGGCTCGGTGGGTCGAGCCGATGTGGCGGCCTTCCTCGCCGAGCACGGGATCGAGGTCGAGCGGCGCCGCATCGGCCTGGACGAGCCCATCAAGTCCGTGGGCGAGTTCAGCGTGCCCATCCGGCTTCATGCGGACGTGACGGCGCACCTCAAGGTGTCAGTGAACCGCGAATAGCCGTGGCCACGCTCACCGACCTGCTCACCTCCAAGATTCCTCCCCACAGCCTGGAGGCCGAGCGGGCGCTGCTGGGCGCCGTCCTCCTCGACCGCGACAGCCTCCCCAAGGCCGTCGAGATCCTCCGGCCCTCCGACTTCTACAAGGAGGGGCACCGGAAAATGTTCGACGCGATGCTCGGCCTGTTCGAGCGCAATGAGCCAGTAGACCTGCTGACGGTCTCCGAGGAGCTCAAGCGCCGGAGCGAGCTCGACGAGGTCGGTGGCCCGGCCGCGCTGGCGGGGCTCGTGGACGAGGCGGCGACGGCCGCCCACCTGCTGTCCTATGCGGCCATCGTCCGCGAGAAGGCGCTCCTCCGCGATCTGATCCGCATCGCCACCGAGATCATCGGGCAGAGCTACGAGGGGCGTGAGGAAGTCGACAAGCTCCTCGACGACGCCGAGCGCTTGATCTTCCAGATCTCCGAGCGACGCATGCAGGGCTCGGCCATCCCGGTGCGGGCCATCCTTAAGGACACCTTCGAGCACATCGAGCGGCTCTACGATCGCAAGGAGCACATCACCGGTCTGGCCACCGGCTTCGACGACCTGGACCGGATGACCTCGGGATTCCAGGCCAGCGACTTCATCATCATCGCGGGGCGTCCCTCGATGGGGAAGACCGCCTTCGCGCTCAACGTCGCCAAGTACGCGGGTGTGGAGCATCACAAGCGGGTGCTGGTGCTGAGCCTCGAGATGTCCAAGGAGCAGCTGGTGCAGCGGCTGCTCTGCGCCGAGGCCAAGGTGGACTCCCACAAGGTCCGCACGGGCTACCTCGACCCGCGGGACTGGACGCGGCTGACCAATGCCGCCGGCCGGCTGGCCGAGGCGCCGATCTACATCGACGACTCGCCCGCGCTGACCGTGCTCGAGGCCCGCGCCAAGGCCCGGCGCATGAAAGCCGATCACGGGCTCGACCTGATCGTGATCGACTACCTGCAGCTCATGCGCGGGCGGCAGCAGGAGAACCGGCAGCAGGAAATCTCCGAGATCTCACGCTCGCTCAAGGCCCTGGCCAAGGAGCTCACAGTGCCGGTAGTCGCGCTGTCCCAGCTCTCGCGGGCGGTGGAGGCCCGCGAGCGAAAGGAGCCGCAGCTCTCCGACCTCCGCGAGTCCGGCGCGCTCGAGCAGGACGCCGACGTGATCCTCTTCCTCTACCGGCCGGAGCGGTACGGGCTGCAGTCGGAGGAGGGCGACCGCGTGGCCGATGTGATCATCGGCAAGCAGCGCAACGGTCCCACCGGCAAGGTGCAGGTCACGTTCATCCCGGAATACGCCTCGTTCGAGCGCCTCGCGAAGCGCGAGCCCCAGCCGTTCTAGGGTGACCAAGGTCGTCATCGTCGGGGGCGGCAAGGGCGGACGCGCCCTGCTCGAGATGTTCACCGGCGACCCCACGGTCAGCATCCTCGGTGTGGCCGACGTGAACCCCTGGGCGCCGGGCCTCGAGCTGGCCCGGCGGCTCAACATCACGGTCACCACCGATCTCGCCACGCTCGTCGCCGATCCGAAGGTGGACCTCATCATCGACGTCACCGGCAACCCGGAGGTGCAGCAGACCATCCACCGGCTCAAGCCCGCCCACACGGAGGTCATGGGCGGGGCCAGCGCCAAGTTCATGTGGGACCTCCTCGCCGAGCGGAAGCGCTCGGAAGAGCTGGAAGACCGCTACTCCCTCATGCTGAGGGAGCTGCAGGCCCAGGCCGCCGGGGACTTCATCATCGGCGAGAGCCCGCGGATGAAGGAGCTGGCCGAGCAGACGGTGCGGGTGGCCCCCACGCCGACCACCGTGCTGATCCGCGGCGAGTCCGGAACCGGCAAGGAGCTGGTGGCGCGGGCCATCCATCGCTACTCGAACCTGCGAGACAAGCCGCTGATCACCGTCAACTGCACCGCGCTGACGCCGACCCTGCTCGAGTCCGAGCTCTTCGGCCACAAGCGGGGTGCCTTCACCGGGGCTGTCGCCGACAAGATCGGCCTCTTCCAGAAAGCCGACGGCGGGACGATCTTCCTCGACGAGGTCGGCGACATGCCGCTCGAGATGCAGGGCAACCTGCTGCGCGTGCTTCAGGCCGGGGAGATCAAGCCGGTCGGCGACGTGGTGACCCGCAAGGTGCGCGTCCGCGTGATCGCCGCTACCAACCGCGACATCGAAAAGGCGCTCGTGGCCGGCGAGTTCCGCGAGGATCTCTTCCACCGGCTGAACACGTTCACGATCACGCTGCCGCCGCTGCGGGAACGGACCGAGGATATCCCGGTCCTCGCCCACCATTTCCTCCGCAAGGCCGAGGCCAAGGTCAACAAGAAGGTGGACCGCTTCTCCCCGGAGGCGCTTGACCTGCTCAAGCGGTACGCGTGGCCCGGCAACCTGCGGGAGCTGGAGAACATCATCGAGCGCGCCGTGGTGCTGGCCACGACGCGACAGATCGAGGTCGCCCACCTGCCCCTGCACATCCAGGAAAGCGGGTCGATGCCGATGTCGACGGAGGAAGGGTTCCTCAAGGCCAAGGAGCGAGTGGTCGAGCTCTTCGAGCGCGAGGCGGTGGTCCGATTCCTGACCGAGGCCCGGGGCAATATCTCCCTCGCCGCCCAGCGGGCCGGCATCACTCGGAGAAACTTCCACCGCTTGCTCTCCAAGTACTCGATCAATAGTAAGAAATTCAAGTCTGAGACTTGATTGACTCACTATGAGTCTAACGAGACTCATAAGATAGATGGCTCAGCACATCAAATAACTCCTTTACAAACAGTATCTTGTCCTCGATATAGCTACATAGAAGTGGGTAATTGTGAGACGTAGACGTCTCACTTACCAGCGGTTACCAGATCCCCGCCTAAGCAGCATTTAGCAATCAGAATCAATCGCTTAGAACCGTTGGAACACTTCTTGGAGTCTCCCCTGGTGAGGACTCACTCAGGAGGAGCCCATGGGTGCGCGATGCCGTTGCGGCACCGAAGTCCATTTCGCCTTCGAGCATCTGGGATGTATCCAGTGCGGGGCGGCCTGCTGCCCGGCCTGCTCCTACCAGCTCGAGTCCACCAACTACTGCTCGAGCTGCGCCGAGAGCCTGCTGGAGCTGCCGTGGGCGGCGCCGTTGGCGCCGCGACGACCCGCGGCCGGAATCGTTTGACCCACGGAGAAAGGAGCGAGCCATGACGACCTGCGAATGCGGACTGCTGCATCCAGAGAGACCCGCGCGCCCGGCCTGCGCCGAGTGCGGAACCGCCTGCTGCCCGAGCTGCGCCATCGAGCTCGATACCCACACCTACTGCCGCTGGTGCGCCCTCGGGTTGCACGCGGCGATTCCCGCATAAGCGAAAAGGAGATCCGTTCGTGGAATCCAAAGGCAAACGCTTCCGCCAGCTGCTGAGCGATGAGCCGTATCTGTTCACCGGCGGCATCTACTCGCCGCTCGACGCGCAGATCGCCGAGAAGGCGGGGATGAAGTCGATCTATCTGAGCGGCTACTCGCTGGCGATGCTCAACGGCTGGCCTGACATGGGCCTGCTGACCATGACCGAGGTCACCAAGGCAGCCTCCATGGTGGCGAGCGCCGTGGACATCCCGGTGATCGCCGATGCCGACGACGGCTACGGCAACGCGCTGAGCACCATCCGCACCGTCCAGGAGTTCGTCAAGACGGGCGTGGCGGGGATCCACCTGGAGGACCAGCGCTTCCCCAAGCGCTGCGGCCATATCGCGGGCAAGACGGTCGTGTCCCGCGAGGAGGCGCTCGGGAAGTACAAGGCCGCCATCGCCGAGCGCAATCGTCTGGACAAGGAGTTCATCATCATCGCCCGCACGGACGCCTTCGGCGCCGTGGGTGGAAGCATGGAGGAGGCCATCTGGCGGGGCCACGCCTATGCGGATGCCGGCGTGGACCTGGTCTGGGCGGAGCTCTCCGGCTCGGACCGCGAGCCCGCCATCCAGTTCGCCAAGGCTATGCGGCAGACCCATCCGACGCTGCCGCTGGCGTTCAACTACTCGTCGTCCTTCCGCTGGCACAAGGATCCCAATCCGCTCACGTTCCGTGAGCTGGGCGAGCTGGGCTACAAGTTCATCTTCATCACGATCTACGGGGCTCATGCGGCGATGTACTCGGTCTGGAACGCCATGCAGGAGCTCGTGAAGAACGAGGAAGAAGCGCAGTGGGCGCTCGAGCGGCTCAAGGTCGGCCATCCAACCGAGAGCCATCACGTGATGGCGCGGGTGGGCCACTTCCAGGAGCTGGAGCGGCGATACATCCCCGGGACCGAGGAGCGACTGAAGGGTTCCGACGGCTTCGGCGACAGCAGAGCTCACTAGCTCTCGCCACGCGAGCGCGGTCGGGCGCCTTGGGGGCGCCCGGCCGCGCACCCTCACGCCTGCTTCCGGTCGCGCAGCGTCCGGAGCGTGCGCCAGCCGAGCACCACGACCGCGCCCAGCAGCACGCCGACCAGCAGGGCGCGTTCGACATCGCCCACCAGCCGCCGCAGCCGCTCCACATACTCGCCGAGGCCGTAACCGACGGCGTAGCCCAGTCCCACCGCGACGGGCACGTAGATCATGGCGCCCAGCACGTTAGCGACGAAGAAGGGTCCGAAATGCAGTCCGAGCGATCCTGCCAGCGGGCCGGCCATGAACCGGACGCCAGGGATGAAACGCGCCAGGAAGACGGCGAGGGGGCCGCGCCGGGCCACGAAGGCGCGCATGGAGTCGAGCCGCTCCGGATGGCCCAGCGCCCAGTGGGCATAGCGCGTCATCCGGGCCTTGCCCCAGCGCCGCCCGACCCAGTAGCCGATGTTGTCGCCCACGACGGCGCTCACGACGCCCACCACGAGCACGATCCAGAGGCTCAGATGGCCTTTCCAGACCATGTAGCCGGCGACACCCAGGATCGTCTCCTCCGGCACGGGTAGGCCGGCATTGCCGAGGACCACGACGAGGAAGATCGCCGGATATCCCCAGAGGCCGATCAGGTTCGGGAGGTTGGTCACTCGGCCACCGGAGTGCGGATACGGGCGGTCACGGCGTGGCCGGCAGGCGTGTGATCACACTCAGTTTGCCGTCCTCCTCGAGAATGACGTAGCGGACGTCGCGCAGCGACATCACGCCCTGTTGGCGGAGCGCGGACCGCAGCTCGGACAGGCTCAGACGCTCCTGGCGCAGGTTTTCACGCAGGATCCGGCCGTGCCTGACGATGACGGTGGGCGAGTGCTCGACGAGCCGCTCGAGGCGCTTGTAGCGGAAGGTGAGCCAGGCCACGCCGGCGTTCAGGAGCAGGATCGCGGTGGCGCCGATCAGGCCGCCGCCCAGGGAGTTGTCGTTGCCGATCAGCGCATTCTGGACCACGTTGCTGATGATGAGCAGCACGACCAGGTCGAACGCCGTCATCTGGCCCAGCTGGCGCTTGCCCATCAGCCGAAAGGCGATCAGCAAAAAGAGGTAGACCACCGCCGAGCGCAGCAGCTTCTCGGCGACGGCGATCTCCGGACTCAGGATCCACATGGGCGTCTCCTCGCGTGCAACGGGGTGCCGACCGCCCTTTCTCCGTGCCCGCGCCAGGGTAGCAACTCGGGGCCCGTCACACAAGAATGGCAGGCCGAGCGCCGCGGGCGGTACGCATCACGCGCCCGGGCTCAGGGAGACGCGGGACGGTGCGCCGAGCGGCACCTGGCGGGCCGTGCCGAACAGGCGTAGGATCACGCCTGTCGTGCCGAATCCTCTCTACCCGAGAGGGAGGAGCGGGGGACCCAGAACGGGGGTGAAGCCGCAGAGCATCGCGGCCGGGCGACCCAGGCCCGAACCCGGCAGCTAACCTCGCAGGCGCCATTGGGAGGATCATGAAGGCCAGCCTGCTGAAGCGCTTGCTGGTGGGCGCGCCGATGCCGCTCGCCCAGGCGCGCCACGAGCGGCTCACCAAGACAGTCGCCCTCGCCGTCTTCTCTTCGGACGCGCTGTCCTCCACCGCGTACGCGACCGAGGAAATCCTGCTGATCCTGGTGCTGGCCGGCTCCGCGGCCGCCCACCTGACCAATCCCATCGCGCTCGCCATCGCGGCCCTGCTGGCCGTGGTCGCGGTTTCGTATCAGCAGACCATTCACGCCTATCCGAGCGGCGGGGGCTCGTACATCGTCGCGCGGGCCAACCTGGGACCCACGCCGGGGCTGGTGGCCGCCGCGGCGCTGCTGATCGACTATGTGCTGACGGTCTCCGTCTCGGTCGCCGCGGGCGTGGCGGCCATCACCTCTGCCTTCCCTCCGCTGCTCGGGCATCGGGTCGCCCTCGGCGTCCTCTTCGTGGTCATCATCGCCGCCGCCAATCTGCGTGGGGTACGCGAGTCGGGCCGTGTGTTCGCGGTCCCGACCTACCTCTTCATCCTGAGCTTCGCAATCATGGTCCTGGTCGGGCTGTACCGGTGGCTTTCGGGCAGCCTGCCCGTGATGCCGCCCCACGCGGAGACGGCGACGACCGCGCTGACCTGGTTTCTCGTGCTGCGCGCATTTTCCTCGGGCTGCACTGCGCTGACGGGCATCGAAGCCATCTCGAACGGCGTGCCGGCGTTCCGACCGCCCGAAGCGCGCAACGCCGCCATCACCATGGGATGGATGGCCTTCATCCTCGGCTCGCTCTTCGTCGGCATCACGGTGCTGGCCTCGGCGCTGCGGGTCACGCCGGTGGAAAGCGAGACCGTGGTATCGCAGATCGCCCGCGCCCTCTTCGGCGACGGGCTCTTCTATTATCTGATCCAGGCCTCGACCACGCTCATCCTGATCCTGGCCGCCAACACGTCCTTCGCCGACTTCCCCCGCCTCGCCTCCCTGCTCTCCCGCGATCGCTACGCGCCCCGCCAGTTCAGGACTGTCGGCGACCGGCTGGTCTTCTCGAACGGCATCGTGATCCTGGCCATCTTGGCCGCCGCGCTGATCGTGGTGTTCCGCGCCGAGACTCACGCGCTGATCCCGCTCTACGCGGTGGGGGTGTTCATCTCCTTCACGCTGTCTCAGGCCGGCATGGTGCGCCACTGGCTCGCGGATCACGGGAGTGGGTGGCAGTGGCGGCTGCTCATCAACGGCACGGGCGCCGTCGTGACGGGCGCGGTAACCGTGGTCATCGCCGCCACCAAGTTCACCCATGGCGCCTGGATCGTGGTGGTCCTGATCCCACTCATGGTGATGGCCTTCCGGGCTGTGCGTCGACACTACGATGCGATCGCCGTGGAGCTATCGCTGGAGCATCTGGCCGATGAGCCGGCGGTCGACAATACCGTCCTCGTGCTCGTCGGTGACCTCCACATGGGCGTGGTCAAGGCGCTCCGCTACGCGCAGTCGCTGACGCCCAGACCCAAGGCGGTCTTCGTCGAGCTGGACCCGAGCTTTACGCCGAAGCTCGAGGAGCGCTGGGCCAAGGGCGGCTGTGGCGTGCCTCTAGTCGTGCTGGCCTCGCCCTATCGTTCCATGCTGGGCCCGCTGCTCGACTACATCAACCTGATCCAGCGGCAGTCGGACAACTCGGTGGTAACTGTGGTGATACCCGAGTTCGTCCCCCGCCGCTGGTGGCAGCATCTCTTGCACAACCAGACGGCCCTGCTCGTCAAGGGCGCGCTGCTCTTCCGGCGCAGCGTCGTCGTGGTGGACGTGCCCTTCCACCTGAAGTCCTGACCGGCGCCCGCTTTCCGCGCTTGACAGGCGGGTGGGCCCGCCCCTAGCGTAGGGCCTTCAGGGACCCGCCCGTGAAGATCGGAACGCTCAAGAAGCTGTTCGTGGGCTCGCCGCTCGCCACCGCCCAGGCACGTCACGAGCGGCTCTCCAAGACCTCGGCGCTCGCCGTCTTCTCCTCGGACGCGCTCTCCTCCGTGGCGTACGCCACGGAGGAGATTCTGCTCGTGCTGATCCTCGCCGGCACGATGGCGCTGGGGTATTCCATTCCGATCGGCGTGGCCATCGTGGTCCTGATCGCGGTGGTCGTGAGCTCCTACCGCCAGACGATCCTGGCGTATCCGGGTGGCGGCGGCGCGTACATCGTCACCCGGGACAACCTGGGCACGCTGCCGGGGCTCGTCGCGGCCGGGGCGCTGCTGATCGACTATGTGTTGACTGTGGCCGTGAGCGTGGCGGCCGGCGTGGCGGCCCTCACCTCGGCGTTTCCGCTCCTGTTTGGACACCGGATCCTGATCGGCGTGCTGTTCATCGCGCTCATCGCCACCGCAAACCTGCGCGGGATCCGGGAGTCGGGCAAGCTCTTCGCCCTGCCGACGTACCTGTTCATCGTGAGCTTCACCGCCATGCTGGCCTATGGCTTCGTTCGCTGGGTGCTCGGCTGGGAGACCCCCGGGCCGCCGACCGAGACGCAGGCCGGGATGGCCCAGGATGTCACGGTGTTCCTGATCCTGCGGGCGTTCTCCTCCGGATGCGCGGCGCTGACCGGCGTGGAAGCCGTCTCGGACGGCGTCATCGCCTTCAAGCCCCCGGAGGCGAAGAATGCGCGCCTGGTCCTGGCGTGGCTCGGCATCATCCTCATCACGCTCTTCATGGGTATCACGTTCCTGGCTCGCCACTACCACGTGATCCCGCAGGAGACGGAGACCGTGGTCTCGCAGCTCGCCCGCCAGATCTTCGGCAGCGGGCTCATGTACTACGAGATCCAGGCGGTGACGATGCTGATCCTCGTGCTGGCCGCCAACACGTCGTTCGCGGACTTTCCGCGGCTGTCCTACTTCCTGGCCCGGGACGGGTTCATTCCGCGGCAGTTCGGCACGCGTGGCGACCGGTTGGTGTTTTCCAACGGCATCCTGATTCTCGCCGGCACGGCGGCCCTGCTCATCGTGATCTTCGGCGGCGAGACCCACGCCCTGATTCCCCTCTACGCCGTGGGGGTCTTCGTCTCGTTCACGCTCTCGCAGGCCAGCATGGTGCGCCGCTGGCTCATGCGGCGCGAGGAAGGCTGGTGGTGGCGCTGGTGGCTCAACGCGATGGGCGCGGCAACCACGGGCCTGGTGATGCTCGTGATCGCGGCGACCAAGTTCACGCACGGCGCCTGGATCGTGGTGCTGCTGATCCCGCTGCTGGTGGCGGCGTTCCTCACGATCCGCCGTCACTACGGCGAAGTCGCGGGCCAGCTCTCCCTGGAGGGTTACGGGGGGCCGCCGCCGATGCAGCACACCGTGCTGGTGCTGGTGGGCGACCTCCACCGGGGCGTCATTCACGCTCTCCAGTACGCCAGGACGCTGTCACCGTCGGTCAAGGCGGTGTACGTGGAGCTGGATCCCGACAAGACGCGCCGGCTGGAGGAGAAGTGGGGCAAGTGGGGGATGGGAGTGCCGCTGGTCGTGCTGAGCTCGCCCTACCGGTCGCTGCTGGCGCCTTTCCTCGAATATCTCAACCATCTGCTAGCGCTTGGCGAGAACCACTGGGTGACCATCGTCATCCCGGAGTTCGTCCCGGCCCGCTGGTGGCAGCACCTGCTGCACAACCAGACGGCGCTGCTGATCAAGGGCTCGCTGCTGTTCCGCAAAAACGTCGTCGTGACGGATGTGCCGTACCACCTAGCGCGCTAGGGGACACGGGCCCCTCGTGTCATTTATCTGCGGGGGCCTCGAAATGGCCCCCGCACCGTGCCACGTAACCCACGTGCCCACTGACCCCGTCCATCATTCATCTGCGGGGGCCCAGAAATGGCCCCCGCACTCCCCCATCTCGCGTCTGCGCATATCCCTCGCGGCCGGCTCGAATGGCCCCGCACCTCCCCAGTCCGCAGACGGACGCTGATGCTTAGTTGCCGGTGAACTGAGCCGGGCGCTTTTCGGCCAGCGCGCGGACGCCCTCGGCGAAGTCCCGCGTCCCGAAACACGCGATCTGCTGCTCAACCGTCGCCTGCAGCTCGGCCCCGAGGGTGGAGTCCAGGCCGCGGTTGAGGGCCGCTTTCGCGGCGGCGAGCGCCCGGGCCGGGCCGCGGGCCAGCCGCCCCGCCAGTTTCCCCGCCGCGGGCTGCAGCTCCGTCGGCGCCACAACCGCACTCACAAGGCCGATCCGCAGCGCCTCGGCGGCGTCGATGATCCGGCCGGTCATCACGAGCTCGGTGGCCTTCGCGAGTCCCACGATGCGCGGGAGCAGGAACATGCCGCCCATCGCGGGGACGCACCCCAGGTTGATCCAGACCTCGCCGAAGCGGGCCTGCTCCGAGGCGATCCGGAAGTCGCAGGCGACGGCGATCTCGCACCCGGCGCCGACGGCGGCGCCGTTGACCGCGGCGATCACCGGCTTGTCCATGGCGCGGATGGCGCGGGGCACGCGCTGGAAGGTGCCGTAGACGATCGCCTTGATCCGCGCGGCAGGCATGCCGGGCAGCTCCTGGAGGAACGCGAGGTCGCCGCCCGCCGAAAAGGCGCTGCCCGCGCCGGTGATGACGACGGCGCGCGTGCCGGGATCCTTCGCGGCTTCCTCCAGGCGATCGGCCAGCGCCGCCATCGCGTCCACGGTGAGCGCGTTGAGCGCCTCGGGTCGGTTGAGCGTGAGAGTGCAGACGCCGTCGTCGCGGCCGACAAGCACGAGATCGCTCATGAGCGCCCTCCTGATGATCGAGTGGCCCTCACGATAGCCGAGAGGTGAAGCGCCGGGCAAGGTGGTCGCCCTTGGAGGGCTTGCCGAGGGCGGGAATGCGAGTATGCTGTGGCGCGATGAGCGCCAGGGTGGCTCCCGTTGAGGCCCCGTCCGTCTCGATCCGGGAAGCGACCCTCGCCGATCACCCCGCCCTCATGGCGCTGGAGGGGTCGGCCTTCGATACCGGAGCGACCCTCATCCAGGCGCGCCGGAATTTCTTCGCTCGCATGGACGCTTATCCCCAGTCGCGCGTGCTCGTGGCCGAGCTGAACGAGCGGGTCATCGGCGTGCTCTGCGTTTCCCTGACCACCGTGCGGGTCGGGGGCGATCCCTGTCGCGCGGGGTACCTCTGTAACGCACGGGTCGAGTCCACGCTCCAGGCCCGCGGACTCGGTCCGGTCCTGATGCGAACCGCCACCCGGTGGCTCGAGGAGCAGGGTGCGAGCTATGTGACGGGGCTGATCAAGACCTCCAATACCCCATCGATGAAGATGGTCAGCGCCCTGGGCTGGGAGACGCTCGGGCGCTTCGACTACCTCGTGCTGGACCTGGAGCGGTTCGACCCCGACCCCGAAGCGCGGGTGCGGAAGGTCAACATTCTCGAGGACGCGGCCTGGGCCACCTGGCGCCTC
Source organism: Candidatus Methylomirabilota bacterium (assembly GCA_035708525.1). Taxonomy (GTDB): domain Bacteria; phylum Methylomirabilota; class Methylomirabilia; order Rokubacteriales; family CSP1-6; genus DASSSH01. The sequence continues at coordinate 16,623 of DASSSH010000369.1, forward strand.
GGCAGTGTCTCCCTCCAGCATTTTGTCCCGTTCTTCCTGCACACGGAGCTCTTCCTGCCGTACCCATCCGGCTCCTACATGGGCAGCCTGACGGCTTCGTGCCCGGACGGCAGCGCCTGGCTCTCGCTGTGGGACGACCGGGTCCAGCGGGGGCTCGACCCGGAGACGATGCGGGCGGTCAAGGGCTACGACGTCACCGTCAAGGGCCGGGCGGGAATCCGCGCGTTCAGCGCCATCGCGGTCGCCCTTCGTCGCGCCGGGCTCCGCCAGCTGCTCATGCCCCTGCCTCACGATATCCAGGTCCGCGAAGCGCTGAGCCGTTATGCGGAAGACGTCGTGGAGTTCAATTTCGTCGGTCGTCCGCTCAACGGCGCGGGGCCGGTCCCGCCGGGTCCCATCTACTTCGACATCCGCCATTGAGCGGGCGCGGCGCCCTCGCCGTCGTTCCGCCGGCCCGGTCCGTCTGGTACACTCAAGCCCCGCCATGGACGCAACCTTCGTCGCCCCTGGGCCGCTCGATGTGCCCGGGACGCTGGCGCGTTTCCGCCTCTGGGGCGAGGATCCGGCCAATCCGCTCTCCGACGGCGTCTTCTGTCGCGCGATCCAGGTCGGCGACGAGTGGCTGGGATACGAGCTGCGCTGGGACGGCGTTCCGGACGAGACGCGGCTCATCGTGTCGGTTCCGGAGGCGCGGAGCCGGCAGGCCGTGGATGCCGCCGTTGCCGAGGTGAAGCATATCTGCGGGCTCGCGCTCGACCTGCCGAGCTTCTACGTCGCGGCCAAAGCCGATGCCGTGCTCTCGACGCTGGCGCCTCGGCTGTACGGGCTTCGCCCGACGCTCGCCGCGGGGCCCTTCGAGATGCTGGTCGGCTCGGTATGCGCCCAGCAGGTGAACTTGCCCTTCGCCTTCACCGTCAGGGCCCGGCTCGTCCGCCGCTTCGGCACCGCCGTCCCGCTCAACGGCCGGACGATCTACACCTTTCCCGCGCCGGCCGTGCTGGCGCGGGCGCGCGTCCGCGATCTGCGGCGGATGCAGTTCACGTGGCGGAAGGCGCAGTACATCGTCGGGCTGGCCCGGCTCGTCGCCTCGGGAAGGCTGGATCTGGACGCGCTCACGGAGCGGCCGAACGCGGACGTGATCGATGCGCTGACTGCGGTGCGGGGCTTCGGCCGGTGGACCGCCGAGTGGTTCCTGGCCCGTTATCTCGGCCGTGGGGACGTGTGCCCGGCCGGAGACCTGGGCGTGAGGCGCGCCTTCGAGCATTTCTACAGTCGTGGGCGCGCGCTGAGCGAGCGCGCCATCCGACGCCGGGCCGCGGCGTGGGGGCCGCACCAGAATCTCGCGGTGCACTACCTCCTCGCGGGCCAGCGGCTCGAGACCGCTGTTCGAGCTGAGCGGCGACCGGCGCCCCGCCAGGGGCGGAGCGCCGCGAGGCGAGTGCTGAATCAAGACCGAGGTGAGCGCCAGAGGCGCGAGCCGAGTGCCCGGCGGAACAGGCGACGGCCGAGCAGGGGGCGGGCGGTCGGTAGGGGCACATGACACCGATCAAGCTGAACCTGCCGATCCTCGGCCAGCCGAATCCCAATGAGCCCAAGGACGTCCACTTGGTCGGGCGCTACGCGCTGGGCGTGACCTGGGCCGACAACCACTCGAGCATCTATCCGTTCGACCAGCTCCGGCGCGAGGACCCGGCGCGCGCGGACAACGGCGAGGTCACGCTGAGCCAGGAGATGAGCTGGCCGCGGGAGATCACGAAGCTGCCCGAAGGGCTGCGCGTGACGTGGATGGACGGCCACCAGAGCCTCTACCCGTATTCCGAACTGCGCGCGCGCTGCCGCTGCGCTGGCTGCACGGGCGGCCACTGATCATGACGCGACCCGAGCCGCGCAAGTCCTTGGCGCTGGTCGGCGTCATGGGATCCGTTTTCCTCGCCGCGATGGAATCGACCGTGGTCGCGACGGCGATGCCCACCGTGATCGCCAGCCTGGGCGGAATCCAGATCTACTCGTGGGTCTTCTCGGCCTTTCTGCTCGCGTCGACGATCACGATGCCGATCTGGGGGCGACTGGCCGATCAGCTCGGGCGGCGCCGGACCTTTCTGGCCGGCCTCACGCTCTTCCTCCTTGGCTCGGCGCTGTCCGGGCTGTCGCGGAGCATGACTCAGCTGATCGTGTTCCGGGCCCTGCAGGGGCTGGGGGCGGGCTCGCTGATCACGATCGGCATGACCATCATCGGCGACCTGTACGGCATGGAGCGGCGGGCCAGGATGCAGGGATATTTCTCCGGCGTGTGGGGCGTCGCCTCCCTCATCGGGCCGCTGCTGGGCGGCGTCCTGGCCGATTCCGTCTCCTGGCGCTGGGTGTTCTACATCAACCTGCCGTTCGGCGTGCTGGCCGGCGCGGCGATCGCGTGGGGGCTCACCGGCGAGGAGCGACCGCATCGCCGGGTCGTGTACGACTACGCCGGCACCCTGATCTTCGCCGCCGCCGTCTCGGCGCTCCTCGTGGGGCTCGTCGAAGGCGGGCGCGAAGCCTCGTGGCTTCGGCCCGAGGCCCTGGGGCTGCTGGGACTCTCGGCGGTCCTGCTCGTGCTCTTCGTGCTCGTCGAGCGCCGCACCGCGGAGCCCCTCATCCCGCTGGCCTTGTTCGCCAACCCCATGGTGCGCGCCGCATCGGCCACTGGGCTGCTCTCGGGCATGGCCATGTTCGGCGCCATCACCTATGTGCCGCTCTTCCTGCAGGCGGTGACGGGCAGCACGGCCACTCAGGCCGGCTTCGTGCTCACGCCGTTCATCATCGGCTGGGTGGTGTGCTCGATCCTGGGGGCACGGCTGGTCCTTCGAGTCGGCTACCGCAGCATCGTGCTGGCGGGCATGACGCTGCTCACCCTGGCCTTCTTGCTCCTGAGCGGCTGGAGCGAGTCGCTGACCCGGCTGGCGGCCGCCCGCGACATCGTCCTGGCCGGCGTCGGCATGGGCTTCGTCTTCGTGCCGATGCTGATCGCCGTCCAGAACGGCGTGCCGCGCAGCGTGCTCGGGTCGGCGACGTCGATGACCGGCTTCTTCCGGACTATCGGCGGCGCCGTCGGCGTGGCGGTGATGGGCTCCGTCATGGCCCATCGGCTGCAGCTCGAGCTGAGCGCCGTGCTCGCCTCCGCGCCGGAGCAGCTGCGCGGCCAGCTGAGCGAGCTGGTGGCACACCCGGACCTGATCGTCAACCCGGTGACGCGCGCCGCGCTCAGCGCCGAGGCGCTGGCGCATATGCGGGTCGCCATGGCGCATGCCGTGGGGGCCGTCTTCGTCGTGGGCCTGGTCATGGCGGTGGCGGCGCTGGCCTCGGCCTTCCTCGTGCCCGCCGGGCAGGCGCGGGACCTGGCAGTGAGCCAGGAGCCGGTGTCGCCGTCCTGAGTCGATCATGGGAGCCGACCCGCCGATCGGTGACGCGCCCCTGCTCGAGCGGCTGGCGGGGCTGCCCGCCGTCACCGTGGGGGAGCTGATCGCGCTTCTGGAAGCCCTGCCGGATCTGTCCAAGGAGCCGCTCTTCGCCGGGCTCGTGGGGGTGGACGAGCAGGGCGAGCCCGCCGTCCATCCGCTGCTGTCCGCGGTGGCCGAGCACCTGGGCCAGCGGCCGGAGGCGACGTGCTACGCGGCGCTCATCGAAGCGCTCACGGGAATGTGGAACGCGGCCGTGCGCGGCGCGGTGGTCGCTCGGTTGCGGAGCGCGGGACTGCCCGCCGATGACCTACTGCTGAAGCTCCAGAATCTGTCGCCCACGCTCGGCTTCCAGGCCGACAACCGCGAGTGGGCGCGACAGTGGCTGGCGGACCCGACGGCCCAGGATGCCCAGCTCGTCCAGCAGTGCATGGTGCGGCTGCTCCTGGCCCTGCGCGGCCTGGCCGAGGCCCGGGCCCGCATGCTCGCCGAGTCCGGATCCCAGCCGCCGAAGGAGGACTGACAATGCATCTGCACGAGAAGAACGCCGAGCGGAAGCGCTTGAACGGGCTCGTCGCCAAGAGCTCGATGAAGGTGCCCGGCGCGTTCGCCGAGCTGGGCAAGCGCGTGTACGCCGACGGCGCGCTCAGCAAGAAGCACAAGGAGCTCACGGCCCTCGCGGTCGCCGTGTCGCAGAATTGCTTCGACTGAATCGAGCACCGCGTGGAGGAGGTCCTCCTCCTGGGCGCGACGGACGCCGAGATCGCCGAGACGCTGGACATCGGCGCCCTCATGGGAGGCACGCTGGCCATCAAGTCGGTGCGCCACGCCTTCGCCGTGATGGACGCGATGCGAAAGGGAGACGCGTAATGGCCCAATTCCCCGATCACTACGAGCACGTGCTGCAGAAGAAGGCCTTCACGATCGCGCCGGCGCGCGCCCAGACCAGGGGGTGAGTCGCGCGGACCGTCCGCGCCGTCATGATCGCGCTCGAGGGCATCGTCAAGGGCTACGCCGGGCAATCCCTGCTCGCCGGCTGCGACTGGCGGATCGGCCGCGGGGAGCGGATCGGCCTCGTGGGACCCAACGGGGCGGGGAAGACTACCCTCTGTCGGATTCTGGCCGGGATCGAGGAGCCCGATGCGGGCCGTGTCCATCGCGATAGCGGGGTGACGGTCGGCTATCTGCCCCAGGAGGTGGGCGCTACCGAGGCGAGCACGGTCCTGGCCGAGGCGCTCTCAGGCTTCACGGAGGTCTGGCACCTCGAGGCCGAGCTGGAGCGCCTCGCGGCGGTGATGGCGGGGGCGGGCGCCGGCCCGGAGGTGACCGAGCGCTACGGCGACGTGCAGCACCGGTTCGAAGCGCTGGGCGGCTACCGCCTCGAGGCGCAGGCCAAGGTCATCCTGAGCGGCCTCGGCTTCAAGCCCGACGAGCTCCACCGCGCGCTCGGCGAGTTCTCGGGCGGCTGGCGGATGCGCGCGGCCCTGGCGCGCCTGCTGCTGCTGCGTCCCGATCTCCTGCTACTCGACGAGCCCACCAACCACCTGGACCTCGAGTCGCTCGAGTGGCTCGAGAGCTTCCTCGGCTCCTACGAGGGCAGCGTGGTGCTGGTCTCGCACGACCGCTACTTCCTCAACCGCATGGCCACGGCCATCGCCGAGCTCTCCAACGGCGCCCTGACGGTCTACCCCGGCGATTACGACCACTTCCTGGTCGAGCGAGAGGCCCGGCACGCGCTCCTCGAAGCCCGGCAGCGGAACCAGGCCAAGCGCGTGGCCGAAATCGAGCGGTTCGTCGAGCGCTTCCGCTCCCAGGCGACCAAGGCGCGGCAGGTGCAGAGCCGAATCAAGATGCTCGAGCGGCTCGAGCGGATCGAGGTCGCCGCCCCCGCGCGGCGGATCCACTTCCGGTTTCCTCAGCCGCCGCGCACGGGCCGCCTGGTGGCCCGGCTCAGCGGCGTGCACAAAGCCTACGGCGACAACGTGGTCTACGCCGGTGTGGATTTCGCGGTGGAGCGTGGCGATCGCGTCGCGCTGGTCGGGGTCAACGGCGCAGGAAAGTCGACCCTGCTGAAGATGCTGGCGGGCGTGCTGCCGGCCGACCACGGCGCGCGGATGCTCGGGGCGCACGTCGAGGTCCACTACTACGCCCAGCATCAGCTGGACGCGCTGGACCCGTCGAAAACCGTGTACGAGGAGCTCGAGCAGGTGGCGCCGGAGGCTGGCGTGACGCGGCTGCGCACCGTGCTGGGCTCCTTTCTCTTCAGCGGCGACGCCGTGGACAAGCGGGTGTCCGTGCTCTCCGGCGGCGAGAAGGCGCGGCTGGCGCTGGCGAAGATGCTGGTGCGCCCGGCGGCCCTGCTCTGCCTCGACGAGCCGACGAATCACCTGGACCTCGCCTCCAAGGAGGTGCTCGAGTCGGCGCTGACGGGCTTCACGGGCACCATCGTCTTCATCTCCCACGACCGGTACTTCATCAACCGCATCGCGACCCACCTCGTCGAGGTGGACCGTGGCCGCCTCACGACGCATTTGGGCGACTACGACGACTACCTCGCGCGCAAGTCCGGGCAGCGCGTAGCGGCAGCGCCGGCGGCCACGACGGCACCCCCGCAGAAGAAGACGGCGGTGGCGGCACCGCCCCGCGATCGAAAGGGGCGGGAGCGGAAGCCGCTGCAACGTGAGCTTCAGGCGATCAGGACGCGGCTCGAGGCGGTGGAGGCGCAGATCCACGAGCTCGAGGCGCGCCTGGCCGAGATCGGTCTCGCCCTGGCCGATCCCGACCTCTACCGCGACGGCGAGCGGGCACGCCAGGTCGCTCGGGCACGTAAGGAGACGGAGGAGCGCGTGGCCTGGCTCATGAAGGAATGGGAGGATCTCTCGCATCGCCTGGCCGTGGTGAGGGAGGGCGACTGATGGCCCGCGCCCGCTTCATTCCCGAATCCGACGACGCGACGATCCGGCGGGAGAAGGCGCGCGCCCGGGAGCTGCGGCGGAGCGCATGGTGGAAGCGCCGCATCGCCGCCGGTGTCTGCCACTATTGCGGGCGGCGGGTGGGGGCGCGGGCGCTCACGCTCGATCACCTGGTGCCGCTCATCCGCGGCGGCCGTTCGGTGCGCGGCAACATGGTGCCGGCCTGCAAGGACTGCAACAACAGGAAGCAGTCGCTGCTGCCGTGGGAGTGGGAGGAGTACGTCCGCGCCCTGGGCCGCGCGCCCGGCGACGACTAAGCGGTCATCGGCGGGGGGCCGGCGTCTCGCCGCCGTCGCCCACCAGGAGGAACGGCGCCCAAAAGATCGAGTGAGCGTAGCTGAAGGCCGGCTGACCGCTCCGCGCATCCACGAACTCCCCCGTGTCGATCAGGGCGTTCAAGGTCTGCTGCAGCGCCTTGGCGCGCGAGAGGCGCGGATCGGTGCTCTGGCGACGGAAGAGATCGGTGGTGAGCGCTCGCGCCGAGGTGGTCTCGACCGGCCAGCTGCTCACCAGGAGCGCGCGGGCGCCGGCGTAGAAGAACGCGCGGCCGAGGCCCGAGACGGCCTCCGCGCCGGCCCCGTTGCCGCTGGCCGTGTTGCACGCCGAGAGCACGACCCAGTCGGCGTTGAGCCGGAGCCCCAGGATGTCCTCCATGGTCAGCAGCCCGTTGCCACCCACCTTGGCCACTTCGGGTGCCGACAGCGCCAGCGCCGGCTGGACGAGACCGTCGAGATCGCCGGGCACCAGGCCGTGGGTCGCGAAGGCGACGATGCGGTAGCGGGTCAGGTCGAGCCTCTTCACGCGCTCCGTGTTCGCCTCCGCGCCGAGGAAAATGTCCCGGTTGAGGTCGGCGCGTGCCGCCTGGGCCATGCTCCGGATCTCATCGGCGGTGTCCGGCAGGCGCGGCAGGGCGGCCAACGGCGTCTGGTTCTTGTGCTCGATGCTCAGGTTGCGCAGCCGGATCGACACGCCGCGGGAGGCCACAGCGGCTACCGTAGACGGCGGCTCGGCCCCGGCGCGACGCGCTTGCTCCTCGCTGAAGAGCGGATCCCCGAAGCCCACGAAGGGGCGACGCTTGGGATCGCCAGCGAGCAGGCCTCGCAGCGTGGCGAGCGCGCCCACGGAGGGGAGCACGGTGACGGCGTGGCGGCGGATCAGCCATGGCACGTCGCGGTAGTTGGAAAACAGCACGCCGCGCTCGGGACCGAGCGTCACGGGCTCGGTGACGAGCAGGGAGAGCGGCAGCTGGCCCAGCGCGCCGTGGGGAACGAACAGGAGGCTCTCGGCCTGTCGCCAGCCCGCCTGGACGGGCGCGAGGAGGCTCCGGTACAGGCGATGGGCCACGGCGACATCGAACGGGGGAATGTCCCCGACGGTCTGCGCCGAGGGATCGAGGGACTTTCGGAGCGTCGTGACCGCGTCCTCGACCTGGGCGGATGTCATGCTCACGCTGGCGAAGGCCACGGGGCCGCTGGCGGGGATCGCCCAGACGAGGGTCCGGTTGCGCAGCACGAGGATCGAGATGAGCGCTTCACCCGGCTGGAGCGCGCGGCGGCCCACTTCCAGGGTGGTCGGCGGCGGGTTGACCAGCTGGGCATAGGCTGGGAAGTCGCGATCGATCTGCTGGCTCAGCGCCTGCCGCTCCCTCCGCAGCGTGTCGATCTGGACGCGCAGGGCCTTCACGGCCGCTGGATCCTGCTGGTCGGTAGGCGCGCTCAGCAGGTTGCCCAGCAGCCCCTGCAGCGCGGCCGCCTGCTTGCGCACATCCTGCTCGCGGCGGACCAGATCGGCGAGCGCCGGGGTGCCGGCGACCGTGCGGGCGGCGCTGGCGTCGAGGGCGCGTTCGACCGAGCGCCCGCGAACCACCTCGGCCAGGCGGAACGCCTCGGCGGTGGCGTCGATCCCCGCGTCCCGCTCCAGCGGCGTGCCACGGATCCGCGACAGCAGGGCGATGTACGACCGGAGCATCCCGACCATTCGATCGTCATCGGCTCCGCGCGTGGTGGTCTCATCCTCGGCGTCCGTGGCGCCCCGGGCGAAGACGAGAGGAACGGCTTCGCGGAACTCCTTGAGCGCGCGCGCCCGGTCGCCCTTGGCGGCGTAGGCCTCGGCGATCAGGCCGCGGATGCGGCCGGTGTTCGGGTGAGCGTCGCCGAGCTGGCGGATGTTCCGCTCGAGGGCCACGGTGAAGATGGGAAGGGCATCGTCCGGATGCCCCGTCTGCAGCAGCGCGATCGCGTATCCCAGATTGCCGGAGAGAAACCGTTTGGCGAACTCGGGTTCCGCTGCCAGGTCGGCGCGGAGCGTCTCGTATACCACCATGGCGTCGTCCCAACGCTTCTGGAAGGCGATGGCGACCGCCAGTTGGACCCGCGCATTGGCGAGCGTGGAGGATTCGGGCGCGACGCCGGTCTGTTCGTAGATGTCGATCCGCGCCTGCGCCAGCTTCTCGGCTTCCGCGTAGCGGCCCTGCTCCATGATGACCTGGACCAGGAACCCCAGCACCCACGCGGTGTGCGTGGAGTAGCGGCCCGTCTTGGCCAGCGCCCCGAGCAGCGCCCGGCGCGCCTCGTTCTCGGCCTCGAGCACGCGCCCCTGCCGCATCAGCACGTTGGCAAGCCGCGCGTATTGCTCGTCGACCCACAGCCGCTTGACCAGGACTGGATCGCTGGCCAGGATAACGGCGGCCTGGCGATGGAAGCGCTCGGCCTCGGCGTAACGGCCCGTCGCCGCCTGGATCACCCCTCGCGCCTGAGCCAGTGACGCGTCGTAGCCGGCGATGGCCTCGGGCGCGATGTTCTTCCAGGTCTTGGATTCGCCGTGCAGCCGCTCGATCTCCCCGAGCGCGGTCTCGGCCCCCTTGAGGTCGCCCTGATTCGCGTACGTGACGACCAGGCCGGCGAGCAGGCTGATGTTTCGTCCGCGCTGCTGGAAGGGCACTTTCGCGATTGCCTGCTCGCGATACTGGACGGAGCGGCGGAGATTGCCGCCGCGGACCTCGGCCAGGCTCAGCTGGAAGAGCACCTCGTGCTCCGGTGGGCGTGAGTTCGGGCGGACATTGGCGAGCGCCTGACGCAGGTCCTCGATCTCCTGTGTGGAGCGGCCGATCGCGCGGGCGCTGAGGGCGCGCTGGAAATAAAAGCGTGACAGCTGGACCGGGTCCGCCCCCGCGGGCGGCGTCTCGTCGGCTCGGGCCCGCGCGCGCTCGGCGACAGTGGGATCGGCGCGCTTCTGCTGGTCGAGGATCGCGGTGATGTCCTCGACGGTGCGGGGCGGAGGCACGAAGCCGGCGGGGGCGGCGAACTCCGGCGCGATCTTCTTGGCCTCTTCAACCGGGACGGCCGACTGGCATCCCGCCAGCAGGAGCACCGCCGCCAGCGGGACGAGGCTGGCGTGAGGCGCGGACGATCGCCAGGAGCGTTGAACCATCTCTTGTCTCCCGCGACCGGAGGCATCGGCAGCCGCGTCACGCCAGACTAGCGCCCCCGGGCCCGGCCGGTCAAGGATGCCGTCCCCGGCGCGATACACCACCCATGTCTCAAACATTGGTCATTGTCGACGGCTTCCGCGTCGCCTGAAATCGTCTCCAGCAGCGCATCTCTCGACACAGGAGGATCCCATGAAGACGACACGGTGGATCGCAGTGGTGGCGCTCGGCGCGTGGTGCCTCGCGGGCGGAGTCGCGGCCGGCACCGAGGAGAAGCCGGCCAAGGGCGAGAGTCACGCGTCCGGGCGCGCGGCGGTGAAGGCCGGCGCCAAGGTCAACATCAACGAGGCCTCCAAGAGCGAGCTCATGAAGCTCGAGGGGGTCGGCGCCAGCGCGGCGCAGAAGATCATCGCCTACCGCGAAGCGCATGGCCCCTTCAAGCGGGTTCACGATCTGGAAAAGGTGGAGGGAGTGGGCAAAGCCGTGCTGGACAAGAACGCCGGCCGGCTTACCGTGAAGTGAAAAAATCTTTTGCGTCGGCCGGGGCCAGTGATTAGGATGTGGGAAATCGGTCAGAGCGCACACAGGCTCTCCTGGCGTTCCCTCCGGTAATTCCGCCGCAGGCAACGTGACCGAGCCTCGGGCCGGGAGTCGGCGTCCGGCGCGAGGTTATGGGACCTGGGCCCCGTGTCGGGCCTCGCCGGGAAAAGGAGGTGATCCAGCCGATGTGTACCCCTACGGTGATCTGTGAGGTGGTCACCTCCTAAGGCCCGGATGTAAGCAGTCGCAGGTGGGCCTGGAGGACCCAGGAACCACCGGCCCCGACGGTCCCGCCCTTCACCAGCGGGGCGGCACGGCAGATCAGATGCCGCAAAGGCCGTCGGGGCTTTCTTTTTGCCCGGGCGCGGCGGGGCAGAAAAGAAAACGGCCCGCCGAGTGCCGGCGGGCCGTCAAGTGGTCAGCGACGATGCTACGTCGTCTTGCGGACGTTGGAGGCCTGAAGTCCCTTGGGACCCTTGGTCACCTCGAACTCGACCTTGTCGCCTTCGGCCAGGCTCTTGAAGCCCTGGGCCTGGATGGCGCTGTAGTGGACAAAGACATCCTCCCCGCCCTCGACCTGGATGAAGCCGTACCCCTTCGCGTCGTTGAACCACTTGACCGTGCCCTGTGCCATACCTCGGTTCCCTCTCTCCTTGGGCGGGGGTGAGCCGCCCGCGTAAGCCCCGCTCCACCATGGGCGGGGTTTCCCCCAGGATCGGGGGAAATAAAAAAGCGCCGTCGAGGACCGTAGCCCTCCCGGCGCTACTGCTCCTTACACGCGAGTTCTCTCACGAACCAGTCAAGCGGCACTTCAGATTCACCAATTCCTGGGAAAACTTAGCAAAGAACAAAAACGGCTGTCAAGACCGATTTCTGCGGTGCGGAAAGCCCTTCGCCCGGGCCAGAGGGTCTTCTGGGGCGCCTTATAGTGAGGATACGGGCCGGGGCCAGCCCTACGGCCGGCCCCGGCCCTGACGCTACGCGGTGTTAGACCTTGCGGACGTTGGCCGCCTGGAGCCCCTTCGGGCCCTTGGTGACCTCGAACTCGACCTTGTCGCCTTCGGTCAGGCTCTTGAACCCGGATCCCTGAATGGCGCTGAAGTGCACGAACACATCCTCGCCACCCTCCTGGGAAATAAAGCCGTACCCCTTCGCGTCGTTGAACCACTTCACACTGCCTTGAGCCATCTGACTACCTTTCCTTGAGGCACACTCGCCTCGGTGATGCCTCGCCACCATGGCGAGGGTGCCCTCCAGAAGTGGAGGACAAAACGAAAACGCCGCGGGACTTGAGGTCCTCACGGCGTTGCATTCGAGTCCGGCGGCCTTCTGGCCGCCTGTATCGGCTACCGGGTGAACCTGAAACCTGCAGGAATTCTAGCCCAGCGGCCCCACGCTGTCAAGGAATATCCCGGATCGCCAAGGTCACCGGCGTGGAGCCGTTCTTGGTCCCGAGCCAGCCCGGCACAGCCATGGAGAAGCGCCCGGCGGTGCCGCCGGCCACCACGATGTGGATCTCATCCACCGACGGGAACTTGGGGATCAGGTCGTCGGGGCTCGGCTCGCGGCCCTTGGCGAAGCGCAGGTTCGTGCCCTCGCCGCTGTCGGCATCGGGCTGGAGCCTCCGGTAGGGCACACGCACGGTCTCGTAGAGATGCCGCTTCAGGTCGCCCTTGCTCCACCCGTCGTCGGCAAAGGTGCGCGCATGCTCCGGCCCCACGAGCAGCATGGTGTGTGAGTAGAGCGGGAAGTGCCGGGCGTTCCAGAGCCCGGCCATCGACCACCCGAGGGAACCGGCCAGCTCGCGCCCGGTCCGGCTGGCATGATCGGAGATGCCGTGAGGGCCTTCGCCGGCGAAGAGCGTCACGGCGCTGTCCGCCGGTCCGAATCCGCGCTCGCGGTGATACGGCGGCCACGGGCTCGCCTCCTCGTGCTCGCCGATGCAGTAGGTGTAGCGGCCGGGATGGCCGAAGGTGGACATGGAGGTTTCGCCCGGCTTGGCCCCGCCGACATTGATCATCACCAGGCGCAGGGCCCGTCCGATCGTCGCGTTGGCGCGGTACCCGGGGCCAAAGACGCCGAACGAGCAGTTGAGCCCGATACGCTGGCGAATCGGCCCGTTCACCACGATCAGCGGGGCGGAGAAGTGAGTCGAGGTGGACACGCCGTGGAGATTGAACTCGGGCGCGCACGCGGCCTCGACGGCGGCGAGCACCACCGGGAGGTAGTCGGGCCGGCAGCCCGCCATCACCGCGTTGACCGCGACCTTCTCCACCGTGGCGCGGCCGTAGTTGGGCGGCATCTCGCCGACGAGCGCCGCGCGGTCGCGCATGCTTCCCTCGAGCATGCGCTCGACGCGCTCGCGGGTCGGCGGGACGACGGGCAGCCCGTCGGTCACGCCTTTGTCGAACCAGAGGTCGAGCTCGTCCATCGCGCCGGGGCTCGCTGAGTCGGGTCGGTATGTTGACACATTTTCCGAGCGCGTGCTATAGGTGTCCTACCTCTCGAACCCCCTCCAACCAAGGAGAGACTTCGATGAAGCGGCTCCTGCTCGTCTCGCTCGCCCTCGCCCTGTCCGTGCTCTGGTCGGCGGCGCCGGCCGTCGCCCAGTACAAGCCCGAGTTCAAGAACAGCCTCGTCGTCGGGCCGAGCGGACCCTGGGGCGAGGCGGCCGTGAAGTTCGCCGACCTCCTCAAGGAGCGGACCCAGGGCCGGATCAACGTCAAGAACTATTTCGCCGGCCAGCTCTTCGCGGGCAAGCAGACCAACGAGTTCCTGCTCCTCAACCAGGGCGTGGCCGACTTCGCGATGGGCTCGACGATCAACTGGTCGCCCCAGGTCAAGGAGCTGAACCTCTTCGCCATGCCCTTCATGTACCCCTCCTACAAGGCGCTGGACGCCGTGGAGCGCGGTGAGCCCGGCCAGCGGCTGTGGAAGCTGATCGAATCGAAGGGCGTGATCCCGCTGGCGTGGGGAGAGAACGGCTTCCGCGAGATCACCAACTCCAAGCGGCCGGTCCGGAAGCCCGAGGATCTCGAGGGCCTCAAGGTGCGCGTCGTGGGGTCGCCGATCTTCATCGACACCTTCCGGGCCCTGGGCGCCAACCCGGTGAACATGAACTGGGGCGAGGCGCAGACCGCGTTCCAGCAGGGAACCGTGGACGGCCAGGAGAACCCGATCGTCTCCGTCATCCAGCCGTTCAAGCTCTGGAGCGTGCACAAGAACATCACGCTGTGGCACTACGCCATCGATCCGCTGATTCTGGGCGTCTCGAAGATCACCTGGGACAGCCTGACGCCCGCCGACCGGGAGATCGTGAAGAAGACGGCGGTGGAGGTCATGGCCTGGCAGAAAGCCGGCGCGCGGGCGGGATTGGACGGCTCGCAGGAGGCGGTCGAGGCCCTGAAGAAGAGCGGGATGGAGGTGGTCCTGCTCTCACCCGCCGAACTGGCGGCCTTCAAGGCGAAGACCAAGCCCGTCTACGACAAGTGGGTCCAGGAAGTCGGCGCGGACCTCGTGAAGTCCGCCGAGAGGATCATCGCGGAGACCAAGTAGTGCGGCGCGTGGTCCATCACTTCGAGGAGGCGCTGGCCGGCGCCCTCCTCGTCGTGATGGCCGTGCTGGCCTTCCTCAACATCCTCGTCCGCTATTTCACGCGATATTCCTTTGCCTTCACCGAGGAACTGGAGGTCACGGCCCTCGTGTGGATCACCATGCTGGGGGCGGCCGTCGGGTTCCGCGAGTCGGTCCATCTGGGCTTCACCATCCTGCGCGATCGGTTCCCCCGGCCGGTCCGGCAGGCGCTCGCCGTCGCGAGCAGCCTGATCGCCGTCGCGACCATGCTGGTGCTGATCTGGGCCGGCTGGCGGCAGATCCAGAGCCAGATCGCGCTCGGCACCACGTCCGAGGCGCTGGGCCTCCCCGAGTGGACGTACACGGCGGCGCTGCCGGCGGGCGCGCTCCTCGTCATCGCGCGCGTGCTCCAGGCCCTGCGGGTGGAGATCCACCGGGCCTGATGGACTGGCTCGCCGCTGTCTGGTTCTTCGGGTTGCTCATCCTCTTCCTGGCCGTCGGGACGCCCATCGCGGTGGCGCTGGGCGCGACGGGGCTGATCCTCATCTGGAAGTTCAGCCTGGGACTGGCGGCCATCGGCCCGACCTTCTATTCCAACCTGGCCAAGTTCCAGCTCCTGGCCATTCCGTTCTTCATCATGGCGGGCCTGATCCTGGAGCGCGTCGGGATCTCGGAGCGGCTGGTCCGCCTCGCCAGCCTGCTCATCGGGCCGGTCCACGGGGGGCTGGCGCTCGTGGCGATCGTCTGCTGCGTGTTCTTCGCCGGGATCTCGGGCTCGGGCCCGGCGGACACGGCGGCGCTGGGCACCATCCTGATCCCCGCCATGGCCGCGCGCGGCTATGCCCGGCCCTTCGCCTCGGCGCTCATCGCCTCGGGCGGCAGCATCGCCATCATCATCCCGCCCTCCATCGCCTTCATCATCTACGGCGTCATCACGAATACCTCCATCCCCGCCCTGTTCGCGGCCGGCATCGTGCCGGGACTCATTGTCGGGGCGTGCCTGGCGCTGCCGGCCTACGTCATCGCGCGGCGTCACGGGTGGCGTGGAGAGCGCTACGGCACGCGCGCCGAAATCCTCGTCGCGCTGCGGGAGTCCGTCTGGGGGCTGCTGGCGCCGCTCATCATCCTGGGCGGCATCTACGGCGGCGTCTTCACACCCACGGAGGCCGCCGTGGTAGCCGTGTTCTACGGGCTCTTCGTCGGCCTCGTCGTCTACCGCTCGCTCGACCTCGCTACGGTCTGGGGGATCCTGCGCGACACGGTGGTGTCCTCGGCCGTCGTCATGCTGATCGTGGGATTCGCGGGACTGTACGCCTGGGCCGGCTCCACCATGGGCGTCATCGATCGAATCACCCAGGCGCTGCTGGGGTTGTCGCGGAATCCCTGGGTCGTGATCTGGGTGATCAACCTGCTCGTCTTCCTGGCCGGCTACATCCTGGACGGGATCTCCATCTATTACATCTTCGTGCCGATCATCATGCCGATCATGGCGGCCTTCGGCTGGGACCCGGTGTGGATCGGCGTGATCCTCACGGTCAACGTCGCTATCGGCCAGGTGACGCCGCCGGTCGCGGTGAACCTCTACGTCGCTGCCAACATCGCCCGATTGTCGTTCGACGAGATCTCCCGCGCCGTCTGGCCCTTCGTGCTGGCGATGCTGGTGGCGCTCGTTGTCATCACCGAGTGGCCGGCGCTGTCCACCTTCCTCCCCGCGTTGTTCGGCCTGAAGTAGGGGCGTAGAATCGGGCTCGCGATGGGCATGACCATCACCGAGAAGATCCTGGCCGCCCACTGCGGCCAGCCGGCCGTCGAGCCGGGCGAGTTCATCCGCGCCCGCGTGGACATGGCGATGGGCAACGACCTCTCCGCCGCGGGCGCGGTCGGTGTCTTCGCCCAGATCGGCGCGGCGCGCGTCTGGGATCCGGGCAAGGTCGCCGTGATCTTCGACCACATCGTGCCGGCCAAGGACATCGCCGCGGCCAATCTGCTGACGGCCGTGCGGCGATTCGTCAAGGAGCAGGGCATCGCCCACTTCTACGACGAGGGCCGCAACGGCATCGCCCACATCATCATGCCCGAGCAGGGACTCTGTGGGCCCGGCGACCTCATCATCGGCGGCGACAGCCACACCTGCACCTATGGCGCCCTGGGGTGCTTCTCGACCGGTGTGGGACACACGGACCTGGCGGCGGTCTGGGCGCTGGGAGAGATCTGGCTCAAGGTGCCGGCCTCGCTGAGAGTCGTCTACGACGGCGCCCCCGGTCCCTACGTGATGGGGAAGGACCTGATTCTCGAGACGATCCGGCGGCTCACCATCGACGGCGCGCTCTACCAGGCGCTGGAGTTCACGGGTCCGACGCTGGCGCGGCTCGGCATGTCCGAGCGGCTGACGATCTGCAACATGGCCATCGAGGCGGGCGCCAAGTCGGGCATCATCGCGCCGGACGAGATCACCCTGGATTATGTCCGCGGGCGAGCGAAGCGGCCGTGGACGGTCCACGCCAGCGATCCGGACGCCCGCTACGCCGCGGAAGTGGACATCGACGCCGCCACGTTGCGTCCCTTGGTGGCCAAGCCGTTTTCGCCGGACAACGTCGTGGCCGTGGACGAGGTGGCGGGTGTCAAGCTCGACCAGGTCTTCATCGGGTCCTGCACCAACGCCAAGCTCGAGGATCTGCGCATCGCCGCCGGGATCCTCAAGGGACGCAAGGCGCACCCGTTCACGCGGCTGATCGTGATCCCGGCGAGCACGTGGATCTGGCAACAGGCGCTCAAGGAGGGGCTGCTGGAGATCTTCGCCGATGCGGGCGCGGCCGTCTCGGCGCCGACCTGTGGCGCCTGCTTCGGCGGGCACATGGGGATCCTGGGCAAGGGCGAGGTCTGTCTGTCCACCTCGAACCGCAACTTCGTCGGGCGCATGGGGGACCCGCGCTCGCAGTCCTACCTCGCCAACCCCGCGGTGGCGGCCGCCAGCGCCATCAAGGGCGAAATTACGGCCCCCGAAGACGTTGTCGGCAAAGCGAAGTAGTTCGGATGAGCGCTTGCGCGAAGGAGCCCAACCGCCCTACTGGATGGTTTGACGTTCAGGCGAGATGGAAGATGAGCGCTTGCGCGAAGGAGCCTGGTGGCGCGGTCGCCCCGATGAGCGCCTTGGGCGCGAAGAGGCCTTACCGCTAACCGGAGAAGTCGGCGTTTAAGCGAGATAAATGAATCCATGGCATGACGTCGAGCTGGGCGATCACGTCGAGCAGCACTTCCGCTGCGTGATCGAGATTCCCAAGGGCTCGAAAGTGAAGTACGAGATGGACAAGAAGACGGGACTCCTCTGGCTGGACCGGGTGCTCCACTCGGCGGTCCACTATCCGGCCAACTACGGCTTCCTGCCCCAGACCTACTGCGAGGACGGCGACCCGCTGGACGTGCTGGTGCTGGGCCAGGAGCCCGTGGTGCCGCTTTGCGTCCTCCGGGCCCGCGCGATCGGCGTCATCACCATGAAGGACGAGAAGGGGCCGGACGACAAGATCATCGCCGTGCACGTGGACGATCCAGAGTTCGACCACTATCGCGATGTCGGAGAGCTCCCGCCGCACCGGCTTGCCGAGATGCGGCGCTTCTTCATCGACTACAAGGCGCTCGAGGAGAAGGCCGTGGAGGTCGGTGAGATCCGCGGCCGCGGGGATGCCGAGGCGGCGATCCGGGAGGCGGTGCGGCTGTACCGCGAGCGGATCCGGCCGGCGTTGGGGAGCCGGTGATCCGCGGGAGAGTGTGGAAGTTCGGCGACGACGTCAACACCGACGTCATCATGCCTGGCAAGTACCTCTCCATGCGGGACCCCGCGGAGATCGCGCCCTACATCATGGAGGGGATCGACCCGGAGTTCGGCCGGAAGGCCAGCCCCGGCGATATCATCGTGGCCGGCAAGAACTTCGGCTGCGGCTCCTCGCGGGAGACGGCGCCCGGCGGGCTCAAGGCCTTCGGGATCGGCTGCGTGATCGCGCCCACGTTCGCCCGCATCTTTCTCCGGAACGCGATCAACATCGGCTTGCCCGTGCTCGAGGCGCCGGAGGCCGCCCGGGCGATCCGGGAGGGGGACGTCGTGAGCGTGGATTTCGGCGCCGGGCTCATCAGCGACGAGACTACGGGGGCGGTCTTCCGGGCCGTGCCGTTCCCCGCGTTTCTTCAGGAGATGATCACGCTGGGCGGCCTCATCCCCTACGCGCGGCGGCGGCTTGGTCTGGGCTAACTGGGCGGATTTCTGCCCGTTTTGCCGTCACTGTCGGCTCGCCGCCATGTCAGGTGACGCCGTCGGGGCGGTGACGTCCATGTTGCCGAAAAGCCTGATCATTTTCTTGTTTCACCCTGGGGCTGGTGCTACACTCAGCAACACACTTTTCCCATCCGTCTACGGAGGCCGCGTGATCAGGGTGCGCGCATGTTGATCAGTCTTCTCGCCGGGCTGTTCTCCAACGACCTCGCCATCGACCTCGGCACGGCCAACACGCTCGTCTACGTGCGCGGCGAGGGCATCGTGATGAACGAGCCCTCCATCGTCGCGATCCATCAGGCCGATCACTCGGTGCTGGCCGTCGGCCACGAAGCCAAGGCCATGCTGGGCCGGACGCCGGGGAACATCATGGCCATCCGGCCGCTGAAGGACGGCGTCATCGCCGACTTCGACGTCACCGAGAAGATGCTCCACTACTTCATCAACAAAGTGCACCGCCGCCGGACCCTGGTGCACCCGCGCATCGTCATCGGCGTGCCGTCCGGAATCACCCAGGTGGAAAAGCGGGCCGTGCGCGACTCCGCGATGCAGGCGGGCGCGCGCGAGGTCTATCTGATCGAGGAGCCGATGGCCGCGGCCATCGGCGCAGGCCTGCCCATCCAGGAGCCGGGCGGAAACATGATCGTGGACATGGGCGGCGGGACCACGGAGGTCGCCGTGATCTCGCTGTCCGGCATCGTCTACTCCAAGTCGGTGCGGATCGCCGGCGACGAGATGGACGAAGCCATCGTCCAGTACATCAAGAAGCACTACAACCTCTTGGTGGGCGAGCGGCGGGCGGAAGAGATCAAGATCAAGCTGGGCTCGGCCTACCCCATGGGCGGCGAGCGCATGACCATGGAGGTGAAGGGCCGTGACCTCATCGACGGGATTCCGAAGACGATCGTCGTGACCGACGAGGAGATCCGAGAGGCGCTGAGGGAGCCCGTCATGGCCATCGTGGACACGGTGCGGACCTGCCTCGAGCGGACGCCGCCGGAGCTGGCCGCGGACATCGTGGACAAGGGGATCGTGCTCACGGGCGGTGGGGCGCTGCTCCGCGGGCTGGATCTGCTCCTGCGGCAGGAGACGGATCTCCCGATCACCGTTGGCGACGATCCGCTGTCATGCGTTGCCCTCGGCACCGGCAAGGTTCTCGACGAGTTGGATCTTCTCAAGAAGGTGGCGATCCCGGCCTGACGTCGTACCGCCCGCCGGACCAGGTCGTGATCGCCGCGAGGGTGGCGTCGCGGTGAGAGTTCGCAGGTACGGGCTGCTCGTTTCGGTGCTCCTCGTCTCCCTGCTGTTGCTGACCGTCCAGACGCGTGGCGGCGGCACGGGCCGGGCCGGCGAGCTCGTCACCCTGGTCGTCACTCCCGTCCAGAACCTCCTCGTGCGGATCCATCGCGGCGCCGTCGGGCTCTGGGCCGCCTACGTCGACTGGAAAACCGTCCGGACCGAGAATGTCGTCCTGCGGGCCGAGAACGAGCGGTTGCGCGTCCAGTCCCTCCAGGCCGCCGAGACCCGCGAGGAGAATGCCCGCCTGCGCCGGCTGCTGGCCCTCCGCGATCGCCTCCCGCTGTCCACCCTCGCCGCCGACGTGATCGGGCGTGAGGCGGGCGGGTGGGCGCGAGCGCTCACGGTCAACCGCGGGCGCGGCGACGGCATCGCCCAGCAGACGCCCGTCATCGTCCCGGAGGGGCTGGTCGGCCGCGTCGTGCAGCTGCGGGCGCGCGCCGCCGTCGTGCAGCTGCTCAACGATCCGACCTCGACGATCGGCGCCGTGGTGCAGCGCACGCGGACGGCGGGGCTGGTGGAAGGCGACCCGGGCGGCGCCCTGCGCTTCAAGTTCATGGCGCGGGACGGAGCGAACGTGGCCGCGGGCGACCTCGTCGTGACCTCGGGGCTCGGCGCCCTGTTCCCCAAGGGGCTGCCCGTCGGGCGCGTGGTCTCCATCGAAGACAAGGGCTCGGCGCTCTTTCACTTCGCGGTGCTGGCGCCGGCGGTGGACTTCTCGCGGGTCGAGGAGGTTCTGCTGCTCACCGGCCAGACCACTCAGGACGTAGCCGCCCTGTTCGCCACGGGCGGCTGACGCCATGCGCCTCCTCTTCGTGCTCATGACGTTTGGGGGGAGTCTGGCCCAGTCCAGTATCGTGCCGCTGCTGAGCATCGGGGGCGTCACCCCCGATCTCCCGTTGATCCTGACCGTCGTGCTCGCCATGCGCCGCGGCCCGGAGACCGGCTGCCTGGCGGGCTTCGTGGTCGGCCTGCTCCAGGATGTGGCCGGTGGCGGCCTCATCGGTGTTCAGGCGGTGACCAAGGCCCTGGCCGGGTTCGCCGTCGGCATGCTGGTCGGCCGGCTCTGGGTCAGCAGCCCGCTGGTGCTGGTGCCCGGCCTGGTCGTGCTCACGCTCGTCGAGGGCGTCGCGCGGTTCCTCCTGCTCCAGCTGTTTCACTACCCCGCGTCGCTGGGCGAGCTGATGCTGCACGTGATCCTGCCGCAGGCGCTCTACAACGGCTTCATCGGCGCGGCCAGCATGCTGGCCACGTCGGTGGCCGACGCCCTGCGCCGGGGGCGCTCATGGATCTGACGCTCGGCGGCCGGCGGGAGGCGTGGAGCCGGCGCGTGCTGGCGCTGGCCGTGGTCGCCGCCGTCGCCTTCGTCGGCCTGCTCGGCCAGCTCTGGTACCTCCAGGTGCTGGAAGGCGGGCGCCTCCAGGAGCTCAGCGAGAAGAACCGGATCCGCATCCGGCCCGTGGCGGCGCCGCGCGGCATCCTGTTCGACCGCAACGGTCTGGCCCTCGTGGACAACCGGCCGGCCTTCACGCTGTCGCTCATTCCCCGGGAGATGGACGACCGCGAAACCGTCCTGGCGCGGCTGTCGATCCTGCTCAAGATCCCCATCAGAGAGCTCGAGGAGTCGCTCGAGCGCGTGCCGCCGGATTCCATCCGCGCCGTCCGCGTGAGGCGCGGGCTGTCGCTCGAGGAGGTGACGACGATCGAGGAGCGCCGGCTCGAGCTGCCCGGCGTGCTGGTGGAGGTGGAGCCTCAGCGTGTCTACCCGACGAGCACGTTCGCCGCGCATCTGCTGGGCTACGTCCGGGAGGTCAGCGACGAGCAGCTCAGGCAGGGGCGGTACCGGCGCGGCGACATGATCGGCCAGTCGGGCCTCGAGCGGCTCCTGGACGAGTATCTCCGCGGGCGTGACGGCGGTGAACGCATCGAGGTGGACGCCCTTGGCCGGCCGGTGCAGGTGATCAGGCGGGAGGAGCCCAATCCCGGTGCCCAGGTCATCACGACGGTGGACCGGCGCATCCAGGAGGCGGCGGAGCGCGCGATGGCCGGGCGCGCCGGCGCGGTGGTGGTCATGGATCCGCGCAATGGCGACATCCTCGCGATGACGTCGGCCCCGGCGTTCCCGCTGGACCGGTTCACCGGCAATCTGGACCGCGAAGAGTGGCTGCGGCTGGTGCGGGATCCCATGACGCCGCTGATGAACCGGGCGCTGCAGAGCCAGTACGCTCCAGGCTCGGTCTTCAAGGTGATCGTGACGGCGGCCGGTCTGCAGGAAGGCTCGCTCACACCCATGGACCGAACGTACTGCAACGGCGAGTTCCACCTGGGCGCCTGGACCTTCAAGGACTGGAAGGAAGGCGGGCACGGCCATGTCGACCTGCGCTCGGCGCTGGTCAACTCCTGCAACGTCTTCTATTACCAGGCCGGTCTCAAGGTGGGATCGGATGCCATGGCGCGCTACGCCAAGGCCTTCGGGCTCGGGAGCCCGACGGAGATCGATCTGGGCACCGAGAAGCCGGGGCTGGTGCCTTTTGCCGAGTGGAAGCGGCAGCGCTACCGCCGGGGCTGGCAGGCTGGCGACACCATCAACATGTCGATCGGCCAGGGCCAGCTGCTGGTCACGCCGATCCAGGTCGCGCGCATGATGGCCGCCATCGCCAACGGCGGCATTCTCTGGAAGCCCCGCCTGGTGGAACGCGTGGAACGGCCCGACGGCTCCCTGGCCTATGCGAGCGCGAGCAAGGCGCTCGGTCACGTCGATCTCTCGCCCGTGGTGTGGAGCTTCCTCCGTCACGCCCTCGTCGGGGTGGTGAACGAGGGGGGCACCGGGGCCGCCGCGCGGATCCCGGGCGTGCTGATCGCGGGCAAGACGGGCACGGCCCAGAGCGTCGCCAAGAGCGACGCCGCCAAGGGACAGGACCATGCCTGGTTCGCCTCGTTCGCGCCGGCCGACGACCCGCAGTACGTGGTGGTCGTGCTGGTGGAGCGGGGAGGCAAGGGCGGGCAGGTGGCCGCACCCATCGCGCGCCAGATCTACGAGGCGATCTTCCTCGAGAAGGTCGCCATGCTGAGCCTCGGGAGCGGTTCCTGATGCTGCGGCTCGACCGGCGGCTCCTGCAGAACGTCGACTGGCCACTGCTGGCGGCGGCGGGCTTCATCATCCTGCTGAGCGTGCTGTCGCTCTGGTCCCTGGCGCCAGGACGCGGCGGCTCCGCGCTCGCGTGGCGCCAGCTCTCATGGGTCGGCGTCGGGATGCTGGCGATGCTCGTGGTGGTCAGTGTGGACTACCGAAACTTGGTGCGCGCAGCCCCAGGGTTGTACGTTCTGGGCGTCGCGCTGCTGCTGACGGTCTTCGTGCTCGGCCGGACCGTGTCGGGTGCCCGGCGCTGGATCCACCTGGGACCCGTCACCTTCCAGCCGTCGGAACTCTTCAAGGTGATCTTCATCCTCGTGCTGGCCTGGGCGCTGACGTCCCGCCGCGGGCAGCCGCTGTCGCGCGGCGCGATCCTGGGGACCGTCGCGCTCATCGCCGTGCCGTTCGTGCTGATCGTGCGCCAGCCCGACCTGGGGACCGCCCTCGTTCTGATCCCGGTGCTCATGGCCGTTCTCATCGGCGTGGGCGTGCGACTGCGGGTCCTCGGCGCCGTCGGCCTGGCCGGCATCGCAGCGCTGCCGCTGGTCTGGTTGGTGCTCAAGCCGTACCAGCGGGATCGACTGATCGTCTATCTCGACCCGTTCCGCGATCCGTTGGGGCGGGCGTACAACGTGATTCAAGCGAAAATCGCCATTGGTTCCGGGCAGCTCCTGGGGAAAGGCGTCGCCGGCGCGACGCAGAGTCGGCTGGCCTTCCTCCCGGAGCGCCATACGGATTTCATTTTTGCCGTGTTCGCCGAGATGTGGGGTTTCATCGGTTGCCTCGTGCTGATTGTGGCGTACGTCCTCCTGGTCCTCCGGGGGTTCGAGATCGCCGCCAGCACGCGCGAGCCCCGCGGGCGGATCATCGCCCTGGGGGTGACCGCGATCTTCACCGCCCAAACCCTGATCAATTTAGGGATGGTGACGGGCCTGCTGCCCGTCGTGGGGATCCCGCTGCCGTTGATGAGCTACGGCGGGTCCTCCATGGTGGTGTCGCTCATGGCGCTGGGCCTCCTGCTCTCGATCCGAATGCGGCAGTTTCATTAATCGCATCTCTGCCGAATGGGCCCTCCGGGGCCCGGATCGAGGTCTGACGTGGCCAAGCGGATCGTGGTCAACGCCGGCGTGGCCGAAACTCGGCTCGCCGTCCAGGACGGGAATCTCCTCACCGAGTTGTACATCGAGCGGGCCGGCCGGCGCTCCATCGTCGGCAACATCTACAAGGGCATCGTCACCAACGTCCTGCCGGGAATGCAGGCGGCCTTCGTGGACATCGGACTGCACAAGGACGCGTTCCTCTACGTCGGTGACTACACGGGCAGCCTGGGCGAGGACGAGCGTGCCCCGGCGGCCGACGCGGTCGAGGACGCCGCCGACGTGGAAGTGGTCGAGAGCGAGCCCGAGCCGCGCCGCGAGACGGCTCCGCCCATCGAGGAGCTGCTGCGCAAGGGGCAGGAGGTCCTCGTCCAGGTCTCCAAGGAGTCCCTCGGCACCAAGGGGGCGCGCGTCACCTCGTTCGTCTCCATCCCGGGCCGGTACATCGTCTACATGCCCCAGTCCCGACACGTCGGCGTGTCGCGCCGCATCCACGAGGAGGGCGAGCGCGAGCGGCTCCGCGGGATCGTCAAGCGCCTCCGGCCCAACGGCGGCTTCATCGTCCGGACCGTTGCCGAGGGCAAGGGCGAGGAGGAGCTGGCGGCCGACATCGAATTCCTGAGCCGGCTCTGGGACCAGGTGCAGCACCGCTTCGAGTCCGCCAAGGCGCCCTCCCTGCTGCACGAGGAGATGGACGTAACCTTCCGCGTGGTCCGGGACCTCTTCTCCCCGGAAGTCGAGGAGTTCCTCGTGGACACGCGCGAGGCCTACGAAAAATGCGCACAGTACGCCTCCTCCCTGGTGCCCCAGCTGGCCCCGCGCGTGAAGCTCTGGGAGAAGGACACGCCGATCTTCGAGGCGACGGGCGTCGAGCGGGAGATCGAGAAGGCCATGCGCCGGCGGGTGTGGCTGAAGTCCGGCGGCTACATCGTCATCGACCACACCGAGGCCCTGGTCGCCATCGACGTCAACACCGGCAAGTACGTCGGCAAGCGGGATCTGGAAGAGACCATTCTCAAGATCAATCTCGAGGCGGTGAGCGAGATCGTCCGCCAGATCCGGCTCCGCGACCTGGGCGGCATCATCATCATCGACTTCATCGACATGGAGCGGGCCGAGCACCGCGACCAGGTCTTCCGGGCGCTCAAGCGGGTGCTGGCCGACGACAAGGCCCGGAGCAACGTGCTGGAGATCTCCGAGCTGGGCCTGGTCGAGATGACGCGCAAGCGGGTGCGCCAGAGCCTGCAGTCGCTCTTCTGCGCGCCGTGCCCGACCTGCAAGGGCAGCGGTGTCATCAAGTCCGACGCCACGCTCGCCGCCGAGATCTTCCGCAAGATCCAGTCGGGAGCCAGGGATGGCGCCGGCCAAGAGGTGGTGGTCCGCGTCCACCCCGAGACGGCGCACCACCTCGAGATGGAGCAGCGCGAGGCGCTCGAGCGCGTGCAGGCGCTGACCGGGCGGAAGGTCGCGGTGCAGGCCGTGGCGTCCTACCACCGTGACCAGTACGACCTCACCTTCAAGTAAGAGCCGACGTCGATGACGGCCAGGCTGCCCCTCATGCCCACCACCGTCTGCGGCAGCCACGGGCTGCCGTCGTGGCTGCACCTCGTGCGCGAGGCGGCCCAGGCCGGCCGACTCGGGCCGGCTGATCTCCAGGAAGCCTACGAGGACGCCGTCCGGATCGCCGTGCGCGACCAGATCGAGGCCGGCGTCGATGTGATCTCGGACGGTGAGATGCGCCGGGTGACCTTCATCCGCGGCTTCTACGACCGGCTCACGGGGATCCGCCCGCTGCCCATTCCCCGCCTCCTCGGGCCGCCCAACTACGACACCCACTGTCCCTATGAGGTCGTCGGGCGGATCACCGCTCCCGAGGGGCTGGGGATCGTGGAGGAGTTTCGATTCGCGCGCCCGCTCATCGGGGGGCCCATGCGCATCGCCGTTCCCGGCCCCATCACGCTCCTGATCCCGCTCCGGCGCGGCGGACCCTACGCCGCCGAAGACACGCTGCTGGCCGATCTCATCGCCCTGGTCAACCGGGAGATGCGGGCGCTGGTGGAGGCCGGCTGCGACTTCATCCAGGTCGACGAGCCCAACTACGTGATGGCGGCGGGCAAGCACCGCGTCATCAAGGGCGATGCCGCGCCCATGGTCCAGGCGCTCAACGCCGCGGTGGAGGGCGTGCGGGCGAAGCTCGCGCTCCACGTCTGCTTCGGCAACGCCCACAACAATTCGTTCGCGACGCCGCGGCGGTACCGACCGCTCTACCCGGCCCTGCTCGACGCGCGCGTGCACCAGTTCGTCTTCGAGTACGCGAACCGGGAGATGAGCGAGATCGAGCTCTGGAGCGAGTTCCCCACCGAGAAGGAGGTCGCCGTCGGGGTGATCGACGTGAAAGCCTTCCGCGTCGAGACTCCCGAGGAGGTGGCCGAGCGGATCCGGCTCGCGCTCAAGCACATCCCCGCCGAGCGGCTCTGGCTGGTGCCGGACTGCGGGCTCTGGGAGACCCCGCGCTGGGTCGGCGTCTCCAAGCTTCGCTCCATGGTGCAGGCGGCCCGCGCCGTGCGCCGCGAGCTGGGCGCCGCGTGACCCGCCCCTCGCGGATCGGCCGGCGGGCGATCCTGGCTCAGCTCAAGCTGGCCGCGAAGAAGGGGGACCGCCCCGCGCTGACCCTGGCCATCGAGCAGATGAGGACCTGGGCCTTCTCGCCGCGCTACTGGGAGAAATACCTCGACCTGCTGACCCACCCGCTCGCCCGGCTGGTGGATCTCACCGTGATCAAACAGGGGGAGAAGATCGCCCATCAGAAAGGCTGGGTCCGGCCCAGGCGGGAGCCCGCGCGGCCCGCGGCCAAGGCTGCGGCCGGCCGCTCCCGATCGCGAGGCAAGCGCCGGGGCCGCCCGGCCGCGGCCGCCGCGAGCCAGCCGACGCTGTTCCCCGATCTCGACTGAACCGTTCCGACCCCCGAATCGTCCCTGCTTCCCAGGCCCTCCTAAGCTGTGGTAGAGTACCCTGGTAGGGTATATGGGGGAGGGCTTGATGGCTGCAGTAGCCTCACTGGTCGGGCTCGGCATCATCGCCGCGACGGTGGCGCTCTGGCTGCCGCCCATCCCGCAGGATCCGGCCTACCATCGGATGGCTGACGGCCGGACTTTGCTGGGGGTGCCCAACGCGCTCAACGTCCTGTCCAATCTCGCCTTCGCGGTGGCGGGCGCGCTCGGGCTGTGGAGCCTGAGCGGCAGCACGGGTGCACGGTTCATCGACTCTCGCGAGCGCTGGTCCTATGGCGTCTTTTTCGCGGGGCTCCTCCTGACGGCCTTGGGCTCGGCCTACTACCACTGGGCGCCCGACAACGCGCGACTCGTCTGGGACCGGCTGCCGCTGGCGGTGACCCTGATGGGGCTGTTCGCCGCGACGATCTCCGAGCGCCTGAGCCTTCGGGCGGGACTGATCCTGCTTCCGCTGCTCTCGGCCTTGGCGCTGGCCAGCGTGCTCCAATGGTATGTGGGCGAGGTGCACGGCCGGGGCGACCTGCGCCTCTACGGTGTGGTCCAGTTCTATCCCATGCTGGCCATTCCCCTGCTCCTGCTGCTGCGCGGGCCGCGCTACACGGGCGGCGGCTGGCTGCTGGGCGCGCTGGGGCTCTACGCGCTGGCCAAGCTGTTCGAGGCGCTCGACATGGCGATCTTCGATCTGGGCCACGCCGTCAGCGGCCACACCCTCAAGCACGTGGCAGCGGCGCTGGCGGGCTGCGCGGTGTGGCGCATGCTGCTCACGCGCCATCCCCTTCCAGGAGGGCAATCATGATCGACGAGGAC
>DASSSH010000370.1:0-23667 GCA_035708525.1 Candidatus Methylomirabilota bacterium
CAGCCGCTCGACCTCCCGCGCCCACTCGACGGCGTCGCGGCCGGTGGGCCGGCGACCGCCGTGGGTGTAGACGATCCAGCGCGCCGGCACCGCACCGGGCTCACGCTTGGCGTCGATGGCGACCACGATGCACTGGCTCCCGAAGGCGCGCGCGGCCTCGCTGACCAGGCCCGGCCGCTCGAGTGCGGCCGTGTTGAGCGAAACCTTGTCCGCGCCCGCGCGGAGCAGCGTCCGGATGTCCTCGAGCGTTCGGACGCCACCCCCCACCGTCAGCGGCATGTAGATCCCTTCGGCCGTGCGTCGGACGACATCGAGCATCGTCGCGCGGCCTTCGTGGGAGGCCGTGATGTCGAGAAAGACCAGCTCGTCCGCTCCCTGCGCGTCATAGGCCTGGGCCGCCTCCACCGGATCACCCGCGTCCCGCAGATTCACGAACCGCACACCCTTGACGACACGGCCGTCCTTGACGTCCAGACACGGGATGAGCCGCTTGCAAAGCATTTAGAAGACCTGCGCAAGGGCACGGCGAAGGTCGACGGCGCCGCTGTAGAGGGCCCGCCCCACGATCACGCCGGCCAATCCCGACACCCCGGCGAGCTGCCGGATGTCCTCCAGCGAGCCCACGCCGCCCGAGGCGAAGACCGGAATCCCAGCCGCCTTGGCCACGCCCTCCGTGCTCCACAGGTTGGGCCCTTCCTGGGTCCCGTCGCGCGCGATATCCGTGTAGATGAGGGCCGCGGCACCCGCGGCCGCGGCGTCACGCGCCAGCGCCGTCGCGTCGAGCTCCAGCACACGCGTCCAACCGTCCACGGCCACGCGCCCGTCGGAGGCGTCCACCCCCACGATGATCCGGTCCTCGAAGCGCCGGCACACCTCGCCAAGGAAGGCTGGGTCGAGCGCGGCCCGCGTGCCGACGATGGCCCAGCGCGCGCCGGCTTCGAGCACGGTCTCGACGTGGGCCACCTCACGCAGGCCCCCGCCGACCTCGACGGGAATCGACACGGCCTCGATGAGAGCCCGGACGAGCCCAGCTTGAGCCGGTCGCCCTTCGAAGGCGCCGTCCAGGTCCACGACGTGCAGCCGGTGAGCGCCCGCCGCCTGCCACCGGCGCGCCATCGCCACCGGGTCGTCGGAGAACACGGTCTCGTCCGCCGCGCGCCCCTGGAGCAGCCGCACGCAGCGGCCGGCCTTGATGTCCACCGCCGGGACGATCTCAAAGCTCACCTGTGTCGCTCCCTGACGAATGCGGCGAAGTTCTCGAGCAGTCGCAGGCCCCACCGCTGGCTCTTCTCGGGGTGGAACTGCGTCGCGAAGAGCGCTCCGCGCTCCACCGCCGCGGGGAAGGTGACGCCATAGGCACATGTCGCGACCCGGAGCGAGGGGTCGGCCGTCTCCGGATAGTAGGAGTGGACGAAGTAGAAGTGCGCCCCGCTCGGAACTGCATCGAAGAGACGCAAATCACCGCCGTGCTCGACCTGATTCCAGCCCATGTGGGGCACCTTGAGGCCCGAGGGGAAGCGGCGCACGGCACCCGGGATCACGTCGAGCCCCTTGCCCTGGCCGAACTCCTCGCTCTCGGTGAAGAGCAGCTGATACCCGAGGCAGATCCCGAGGAACGGTCGTCCGCTGTCCAGGCAGGCCCGCAATGGCTCCAGCAAGCCGAGCGACTTGAGATTCTCCATGGCGTCGTGGAAGGCGCCGTCGCCGGGCAGCACGACGGCTTCGGCGTCGGCCACGATGCGCGGGTCCTGGGTGACCACCGCCCGCGTCCCGAGCCGGCCGAAGGCCTTCTCCACGCTGCCGAGGTTCCCCCGGCCGTAGTCGATGATTGCTATCAGAGAGGCCACGCCTCTAGAGACTCCCCTTTGTCGATAAGACATCCGAGATACGCGGGTTGAGCCGCGTCGCTTCGGCCAGCGCCCGCGCGACCGACTTGAACACGGCCTCGGCGATGTGGTGCAGGTTCTCGCCGTAGTGCATGGTCACGTGCAGCGTGATTTCCGCGTTGAACGCGAAGGCGCGGAAGAAATCCTTGAGCAGGTCGAGATCGAAGTTCGAGATCCGGGCCCGCCCGAGCGGCACGTTGAAGACCAGGTACGGCCGGCCAGAGAGATCCACCGCCGCGTGGAGCAGCGCCTCATCCATGGGCAGGAACGAGTCGCCGTAGCGGACGATCCCCTTCTTGTCCCCCACAGCCTCCTTGAACGCCTTGCCGAGGCAGATGCCGACGTCCTCCACCGTGTGGTGCAGGTCCACGTCCAAGTCGCCCTTGGCATCTACGGTGAGGTCCATGAGGCCGTGCTTGGCCCACGCCTCGAGCATGTGATTGAAGAAGGGGATGCCCGTCTCGACCTTGGACGCCCCGCTGCCGTCCAGGTTGAGCAGCAGCACGATCTGGGTCTCCTTCGTGTTGCGCTCGAGCCGCGCCTCTCGATTCCCTGGCTTCATGCCTTGCCTCCCGTGCGTGCGATCCGAACGGCCGCGGCCGCGCCGTGGCCCTCGAGGCCTTCGACGCGGGTCAGCTCCGCCACGTGCGGCCCGGCCTCCACGAGTCCCTTGGCGGAATACTCGATGATGCTCAGGCGCTTGACGAAGTCCTCGGTGCCGAGGGCTGAGGCGAAGCGCGCCGTGCCGCCCGTGGGCAGGACGTGATTCGGGCCGGCGACGTAATCACCGACGACCTCCGGCGTGAACCGGCCGAGGAACACCGCGCCCGCGCTCCGCACCCGACCCAGCAGTCCCTCGGGCTCGGCGACCAGTAGCTCCAGATGCTCGGGCGCCAGCCCGTTGGCGACCTGCACGGCCTCCGCGAGGCTTCCCGTGAGCACGAGCGCACTGTTGGCCGCGAGCGCAGCGGCGGCGATTTCGCGCCGCGGCAGCCGGGCCAGCTGGAGCTCGATCTCGCGGGCGACGTCGTCGGCGAGCCGAGCCGAAGGCGTCAGGAGCACGGCGCGGGCCATCGGATCGTGCTCGGCCTGCGCCAGCAGGTCGGCGGCGACGAACGCCGGCTCCGCGCCGTCGTCCGCGACGACGACCACCTCACTGGGCCCGGCAACCATGTCGATCCCGACGTCGCCGAACACCTGCGTCTTGGCCAGGGCGACATAGATGTTTCCGGGCCCGACGATCTTGTCCACTCTCCGGATGGTCTCGGTGCCGTAGGCGAGCGCCGCGATGGCCTGCGCCCCACCGACGCGATACGCCTCGGTGACTCCCGCCACGCGCGCGGCCACCAGCACCGCGGCGTTCAGCGACTTCCCGGTCCCGGGCGGCGAGACCAGCACGATCTCCTTCACTCCCGCCACGCGCGCGGGCACCACGGTCATCAGCACCGTCGAGGGATAGGCCGCGCGCCCGCCCGGGACGTACACGGCCACCCGGTCCAGGGGCCGAACCTCCTGGCCGAGCCGCGAGCCATTGGCGTCGGTCATGCTCCACGACTTGGGGGCGCACTCGCGATGGAAGCGCTCGATCCGCTCCGCCGCGTAGCGCAGCGCGCGCACGGTCGCCTCACCCACCTGCCGCTCGGCGGCCTGGTACTCGCCGAGCCCCACCCCCAGCTCCGCCGCGCTCAACGCGACGCGGTCGAAGCGCTCGGTGAACTCCAGCAGGGCCGCGTCGCCCTTCTCCCTCACCGCGGCGACGATCTCGGCCACGCGCCGCTGGATCTCGGGCTCCACCGATCCAGGCGGCCGCTCCAGGGCGCGGACGACCCCCTCCACCCCGAGCACGCGCGTCTCGAGCCGCCGGATCATTTCAGCCCCCGCATTCCATTCAGCCCTCGGCTCGCGCCTTCAGCGCTCACCCCGCACTGGCACACGCTCGTACCCGCGGCTCGTCGGCCGCGGCTCACCTCGTTCTCTCGAACCATTTCACCGCTCGTCTCGCCGCGCTCCTCACCTGCGGCTCGTCGGCCGCGGCTCACCTCGCACTTCATCGCGCCACCTCCTGGCGCATCGTCTGGATCAGGGCGTTGACCCGGGCGTGGGCGGTCTTGAGGGACGCGCGGTTGACGATGAGCCGCGCCGTGGAGGTCATGATCTCCGCGACCTCGACCAGCCCGTTGGCCCGCAGCGTCTCGCCCGACTGGACGAGATCCACGATCCGCTCGGCCAGTCCCACCAGCGGCGCCAGCTCGATGGACCCATCGAGCCGCACGATCTCGACCTGGATACCGCGCTCGGAGAAGTAGCGCTCGGTGAGCGTCGGGTACTTCGTTGCCACGCGCACCCACGACCACTTGGCGGGATCGTCGCGCTCCCAGAGCTCCCGGGGCTCCGCCACGACCAGGCGGCAGTAGCCGAAGCCCAGGTCCACCGGTTCGTAGACGTCGGGCTGCTGCTCGAGCAGGATGTCCTTGCCGACGATCCCGAGGTCCGCCGCGCCGTACTCGACGTAGGTCGGGATGTCGGCCGGCTTGAGGAAGATGAACCGGAGATCGGCCTTCTCGTCGGAGACCAGCAGCCGTCGCGAGTCGCTGTCCAGGCCACGGATCCCCATGCCGGCCAGCAGCGCGATCGCCGGCTCCAGCAGCCGGCCCTTCGGCAGGGCGAGGGTGAGCGGATTCATCTCAGCACTCGCCTCGCGGCTACGCCTCTCGGCTCGAACATCAACGCACCCGCTCGATTCGCGCACCCAGGGCCTGGAGCTTGGCCTCGAGCCGCTCGTAGCCGCGGTCCAGGTGATAGACGCGGGACACCTGGGTCGTCCCGCGCGCCGCGAGTCCGGCCAGGACCAAGGACGCCGACGCGCGAAGGTCGGTCGCCATGACCTGGGCGCCCTGGTAGGCGCTGACGCCGCGGACGACCGCAATGGGCCCCTCCGTCTCGATCTGCGCGCCCATGCGGCACAACTCCGCCGCGTGCATGAAGCGGTTCTCGAAGATCGTCTCGGTGATCTTGGACAGCCCGTCGGCCAGGCCCAGCAGGGCCATGAACTGCGCCTGCATGTCGGTGGCGAAGCCGGGGAACGGACTCGTGATCACATCGGCCGGCCGCGGCCGCTCGGGGCCCCGGCAGCGCACGCGATCGCCGTCCACGGTGATCGTGGCCCCGCACTCCTCGAGCTTCGCCAGCGTCGCCGTGAGATGGCGCGGCGCCGCACCGGTGATCGTGATGTCCCCGCGGCTGATGGCGCCTGCCACGAGCAAGGTGCCCGCCTCGATGCGGTCGGGAATGATGCGGTGCCGCGCCCCACCGAGCTCCGGCACGCCCTGGATCTCGATCCGCTCGGTGCCGGCACCGGCGATGCGGGCGCCCATGGCCACCAGCAGCCGGGCCAGGTCGGCGACCTCGGGCTCGCGCGCCGCGTTTTCCAGCACCGTCGTGCCTTCCGCCAGGGCGGCGGCCATCATGAGGTTCTCGGTCCCGGTCACGGTGACCAGGTCGGTGGTGATCCGCGCGCCCTTGAGGCGGCTCGCGCGCGCCTCCACGTAGCCCTGGTTGATGGTGATCTCGGCGCCGAGCTTCTGGAAACCCTTGAGGTGCTGATCGATGGGGCGCACGCCGATGGCGCAGCCGCCCGGCAGGGCGACGCGCGCGACGCCCGCCCGGGCCAGGAGCGGGCCCAGGACCAGCACCGAGGCCCGCATGGTGGAGACGAGCTCGTAGGGCGCCTCGTGGCTGGTGACCTCGGGCACCTGCACGACGGTGCTGCCGTCGGCGCCGGCGGAGATCTCGCCACCCAGGCGCCCCAACAGCGAGCGGGTGGTTACCACGTCGGCCAGATCGGGAACGTTCTCGAGCTCCACGGGGCGGGCGGTCAGGAGCGCCGCGCAGAGCGCCGGCAGCGCGGCGTTCTTGGCCGCGCTGACTCGGACCTCGCCCCGCAGCGGCGTGCCACCTTCGATGACCAGACGCGCCGCCATCAGCAGCTCCGCCCCGCCGGTCCGGACAGCGCCCCGCCGTCGCTCGTCTCGCCCCAGCGCCCGCCGATGTAGCGTTCGACGCCCCGGAGATCGTGCCGCGCCCGGATTCCACTGAAGCCCTCGGCGGCCATGAGCGAGGCAAGCGGTCCAGCCTGCTCCTCGCCGATCTCCATGAGCAGCCAGCCGCCTGGCCGGAGCGCGGCCGGCGCGCCGGCGATGATCCGGCGGATCACTCCCATGCCGTCGGGGCCGCCATCCAGCGCCACTCGTGGCTCGTGCAGCGAGACCTCGGGCGGCAGCGAGCCCAGGATGGCGGTGGGCAGATAGGGTGGATTACTGACCACGAGGTCCAGCCCCGCGCGGACCGCGCCCAGGGGCTCGAACAGATCGCCGGCCAGCAGTCGCACCCGATCGGCCAAGCCGAGCCGTCGCACATTGCCGAAGGCCACCGCCAGCGCGCCGAGCGACCGTTCGATGGCCCACACCTCGGCTTCGGGCAGGGTGGCAGCCACCGCGCAGGCGATGGCCCCGCTGCCCGTGCCGAGATCGGCGACCGCGGCCTCACCCCGATCGGCGAGAATCTCGATCGCCCACTCCACGAGTCCCTCGGTTTCGGGCCGCGGGATCAACACGTCCGGCGAGACGGCGAGTCGCAGGCCGCGGAACTCCTCGAAGCCCAGGATGTACTGCAGCGGCTCGTGGGCGGTGCGGCGGTCGACCCAGGCGCGATAGCGCGCCACGACGGTCGGCGCGATTTCCCGGGCGGGCTCCACGTAGAGGGCGAGGCGATCCACGCCGAGCACGGAGGCCAGCAGCCACTCGGCATCCTGTCGCGCCGTCGGAATGCCGACCGCCGCGAGGGCCGCCGTCCCCTCCCCGAGCAGCGCCAGCGTGGTGGCGTCGGAGAGCGCGCGACTCACGACACGATCCCCGCCGCGAGCTTCTGCTTCTGCTCCTCGGCCGCCAGAGCCTCGATCAGCTCGTCCAGATCACCCTCCAGCACCGCGGGGAGCCGATGCAGAGTCAGGTTGATCCGGTGGTCGGTGACCCGGCTCTGGGGAAAGTTGTAGGTCCGGATCTTCTCGCTCCGCTCGCCCGTGCCCACCTGGCTGCGGCGATCGGCCGCGATGGCGGCGGCCTGCTCCTCCTGGGCGCGCTCGAGCAGGCGCGCCTTGAGCACCCGCATGGCCTTGGCGCGGTTCTTAATCTGGGAGCGCTCGTCCTGGCACGTGACCACCAGCCCCGTCGGCAGGTGGGTGATGCGGACCGCCGAGTCCGTCGTATTGACGCCCTGGCCGCCGGGACCCGACGAGCGGTAGACGTCCACGCGCACATCCTTCTCATCCACCTTGATGTCCACGTCCTCGGCCTCGGGCAGGACGGCCACAGTCACGGTCGAAGTGTGGATGCGGCCGCTCGACTCGGTGGCGGGCACCCGCTGGACGCGGTGCACCCCGCGCTCGAACTTGAGCCGGCTCCCCGCCCCCCGCCCCTGGATGAACAGGATGACTTCCTTGAAGCCTCCGACGCCAGTCTCGCGCTTCTCCATTGATTCGACCTTCCACCCCTGGCGCTCGGCGTACTTCGTATACATGCGCATCAGATCGGCGGCGAAGAGACCCGCCTCATCTCCGCCCGCGCCAGCGCGGATCTCCACGAAGACGTTCTTGTCGTCGTTGGGGTCCCGCGGGATGAGCAGCGCGCGCAGCTCTTCCTCCAGCGCGGTCTGCCGCTTCGTGAGATCGTCGATTTCCGCCTGGGCCATCTCCCGCATCTCCCGGTCAGTGTCCTCGGCCAGGATGTGGCGGGCCTCGGAGATGCGCCCGAGCACCTTCTTGTACTCCTCGAACTTCTCGACGGTCTCGGCGAGGTCGGCGGCGGCCTTGGCCGTGCGCGCGTAGACCTGGGGCTGGCCGATCACCTGGGGGTCGGACAGCGCACGGGTCAGCTCGCGGTGGCGCTCCTCGATCTGACGCAGCTTGTCAAACATGGCAGCCCCTCAGCGGGAGGCGGGGGTGGCGCGGCGCCGCCGCGACGCGGGACGAGAGTGAGACCGGCTGCTGGGAAACGTTCGGCTCGGGGCGCGGCGAGTCGCCGAGCCGGGCCCTACCCCTCCGCGACGCCCTTCCTCTTGTACTTCCGCTGGAAGCGCTCCACGCGCCCGGCGGTATCCAGGAACTTCTGCTTCCCGGTGAAGAAGGGGTGGCACTTGGAGCAGACTTCCACCCGGATATTGGGCTGGGTGGAGCGGGTATGGATGACCTCACCGCAGTTGCAGGTGATCGTCGTATCAATGTAGTCCGGATGAATGCCAGCCTTCACGGCGCACCTCCTGAGTAAGGGCGAATGAATCACAAATGATAGCAGGGGGAGGCGAAAAACGCAAGAAATTGCGGGGTTGCCCGCTGGACGGGCACGAGCCGAGGAGGTGAGGCGGTTATCGAGGCCGCGGGCCGGGCAGGAGGCCGGGCTCCTACCCCATCTGGTTCATCTGGGCCAGGAACTCCTTGTTCGTCTTGGTCATCTTGAGCTTGTCGAGCAGGAGCTCCATCGCCTCGACCGGGTTCAGCTGGGACAGCGCCTTGCGGAGCAGCCAGACCTTCTGGAGCTCGTCCTTCTCCAGCAGGAGCTCTTCCTTCCGGGT
Organism: Candidatus Methylomirabilota bacterium; assembly: GCA_035708525.1. GTDB lineage: Bacteria > Methylomirabilota > Methylomirabilia > Rokubacteriales > CSP1-6 > DASSSH01. The sequence goes on from DASSSH010000370.1 coordinate 8,511, forward strand.
GCCGCTCTGCTCGATGTTGATGGTCGGGAAGATGCGCTTGTCCATGAGGCGCCGGTCCAGGTGGACCTCCATATTGCCCGTGCCCTTGAACTCCTCGAAGATCACGTCGTCCATCCGAGAGCCCGTGTCGATGATGGCCGTCGCCATGATGGTCAGCGAGCCGCCCTCCTCGATATTCCGGGCGGCGGCGAAGAAGCGCCGCGGCCGCTGGAGCGCATTGGCGTCGAGTCCACCCGACAGCACCTTGCCGGAGGAAGGGATCACCGCGTTGTGGGCGCGCGCGAAGCGCGTGATGGAGTCCAGCAGGATGACGACATCGCGCTTGTGCTCGACCAGCCGCTTGGCCTTCTCGATGACCATGTCGGCCACCTGGACGTGGCGCTGCGGCGGCTCGTCGAAGGTCGAGGAGATCACCTCGCCCTTGACCGAGCGCTGCATGTCCGTCACCTCTTCCGGCCGCTCGTCGATGAGCAGGACGATGAGGTAGACCTCGGGGTGGTTCTTGGCGATGGCATTGGCCACGTTCTGCAGCAGCACGGTCTTGCCGGTGCGGGGCGCGGCCACGATGAGCCCGCGCTGTCCCTTGCCGATCGGGCAGAGCAGGTCCATGGTCCGGGTCGTCAGGTTCTCCGAGTCGTGCTCGAGGCGTAGCCGCTCCATGGGGTAGAGCGGCGTCAGGTTGTCGAAGAGCGTCTTGTCCTTGGACTGCTCCGGCGTCTCGAAATTGATCGCCTCGACTTTCAGCAGGGCGAAGTAGCGCTCCGTATCCTTGGGCGGCCGTACCTGGCCGGAGATGGTGTCGCCGGTGCGCAAGTCGAATCGGCGGATCTGGGAGGGCGAGACGTAGATGTCGTCCGGACCCGGCAGATAATTGTAGTCCGGCGCGCGGAGGAATCCGAACCCGTCCGGGAGAACCTCGAGAACGCCTTCGGCGAAGATCAGCCCGTCCCGCTCCGCCTGGCCCTGGAGGATCTTGAAGATCAGCTCTTGCTTGCGGAGCCCGCTGAACCCCTGAACGCCCATCTCCTTGGCGACGCTGTTCAGGTCGGTGATGGTCTTGTCTTTGAGCTCGGACAGATTCATCCTCTTGCCTCCTCCCCCTCCAGCTTCTGATCCAGCTGAATCGGGGGGTACGTCCGTCCTCGGCGAGGTACGCTTCGGGCTAGGCTCTGAGATGGTCGTCTCCGGGGGATTAATTGTATCGGGTTGATCGTTTACGAGGTACTCAGCCGCGTTACTGCTCCTCACTTTCCCATAGGCCCGCGCGCGCTGTCAACCTGATTTTCGCGGCTCCCGGCCGGGCCCCGGGGCGGGCCTGCATCCCTATATATATACCTGCGTGATCGAGCCCTACATCCGGATGTCGATGATCGCCCGCTGCTTGATCTCCGACAGCCACTCGGTCAGTCGCGCGTCGTATTTCTGGCGGTACAGGATGTCGCGAATCTGGTTCCGGGCCTGGACCAGGGCCTCGCCCGCCATCGTCTCCTTCGCGTCCAGATGGAAGAGGTGATAGCCGACCTGGGACCGGAACGGGGCCGAGGACTCGCCGACCTGGAGCCGGAGGATGGCCTCCTCGATGTCCGGGGCCAGCTCGCCCCGCTTCACCTTGCCCAGGTGGCCGCCGTCCTTGCCGGAGGCGTCGTCCGAGTGCTCCTTGGCCAGCTCAGAGAAATCCCGCCCCTCCAGCAGGAGGGCATAGATGTGATCGGCACGCTTGCGGACCTCCGCCCAGCCGTCCTCCCCCTTGCTCGGGTCGGGCAGGAAGAGGATGTGTCGCGCCTCGAAGGAGAGACCCGTCTCGAGCTTCTGGCGGTTCTCGGCCAGGTAGCGATCGATCTCGGCCTCGGTGACCGAGATGCGCAGGTTGACCTTGCGCCGCCTCACGCGCTCGACCATGAGCTGCTCTTTCAGCCGCTTCTTGACGCCTTCCAGCGTGAGCCCGTTGGCCTTGAGGATGTCCTCGAACTCCTTCTGATTCTTGGCGTTGACCTTCTTCATGACCTCCGAGAGGTTGTCGTTCATCTCGCCGTCTTCGATGACGATCTTTTCCTTCTCGGCCTGCTGGAGCTGGATGCGGTTCTCGATCATCAGGTTGAGCAGCTTGTCGCGCAGCGCCTTGAGAGCCTCGCCGTCGGGCGGGGCTTCCTTGCTCTCGTAGAGGTACTGGGCTTCGGCCTCCTCGAGCTCGTAGAGCGTGATCGCGTCGTTATTGACGACGCAGATCACGCGGTCGAGCACGCCGTCGGTCGGCAGCACCGATTCGTGCTTCGTCCCCAGCAGCGGCGGGGCCGCCGGTGGGACGGGCGCGGGCTCAGCCTTGGCGACCGGTGTGGCGCCAGGCTTGGGCTTGTCTTTACCGATGAGCGGGACCCAGGAAGGGATCGAGCAGCCCGCCGCCAGGACCAGGGTGATGAGCAGTACGGCCAGGCCCGGCCGCCGGGTCATGCCAGCGACCCGAGCAAGGTGTCAAGGGCATCGCGCACCGCCGGCCATGGCCCCTGGGGGATCCGCGCTTCCACCGTGTACTCGTTCTTCAAGGTCATGCCTCCACGACTGCGCGCGATGCTCTCCATGATTCGCTCCGGGGTCACGGGCGTCGAGGGCGCGAACGCGAGGATCGCCCGCCCGCCCCGCGCCTCGATCCGCTCCACGCCGAGGCGCTTCGCCGCCGCGCGCAGCGCCACCACCTCGAGCAGCGCCTCCGCGGCCGGCGGCGGGGGACCGAAGCGGTCGGCCAGCTCGGCCCGGATCTCGGCGAGCGCCTGGGCGCCCTCGGCCTCGGTGAGACGCTTGTAGAGCGCCAGCCGCTGGTTGACCTCGGGCACGTAACCCTCGGGAAGGAGCGCCTCCACCTCCGCGCTGATGACCGGCTCGACCGCCTCGGCCGGCGGCTCGCCCTTCAATTCTCTCACGGCCTCGGCCAGGAGCTTCGTGTAAAGATCGAACCCGACGGCCGCGATGTGCCCGTGCTGCGCCGCGCCCAGCAGGTTCCCGGAGCCCCGGATCTCGAGATCCCGCATCGCCAGCCGGAAGCCGACACCGAGCTCCGTCATCTCCTCAATGACCCTCAGGCGGCGCTGGGCGATCTCGTCCAGGCGGCCATCCGCCGGGATCAGCAGATACGCGTACGCTTGCTGGCGCTCGCGGCCGACCCGCCCCCGCAGCTGGTAGAGCTGCGCGAGCCCGAAGCGATCGGCCCGATTGATGATGATGGTGTTGGAGGCGGGAATGTCAAGCCCAGACTCCACGATGGCCGTCGAGACCAGCACGTCGGCCTGGCCGTCGACGAACTTGACCATCACGGCCTCCAGCTCCCGCTCGCCCATCTGCCCGTGGCCCATCACGACGCGCGCGTCGGGGCAGAGGTGCTGGATGAATGCGGTCATGGACGGCAAGGACTGCACGCGGTCGTGGACGAAGAACACCTGACCCCCTCGGGCCAGCTCGCGGTCGATCGCCTCCTTGATCACGGCCCGGCTGAACGCCGTCACCACGGTCTCCACCGGCAGTCGGGCCAGCGGCGGCGTCTCGATGATCGAGAGATCGCGGACGCCGGAGAGCGACATGTAGAGCGTGCGCGGGATCGGCGTGGCCGTCAGCGTCAGCACGTCCACGGCCGTGCGCAGCCGCTTGATCCGCTCCTTGTGCGCGACGCCGAAGCGGTGCTCCTCGTCCACGACCAGCAGGCCCAGATTCTTGAAGTGCACGTCCTTCGAGAGGAGCCGGTGAGTGCCGATCACCACGTCCACGGTCCCAGCGGCCAGCCCGGCGACGACGGCTTTCTGCTCTCTGGGCGTCCGGAACCGGGAGAGCAGCTCGACCCGGGCCGGGAAGGGTCCGAACCGCTCGGCGAAGGTGTTGAAGTGCTGCTGCGCCAGGACCGTCGTCGGCACCAGCACCGCCACCTGGCGCCCGTCCGTCACGGCCTTGAAGGCCGCGCGCAGCGCTACCTCGGTCTTGCCATAGCCCACGTCGCCCGCGACGAGTCGATCCATCGGGGACGTGCCCGTCATGTCGGCCTTGACCTCCTCGATGGCTCGGAGCTGGTCCGGCGTCTCCTCGAACCGGAAGGCCGCCTCGAATTCCGCCTGCCACGGCGTATCCGGCGAGAATCGCGGCCGCTCCGCCACGGAGCGCGAGGCGTAGAGTTTCAGGAGATCCTCGGCCATTTCCCGAAGAGCGGCCCGGACCGATTCCTTCACCCGCTGCCAGGCGCCGCCGCCCAGCCGGTCGAGCCGCGCCGCTCCCTCGGGCGCCCCCATGTACTTGGAGATGAGATCGAGGCGCTCCACGGGCAGGTAGAGCCGTCCGCCCTCGGCATACTCCAGCAGCAGGAAGTCGGCGTCGCGCCCGTCCGTGTGCAGGGTTCGCAGGCCATGATACCGGCCGATGCCGTGCTGTTCGTGGACCACCAGATCGTTGGGCCCGAGATCGGTGAACGCGGCGATGGCGGCGCCGCGCTGGAAGCGCGGCCGGCGGAGGCGACGGCGCTGGGCGCCGAAGACCTCCTCCTCGCACAGCAGGATGAGGCCGAGGGCGGGCAGCTGGAAGCCCGCCGAGCACTCGCCGACGACGACACCCAGCCCCTCGGCGCTCCAGAGGCCGGCGCCAGGCCAGGGCTCCAAGTCGTGCTCGGCCAGGAGGCCCCTCACCCGCGCGGCCTGGTGCTCGTCGTCCACGACCAGCCGGACGATGAAGCCCTCGGCGCGCCAGCCGCGGATCTCGGCGGCCAGCGTCTTGAACTGGCCGCGGAAGCCGCCGACCGAGCGCGTGCCCATCGCGACCCGGGCTGGTCCCGCCGCGCCGCGCTGGAGCAGCGGCATCTCCAGCCGCTGGTAGCCGCCGAGCAGCCTCTGGAGCGGCTCCGCCGCGGGCGCGTCGTCGGGCGGCGCCTCCAGCACGGCGGGATCCTCGAGGACCACGAGGGTGTCGGCGGGCAGATAGGCGGTCAATGTGGCCGCCTCGGCGCCCTTCGCCCTGAGGGGGAGGACCACCAGCTCCGGAGCCGACTCGACCGAGCGCTGGGTGGTCGGATCGAAGAGGCGCAGTGACTCGACATCGTCCCCGAAGAACTCGGCACGCGCCGGGCGGTCGTGAGTCGGGGAGAAGATGTCCACGATGCCGCCGCGCAGGCTCCACTGACCGACTTCGACGACGGTTTCCACCCGCTCGTAGCCGGCCGCGTCGAGCCGCGCCAGCAGATGCTCGCGACTCACACTCTGCCCCACCCCCAGGCTGAAGGTGAGAGCCCGGAACTCGTCCGGAGCCGGCAGCGGCACCGAGAGGGCCGAGGGCGTCGCGACCACGGCGACGGCGCCGCCGCTCAGCAGACGATGGCAGCAGAGCGCGCGCTCGGCGTCAGGCTCCCGGTGCCGGCCACCGCGCCAGGACACGGCAGGCCCGGACGGGAACTCGAGCACACGGTCCGGGGCCCCGCCGAGGGAGGCGAGGAAGAAGGCGAGGTCGAGCGAGGCGCGGTGCCGCTCGGGGGCGCCGGCGGTGAGCAGCACCGCCGGGCGGCCCGTGTCGCGCAGCAGGGCCGCCACGACCAAGGCGCGTGCCGAGCCCCAGAGTCCATCGGCCTGCAGGCAGGGAGCTCCCTTGGTGATGGCCGCCGAGAGCTCCTGCAGGGCGGCCCACCGGGACAGCGCGGACTCGGACGCCGATACGAGCATCACGTGCTGCGGAACGCGCAACTCGTCTACCGGTACCACCAGCGGGCGCTGGCGTCAAACTCCCCGCCCGCGGGGCGCGCTACCGCGGGCTCCGGGCGAGATAGAAGCTCAGCGTCTCCAGCTCGATGGCCAGGTCCACGTTCTTGAGTCGCACGTCCTTGCCCGCCTTGATGCGGCCGGGCGCGAAGTTCAGGATCGCTTTGATGCCGGCGGCCACGAGCTTTTCCGTCACCGGCTGCGCCGAGTCGGCGGGCACCGCCACGATGGCGATCTGCAGGTTGCGCGCCTTGGCCTCGCGCGGCAGGTCCCGCAGCGGCTGGATCGTCACGCCGTCGACGGCCTTGCCCCACTTGGCCGGGTCATCGTCGAAGACGGCCGAGATCCGGAAGCCCTGCCGCGCGAACCCCTTGTAGTGGAAGAGCGCCGACCCCAGATTGCCGAATCCGACCAAGGCCACCTGCCACTCGCGGTCGAGCCCGAGGATCTTCTGCAGCTCGGCCTTGAGGCCCGAGACGTAGTAGCCGATGCCGCGCACGCCGAACTCGCCGAAGTACGCGAGGTCCTTCCGCACCTGAGCCGAGTTGAGGCTGAAGCGCTCGGCCAGCTCCTGGGAGGAGATGGTCTTGACGCCGTCCTCTTCCAGCTGGAGCAGACAGCGGGTGTACACGGAGAGGCGGCGGACCGTCATCTCCGGGATCCGCGGAATCTTGAACTGGGAGCGTCGAGTCATTCCGTTCGCGACCGTTCTGGTCCGCCGTGCGGCCGGGACGGCGACGGGCGCCCCGGCCCGAGGCCGGAACGCCCGCACACCGCTACTTTACGGGCTGGACGAAGAGCAGGATTGCGGCGATCACGAACACGTACAGCGCCAGCGACTCGATGAGCGCCAGACCGATGATCATCACGGTCTGGATGCGGCCGGCCGCGCCGGGCTGCCGCGCGATCGCGTCCACGGCGGAAGCCGCCGCCCGGCCCTGCCCCAGCCCGCAGAGTCCCGACGCCAGCCCCATACCGAGGCCGGCCGCGAGCACCGCGAAGGGCCCTACCCAGCCGCCGGTCGCGCCCTCGGCGGCGAAGGCCAGGCGCGGAATGGAGAGAAGCGACCACGTCATCAGCGTCAGCATCAGTGAGCGTCGCACGACTCTTCCTCCTTAGTAGTGGTGAACGACTAATGGTGCTCGGCTTCCTCGACGGCGCCGGCAATGTAGAGCATGGACAGCATGCAGAAGATGAACGCCTGCAGGAATGCCACCAGGATCTTCAACGGGAGCAGGAACCCCACCGTGAAGGCGATCAGCACGACGCCCCCAGGCAACCCGAGCAGGATCGCCCCGAGCTTGCCCGAGAGCGCCCAGCCGAGCAGCCCGTCCAGCCCCGTGAGCAGGAAGATGATGGCCAGCAGCACGTGACCGCCGAACATGTTCCCGAACAGCCGGAGGGACAGGGACAGGGGGCGCGCCATGTGGCTGACCAGCTCGATGGGGAACATGAGCGGCGCCAGCCACGGCACCGGGCCACAGAAGTGCTTGAGATAGGTCAGGAAGCCCTGTTTACGGATGCCGATGATGTGGTAGGTCACGAACACGATGAGCGCGCAGGCCGCGGTGGTGTTCAGATTCGACGTCGGCGCCATCAAGCCCGGGATCAGCCCCAGCAGATTCGAGGTGAGGATGAACAGGCCGAGCGTGGCGATGAGCGGTAGGTAGCGGCGTCCCTCGTGACCGATCACGTCGTCCAGGAGGGTCAGGAACTGCTCCAGCACCATTTCCATGAAGTTCTGGACGCCTCGGGGCGCGAGCTGCAGGTTGCGGGCAGCGACGAGCGAGAGCACGACCAGCACACCCATGACGACCCAGGCGTAGAGCACGTGGTCGGGAACGCCGAGCCGCGTCAGGCTCACGAGCGGTGGATGCTCGATGGCTTCCATCGCGGATCCGTTACACGGTGGTCCGGGCGGCGCGCAGCCCGAGGATGATCACGACGGAGGGCAAGATCGACAAGCCCGCCAGGAGCCCGACGGGATGGGCGGCTCGGGTCGCGAGGAGCAGGGCGATAGCGCCGAAGAGCACCGTGTAGCGCAGCCCCAGCCCGATCACCCAGAGCGGGTGGGCGCGGCCGCCGGCGAAGAACGCTCCCGCGCTCCGCACACCGCGCGCGAGCCAGCGAAAGCTCGCGAGGGAGAGCAGCCCCCCGGCGGCGGTGCCGAGCGCGCCGGCGGCACCGCCCAGCAGCCCGCCGGCCAGCGCCAGCGGCACCAGCAGCACGAGCGATGTGCGGCTCACGCGTGCGACCAGATCAAGACCCATCGCGCTCCTGTTTCTCCGCTTCCCTGATCGACCGAAAGAGATCGCGAAATCCCGCGGCGACGCCCACGACGATCCCGATCAACGTGAACCATGGGGTGGTGCCGAGCCATCGGTCCACGAAGTATCCGCCGATGGTCGCCCCGGCCGTGGCCACCACGAAGGTGATGCCCACGGAGGCGAGCATGCCCAGCGACCGCCAGGGCGAGGGCTCCTCCGCCATCGCGCGCGCACCGTTAGCGGGGTCGTGGGTACGTCATGTGAATAGGAACACTATCACAGCGATTCGGGCCTGACAAGCGAAGCCAAGTGCTTGATTTCCCGAGACAAGCCCTCAGAAGCGAGCCGTCAGTCAAGTACAAAGCGGAGGATCTCCGCGGCGATCTCGGGCCCCTTTTCCTCCTGGAGAAAGTGCCCGGCGCCGCGAATCAGCGTGAAGCGGGCCCCCGGAATGAGCCGCGCGAGCCCCTCGCCCACCTGGGGCGGGAAGACGGGATCGGCGTCGCTGAAGCACACCAGAGTGGGCTTGTCCCACTTCGCCAGCGCGGCTTTGGTCTCGCGCATCTCCGCCGCGCCCGGAGCGTCGGGGGAGGTCGGGATAATCGCGGGGAACGCGCGCGCCCCCGCCTTGGACTCGGGGGTCGGGAAGGGCGCATCGTAGGCGGCGACCACCTCGGGGGCCAGCTCGTAGCGCTTCCCGATGGCGCGCTTGAGGATCAGACCGATCGGCAGATCGGGCGTGCGCTGGACGTATTCGCGCCAGCTTTGCAGCCCCGGCGTCAGGGTCTCGCCCTCCCCCGAGAGGAGTCCCGTGTTGAGGATCACCAGGCGCGCCATCCGCTCCGGGTGCCGGATCGCATAATAGAGGCCCAGCGGCCCACCCCAGTCTTGCACCACGACCGTGATCCGATGGAGGTCGAGGGCGGCGACGAAGCGCTCGAGAAAGGTGAAATGCCGCGCCACGCTGTAGGCTCCCACATCCGTCCACTTGTCGGAGCGGCCGAAGCCGATATAGTCTGGGGCCACGCAGCGAAAGCGCCCCCGCAGCGTGGGAGTCATCCGCCGGTAGAGGAAGCTCCAGGTCGGCTCCCCATGGAGCAGCAGGAGGGGCTCGCCCCGCCCCTCGTCGAGGTAGTGCATCCGCAGCCCGTCGAGCTCGACGTAATGCGGAGCGAAGGGAAAGTCGGGGAGGTCGGCGAAGCGCTCCTCCGGCGTCCGGTACACGTTGCTCACGGGAACCCTCCAGCGGGCCAGAAGACAAGGCGGCTAGCCAAAGACCCCGCCCATCTTCGCCCCCGCCACGCGGTTGATCACGACGACCGTGACCGCCGCCACCAGGATCAGGATCACGCCGAGCGCAGCGGCCTCGTTGGCGCTACCGGCGATGTAGAAGGCGAAGATCCCGTTGGTGATGGACTCCCAGCCGCCCAGGGCCAGGAAGAGCACGGCCGAGGCCTCCTGGAGCGACGTCATGAAGGAAAAGAGGCTGCCGACGAGGATCCCTTTCCAGATGAGCGGCAGCGTGATGTCGCGGAAGGAGCGCGCACCCGTGGCGCCGACGCTGGACGCTGCCTCCTCCATCGAGCGGTGCACGAGTAGGAGCGAGGAGTACGCCCCGCGCACGGTGTACGGGAGCCGCCGCACGGCCAGCACCAAGGGCATGATGATCCAGAACGATGTCAGGCCGCGGTCGAAGCCCGGCAGGTCGAAGTGGAACGCGCGGATGTAGGCGATGCCGATGGCCGTGCCCGGCACCGCGAGGATCAGGGTGTTGATGGCATCGAGCGTCCCCCGTCCCGGGATCGTCGTGCGGCCCAGGAGCCACGCGATGGGAACACCGACCAGGATGCAGAGCGTGACAGCCAGCCCCGAGTAGAGGAAGCTGTTGACGATGTATTTCGGCGTCTCCACGATCACGCGCTCGTAGTACTGCAGCGAATAGGCCGTCGGCAGGGGCGTCAAGGCCCACCCCTTCCCCACGGAGGCCAGGGTGACGCCGATGTACGGGATGAAGGAGAGCAGCATCACGAGGCTGAAGAATCCCACGACGAGCGCCTGCCGCAGGGGCGAGAGCCGGCGCCGCGCGATCCGGGAGTAGGCGAGCGAGGAGTAGTCCTTGAGGCCGACGTAGTGCCGGGCGGCCAGCAGGAACAGGATCGCCAGGACCACCATGAGCGCCGAGATCACGATCCCCATGCGGAAGATCCGCCGGTCGACGAACTGGACGATGTTGAGGTAGGCCTGCGGAGCCAGCAGGTTCTGCACGCCCAGGATCAGCGGCGTCGCGAAGTCCGAGAAGGTCCAGATGAAGACCAGCAGGGCGCCTGCGATATAGCCGGGCGTCGTCAACGGCAGGGTGACCGTCCAGAACTTCCGCCAGCCCCGTGCGCCCACGCTCTCGGCCGCCTCCTCCAGGGAGGGATCGATCTTGCCCAGCGCGTCCACCACATTGAGCGTGATCATTGGAAAGAGGTGCAGCGTCTCAACGAGCACCACGCCGTGCAATCCGTAGAGGAAGTTCACCGGCTTGAGCGTGTCGAGCCAGTCCATCAAGAGCACGTTGACCGTGCCGGCCCGGCCCAGGATGAAGGTGAACCCCAGCACGCCCACCAGGGGCGGCGAGATGATCGGGATCAGGGTCAGGTAGCTGAAGAAGCTCCGGCCCCAGAAGTCGTAGCGCACCAGCAGGAACGCGATGGCGATGCCGATGATCGACGACGTGATCACCGTCGCCACCCCCAGGACGAGCGAGTTCCAGAGCGACCGCAGATAGTACGGGTCGGTGAAAAAACTGTGGAAGTTCGCCAGCGTGAAATGGCCCGCTTCGTTGGTGACCGAATCGTAGAAGACGCGCGTCAGCGGGTAGACGAGGAAGAGGAGCAGGAACGCCCAGATCAGCCCCACGCCCACGACCAGCGGGGCGCGGGTCCTGGCACGACGCAGAAGAGGTCCCAGGTCGCTCAAAAAGGTCCAGATGCGAGGCGGCGAGGGAGACTGCTGCCCGAGGCGTACGCGGTTGTACGTTGAGGGCGGCAGCGACTGAGCCAACGAAGCAGATGGGCCTTTTTCAGCGGCCTGCTAGACATCGTCCAAGACGGCCAGGGTAACCGAGGCGGGGAAGCTGAGGGCGACCGGGCGCCCGATGGGCAAGGGATCGTGGTGCCAGGGATCGCGGATATCGGCCTTGAGGATCGGTCCAGCCTCGGTCTCGACGTCGTACCGCAGGGTGTTGCCCAGATAAGAGACGATCGACACCCGCCCCTGCACCACGTTGCCGTTGCCGGCGGCCGGCCCGGGGGCGACCGAGACCGCCACGTTCTCGGGGCGGATGGCCAGCACGCAGCGGCCCGTGATCGCGCCGTTAGGAATCGCCTGGAGCGGGCCCAGCAGCGTGCGCACCACGAGGGCCTCGCCGCGCCGGGCCTCCACCTCGCCGGGCACCAGGTTGTTCGTGCCGACGAAATCAGCCACGAAGCGCGTGCGCGGGCGCTCGTAGAGCTCCTTGGGCACCCCGACCTGCAGCACGCGACCGTCCTTCAGCACCGCCACGCGGTCGGAGAGCGACAGGGCCTCCTCCTGGTCGTGGGTGACGTAGATCGTGGTGATGCCGAGATCCTGCTGGAGCCGGCGGATTTCCGTTCGAACCTGGACCCGGATCTTGGCATCCAGGTTCGACAGCGGCTCGTCGAGCAGCAGGATGTCCGGGTTCAGCACCAGCGCGCGGGCCAGCGCAACCCGCTGCTGCTGGCCTCCCGAGAGCTGTCCCGGATAGCGTGATTCGAGGCCGGCCAGGTTCACCTTGCGCAGGCCCTCGGCCAGCCGCGCCTGGATCTCGCCGGCGGAGAGCTTTCTCAGTCGCAGGCCATAGGACACGTTCTCGGCCACGGTCATGTGGGGCCAGAGGGCGTAGTTCTGGAACACCATCCCGATGCGGCGCTCATAGGGTGCCAGCCGGGTCACGACGCGGTCCCCGAAACGGATCTCCCCCGCGTCCGGCTGGTAGAAGCCGGCCAGCAGCCGCAGCAGAGTCGTCTTGCCGCAGCCCGACGGCCCGAGCAGGGTGAACAGCTCGCCATCGGCGACGGTGAGGTCGACCCGATCCACCGCCGTCACCGCGCCGAACCGCTTCACCACGCCGGCGATACTGATGATCATGGGCGCTGCGGGCTCATCGGGCGGCCATGCGCACCGCCAGGTGGAGCGCGGCCTGGAACGCGCCGGAATTGGCTACGCCGCGCCCGGCGATGTCGTGCGCCGTGCCGTGGGCGGGCGTCGCGATGGGAACGGGCAGCCCGCCGGCCAGGGTCACGCCGCGCTCGAAGCCCAGGAGCTTCATGGCGATCTGCCCCTGGTCGTGGTACATGGTCACGACGGCGTCGAACTCGCGCAGCCGGGCTCGAACGAACACGGTGTCCGCCGGGATGGGCCCGTCGCACTCGATGCCCTCGGCGCGGGCGCAAGCCACTGCGGGAGCGATGATGGCCTCCTCCTCGCGCCCGAAGAGGCCTCCCTCTCCTGCGTGGGGATTGAAGGCGGCGACGGCGATCAGCGGCCTCTCGGTGCCCGCCCGGCGCCGCTCCCGATGGATGAGCCGGATCGCGGCCAGCACGCGCTCGACCGAGAGCTCCCGGGCGACTCGGGCAAGCCCGATGTGGGAAGTGACGCGCGAGGTCCAGAGCTCGTCGAGCACGTTGATCTCCCCGAACTCCTCACAGCCCAGCCAGTGGGCGAGCAGGTGCAGCTCGTCCTCGAACCCGTAGCCGGCGTCGTGGAGCGCCCGCTTGTGCAGCGGGGCGTACACGATGCCGTCCAGGTCGCCGTGCTGCGCCATGCGCACCGCGAACTCCAGCGCCTCCCCCGCGGCCTTGCCGGTCCGGGCCGTAGCGCGGCCGACGGCCACCTCCTCGGGCGGACAGTTCTTCAAGTCCATGACCTGCACACGGGGCGGCAGCGACACACCCGCCGCCTCGGCGCCACGTGCGATGATCCGTGCGTCGCCGATCACGAACGCGCGGCACGCCGCCAGCGTCGCGGGCAGGGCGAGGGTCTTGGCCAGGACTTCCGGGCCGATCCCGCTGGGGTCCCCCACGACGAGACCGACCCGGGGCCGCGTCGCTACTTCTTCAACTCGTCCCATTTAGCCTCGATGTCCGAGCGGTACTTCGTCTTGAGCGCCTCCGACCGCTTCTTGGCCACAGCCTCGTCATAGACATTGGACACGTCGCGGTCGAAGTACGAGCGCACGCCGCCCGTGAACTCCACGGCCATTTCCGCCGTCGAGCCGGGCGCGCCCTGGACCTTGTACTTGGGAGTGATCGGGAAGAGGCCCCGCTCCATGAACACGCGCTGCCCGCGCTCGGTCAGGAGGAACTCGATGAAGGCGCGCGCGGCCTTGGGATTGCGCGACCCGGCCAGGATGGCCATGGGCTCCGGCGTCACGAAGGCGTTCTTGGGCGCCACGAACTTGAGGTCGAAGCCCGCCAGCTTCTCCTCGAAGGCCATGTAGGAGGGCACCGCGAAGCCCGCCGCGAACTCCCCCTTGGCCACCACGGTCGGCACGTCACGGCTGCGGGCGGTGAAGTGCCCGGTGTTGCCCGCGAGCTTCCGCAGCCAATCCCATCCTTTGTCCTCCCCGTGCAGCGAGAGGATTACCTCGTACGTCGCGTTGGACGACGATGACCGCGTGGGAGCGCACTGGGCCACCTCGCCCTTGAGCTTCGGATTGAGCAGGTCGTCCCAATCCTTCGGCTCGGGCGCGCCGAGCCGCTGGATCCGCTTGGGGTTGTAGACGAGCCCGTAGGGCTCGAGGGCCGTCCCGACCCAATAGCCGTCCTTGTCCTTGAGCGGAATGGGCTTGGGCTTGCCGATCGAGACGGGAATGGACTCCCACGCCTCCCGCGACAGCTCGAGCTTCTGGAGCAGCTTCTTGTCGGCCAGGTCCTCGAAGAGCGCCGACTCGCCACCCCAGAAGATGTCCACGTCGGGCTTGCCCTTCCACTCGACGATGCGCCCGTAGGCCACCGGCGTCCCCGCCGGAATGGCGCTCACCTTGACCGTGACGCCCCACTTCTCCTTGGCGTAGTCGGCGAACGCCTTGAGCGCCGCGTCGTGGATGAACTTGGAGACCGGCGTGATCATGTTGAGCTCGCCCTCGATGGGCGCCTGCGCCCAGGCCGCGCCGGCAGGAATGGTGAGCGTGCCCAAGGCGAGCAGCGCCAGGATGGTAACCAATCGTTTCATCGGGTCCTCCTCCTCGTGGGTGCTTCGTCGATGCACTCGAACCGTTACGGCCGCGCCCAGCCCTTCGACCGCTCGACGGCGCGGCGCCACCCGTCGTAGGCCGCGTCCCGCGCGTCGGCCGGCATGCCCGGCGTGAACCGGCGGCCGAGCTTCCAGCGCGCGGCCAGGTCCCCGCTCTTCCAGAGCCCGGCGCCCACGCCGGCCAGATAGGCGGCGCCGAGCCCGGTGGTCTCCGTCACCGCCGGGCGCAGCACCTCGACATCCAGCAGGTCGGCCTGGAACTGGCACAGGAAATCGTTGGCCGCTGCCCCGCCATCCACGCGCAGGCTGCGCACCGGCACGCCCGACTCCTGGACCATGGTGTCGAGCACGTCGCGGCTCTGGAAGGCGATGGCCTCTAGCGCCGCGCGCGCGATGTGAGCGCGCGTGCTGCCCCGCGTGAGCCCGACCAGGGTGCCTCGGGCGTAGGGATCCCAGTAAGGCGCCCCCAGGCCGACGAAGGCGGGGACGAGATACACCCCGCCGGTGTCGGGCACGGATGCGGCGAGGGCCTGACTCTCCGCCGCCGCGCTGATGATGCCGAGCCCGTCGCGCAGCCATTGGACGGCGGCTCCCGCGACGAAGACGGCACCCTCGAGCGCGTAGGACGTCCCTCCGTCCATCGTCCACGCGACCGTCGTCAGCAACCCGCGCTGGGAGCCCACGGCGCGCCCCCCGGTATTGAGCAGCGCAAAGCAGCCCGTGCCGTAGGTGTTCTTCGCCATGCCCGGCTCGACGCAGGCTTGGCCGAAGAGCGCCGCCTGCTGATCGCCCGCGATGCCGGCCACGGGGATGCCGGTGGGCAACGGCCCGTCGGCGGCGGTCACACCGAAGATCCCGACCGAGGGGAGCACCTTCGGGAGCACCGCCAAGGGCACGCCGAGCCGCTTGCACAGG
>DASSSH010000371.1:0-5123 GCA_035708525.1 Candidatus Methylomirabilota bacterium
GAAATTCTCTACCACGATGTCGCTCCGCGAGACGAGCCGCTTGAGCAAGGCGGGCGCCGCCGGATGGCGGAGATCCACCGTGACGCCCAGCTTGCCGCGGTTGTACTGGTGGAAGAGCGGCACGCTGTCCACCTCGGCCGCACGCTCGGCCAGAGCCTCCGCGACCCGCTCATCTTCCCGCAGCGGCGTCGGGATGAGCCGGCAGTAGTCCAGCCGGCGCGAGGACTCGACCTTGATCACCTCGGCACCGAACTCGGCCAGCAGACTGGAGAGCACCGGTCCCACCGCCACCCAGCCGAAGTCCACGACGCGGATGCCATCCAGCGGGCGCGACGTAGCCGATCCCCTCGCCTCCTCACCCTGGAGGTCCCGAGACCCTCTCCCCTCTGGGGAGAGGGGAGGGTGAGGGGGCCGAAGGACCTCCGCCCTGTGCTCTCCGAGCAGGGGCGCTGGTCGCCGAATCCGCCAGGGTGTCGCCGAGAACCGCCAGGGCGCGCCGGGGTAGCGGAGGCGGCCGACTTCGGCGCGCTCCACACTCACCCAGAAGTCACGCGCGGAGAGCTGCGGGCAGGCCATCACTTCGGCGGCGCTCCGCACCATGGCAAAGGGGATGGCCAATCCTCGGCAGATTTCCTGAAGCTCAGCGCTGGAGCGCTCCGCGAGATAGGGCGCCAGGAGTCGGTCGCCCTCGTCCGGATACTGTCGGCCCAGCGCCGCGCGATCCCGATAACGCGGGTCGGCGCTCCACGCCGGCGATCCCAGGGCGTCGAGGAAGCGCTTCCACGGCTGACCCGAGCGAGTGATCATGCAGAGGTAGCCGTCGCGCGTAGACAGGATCGTGTACGGGTAGAACCCGCCCGAGCCCGAGGCGCGATGGCCGGCGCGCTTCCACTCGAGCCCGGTCGCCGTATAGAGCGGCGAGGTGATGCCACCGTAGAACGCCATCACGTCGGTCGAGGCCACGTCCACGTGCTGTCCCCGGCCGATGCGCCGGCGGGCGAGCAGCGCGAGCAGAATGCCGGCTGCGGCATTGATCCCCGCCTGGAAGTCCGGCTGCGAGCACGGCAGCGGCAGCGGCGGCCGGCCAGGCTCACCGATGACCAGGCTGGCCCCACCCGCCGCGCCAGCCTGGAGGGCCTGGCCGCGGAAATGCCGCCACGGCCCACGGTGACCGAAGGCCGTGATCGAGCCGTGGACGAGACGCGGGTAGCGCTCGGCTGTCAACTCGGGCGAGAGGCCCGCCGCCGCCAGCTCGTCGGGATGGAGATTCTCGATCAGAACATCGGCTCCTTCGAGCAATCCCGCGAGCGCGGCGCGATCGGCAGGAGAATCGAGCGAGAGCGTGACTCCCAGCTTGTTGGTGTTGAGCAGACAGAAGAGGCCGCTCCGCTCCGGATGTGGAGCGTCTGCCGGAAATGGGCCGTGGCGTCGCGCCGGATCCCCCTCGGGCGGCTCCACCTTGATGACCCGCGCGCCGAGGTCGGCCAGGCACCGGGCCGCATACGCCGCGGAGATGAAGCCGCCCAGCTCGACGACGGTGAGCCCTTCGAGCGGACCCGGCGCTTCCCTCACCCTAATGCTCGAGCCATTTCACCGCTCGCCTCGCGGCGCGCGTGCCTGGCGGCAGCGCGCCCGCCGCTCAGCTCGCACCCCGTCTCCCAGAGGGAGAGGGATCAGAGGCGTCAATGCGGCAGGCGGCCAGCAGCGAGCGGACGTCACGGGCATCCGCGAGCCCGAGGGCCGCGGTCTGGAGCCTCTCCACGCGGTCATCCGGCAGCGCGCGCCGCGCGTTCTCCCGGAACTTCTTGACGATGTCCGAGGCCGGAACCGGAGACTCCGGGCCGCCACGCTGGGACTCCTGGCGCGCCTCGAGCCGGGAGCCGTCCCGGCCAAGGACCCGGACCCAGCCGGGGAACGTCCGCGGATAGGTCGAATGTGGATCCACCGAGTAGCGGACCCGCTCGGCCAGCGCCAGCAGTCGTGCGTCGTCGAGTCGCTCGGCGCCGAACGAGCCAACCCCGACCTGGTCGTCCACCAGGGCGGCGGCCAAGGCGAACGGCAGGCTGAACTTGGCATCGTAGGCAGTGCGGGGCCGCCGCTTGGCCGCCGCCGGCTCGCACACGATAGCCACCTCGCCCTCAGGGACGAGGCACTCGATCTCCTGGACGCTCTCGGCCGAGACCCCGTGCTCGCGTTTGAGGCTTACCAGTGCGTCGATGAAAGAGTGATTGAGGTGGCAGCACGGATAGAGCTTGAACGAGATGTTGAGGGTCTCCCAGCTATCCCCCAGATTCTTCAAGATCCGCTGGAAGTCCGGGACCTCTCCCAGAGCCGCCCGGTAAAAACCGAACCGGCCTTCGAGTCCGGTCGCCGGCCCGGTGAAGCCGCCGCGCGCCAACCCGACTGCAAGAACGCCGGAGTGAGCGGCCCAGCCCGGATGCAGGCGCTTGACCCACGAACCGTCTTCGAGGTGCTCCAACACCCCCGAGGCCTGGCTGGCAGCGATGCCGAGCGCGGCGGTGAGCCGCGAGGCATCGAGGCCGAGACACTTTCCCGCGGCGAGCGCCGCCGCGAACGTGCCACAGACTGCCGTGGCATGCCAGCCCCGCGCGTGAAACCGACCGGGCGCGACCGCCCCGAGCCGCGTGATTGCCTCATAGCCCGCCACGAGCGCCGTCAGCGCCGCGCGGCCATCGAGGCCTTCCGTCTCGGCGAGCGCCAGGACGGCGGGTACCAGCACGGCCGAGGCATGGGTCACCGATTCGGCGTGGGTGTCGTCGAAGTCCAGCCCATGGGCCAGGCAGCCGTTGGCAAGCGCCGCCCACGGGGGTGAGGCCGTGAGGTTGGAGCCCCAGACCGTGCAGCCTCCGTTTCCACCCCAGGATCGGATCAGGTCCAGGACCGGGACGCTGAAGTCCTCGCTCTCGGCCGCCAGCGCGCAGCCCAGGGTGTCGAGGACGCGCAGGGCCGCATTCTCCGCGACAGAGCGGGGGATGTCCTCGAAGCGGAGGCCGGCAGTGAAAGCGGCCAGCGCCAGGGCGGCGGTCGTCACCGTCTAGCTCGCGCGCCGCGGCAGCGCTACCGTAGCGCCGCCCTGGGCCGTGGTCTCGCCGCGCTGGTTCTTGGCCATGAGCTCCACATCCACCAGCGCCTCACCGTCGGCCTCGCGCTTGCCGGTGACCCTGCCACGACACCACGTCACGTCGCCGATGAGGTTGTGGCGCCGCACCTGGGCATTCAAACGTCGCAGCTGGCCATCGTCGCCCATCCAGTTGGTCACCACGTGGCCGAGCCAGGCCACCCGCTCCGGGCCGTAATCGTAGGCGCCGGGCACCCCCACCGCGCGGGCGAACGGCTCGTCCCAGTGCACGCGCTCCGGCGGCTCGGGAACCCCGAACTCATTCGGGATGCCGAGGGCCGGATGGCGCGCGAAGAGGTCGAAGGCCAGGCCGTGGGCACGCACGTAGAGGCTGCCCCACCCCTGGACGAAGGCGATGACCGAGGTGACGGTGAGCGGACCCTTGCACACCGTCGGGAGCGCCTCGCCGATCCTGACCTCATCCCAGAAGCGCGGCGCTCGGCCGCGGATCTCCTCGTCGCGGTAGGCGGCGCGGATACGCTCGATCTCTTCGGGCGTGTAGCGCGGACGCTTCGTGGCCGCGTACTTGCCGCGCTCCCGCGCCGTGTCCCGCTCCGT
Source organism: Candidatus Methylomirabilota bacterium (assembly GCA_035708525.1). Lineage (GTDB taxonomy): Bacteria > Methylomirabilota > Methylomirabilia > Rokubacteriales > CSP1-6 > DASSSH01. The sequence continues at coordinate 3,698 of DASSSH010000371.1, forward strand.
CCTGAAGCACCACGAATCGGCCACGCAGACGACGTCCCCACCTGAGGCGGTGAAGGTCGTCCGGTAGATCTGCTGGATGGCGCGTCGCGCGAAGGCTGACGGCTTCTCCACGAGCTCCTGGAGCACGCTCTCGCCGACGATGCGCTCCCCTTCCCGGATTGGCCGCCGCCACCGGAAATCGGTGCCCGCGTACATGGCGTGAATGCCCGGGAGCCCGCCCACATAACCGGAGACAATGCGATCCATGGCGAACAGAATGGTGGGTGGCGCGATGCCGGTGGCGAGCCAGAAGGGGTTGCGATCGCCGATGCCGTGCGCCCAATGCCGGATGGCGTCGCGCGAGGCAATCTCGATGTAGGGCTCGGGCCGCGGCACCGGCTCGCCAATCCGCTTGCGGAGCGCCTGGAGCGCTTCCTCCGTGATCGTCGGGAACCTCGTGCTCATGAGGGGTTATTGTGCGTTCTGGCGCCGCGCAGCGTCAAGGCATCCAAGTGATTGGGTAAGGAAATGCCCATCAGACGGTCAAGATTTCTCGAAACATGGCCAATTTGGGTATTGCTTTTCCCAGGGGATGCCCCATACTAACTCCCCGCACGCCAGTATCGTCAACGACGATAGGTGGGCGGGCAGCGGCGGCATCAGCCGCCGGATTGAAGCCGGGAGAGGATCTCGCTCAGCTGCGCCAGGGCAGCCGGTTTCTCGAGTACTGCGGCAGCGCCTAGTTCTTTAGCCCGAGCGGCCGTCTCATCGGTCGCGTGGGCGCTGATGACGACGACCGGGAGATGCGGATGACGGCTTCGAAGCTGGGTCAGCAGGGTGAGTCCGCTGATGCCTGGCATGACGAGATCCAGGAAGACGCCGTCCACCGGCGTCGCCTCGATCAGGTCCAGCGCCTCCGCGCCGTCCAGAGCCACGAGCGCCTCGTGGCCCCCGTCCCTGATGGCCTCGGCCAGGAACTCGGCCACCGCGGGCTCATCCTCGACCACCAGGATTCTCATGGCCGCGGTATGACTATCCCTACTTCGCCTCGCCGGTCAAGCCCGAAAGTCCCGCGATCCTCATGAAAGCCACCTCGATCCTGATCGTCGACAGCAATGCCAGGAGCAGGGAGAGCCTGGAAAAACTGGTCGAGCACGCCGGGCATCGCCCTCTCGTCGCCCGAACGGGGCCCGAAGCCTTGGCCCTCATCTCCAATCTCCGACCGCTCGCGGTCCTGCTGGACCTGGACCAGCTTGGCGAGGAAGCATTCCACCTGTTGCGCGAACTTACTCTCGCCGGCACGGACACCTTGGCCATCGCCCTGTCGAGCGCAAGTGAGCCCGATCGGATCGTTCGCGCGATCCGGGCCGGGGCCATCGACTACCTCGCAAAGCCGCTCTCGAGCCAGGCGCTTCTCACAACCCTCAAGCGGGCCCTCGTCCAGGTC
>DASSSH010000372.1:0-4182 GCA_035708525.1 Candidatus Methylomirabilota bacterium
GATGGACCTGTCGTCGCGAGTCGACACGGGCGCTTGGGGCTGCAGCGGGCGTGCCAGCGGGTTGCGGCCCGGAGGGCTCGGCCCTGGGCGGGATTCGAGAGCGCAGCCTCGGTGCGCTCCCGTTTGAAGGGTGGTCAGTCACTGACCAGCGCGGATAGTAACTTACCGGTCCCCCGCGGCGGCCGTGTCGAGGAACTCGACCCAGCCGTACTCGGTGATCTTGCTCCGCAGGGTGAGCCGGGTGATGCCGAGACGCTTGGCGGCGAGCGTCTTGTTGCCGTGGGAAGCTTCCAGGACGCGACGGATGTGCCGCCTCTCCACCTCGTGCAGGGCCAGCAGCTCCGAGTCGCCGCCCCGCGAATCCGCCTTGTCGCGGCCCGCCGGGGCGAGGATCTCCTTCGGCAGATGCTCCGGCCGCACCGGCGCTCCACCGGAGAGGATGAGCGCCCGCTCCAGGACGTTCCGCAGCTCGCGCACGTTGCCGGGCCAGCCGTAGCTCTCGAGGAGGGGCGAAACCGAGGGATCGAGCCGCGGGTCGTGGATGTTCATGGTCCTCGCCGCCGCATCCAAGAAGTGCCGTGCCAGCGGCAGGATGTCGTCACGCCGCGCCCGGAGCGGGGGCACGTCGATGCTGCCCACGTTGAGCCGGTAGTAGAGATCCTCCCGGAAGGTTCCCGCCTTCACCATGGCGTCGAGGTCCCGGTTGGTCGCCGCGACGAAGCGCACGTCGACCTTGATCTCCTTCTGCCCGCCGACGCGCCGGAAGGTCTGGGCCTCAATCGCCCGCAGCAGCTTGGGCTGCAGCGACAGCGCCAGATCGCCGATCTCGTCGAGGAAGAGCGTGCCGCCGTCCGCGAGCTCCAGGAGGCCGAGCTTCATGCTCTTGGCGTCGGTGAAGGCCCCCTTCTCGTGGCCGAACATCTCGGACTCCAGGAGCCCTTCCGCCAGCGCCGAGCAATTGAGGCTGACCCATGCGCCGTCCGCCCGGGGACTGAGCCGGTGAATCGCCTGTGCCACCCGCTCCTTGCCCGTGCCCGACTCACCGCGGATCAGGACAGGGACCCGCGGGGCGGCGGCGATGCGCCGGGTGACCTCGACCATGGCGAGGAAGGCCGGGCTTGCGCCGACCATGCCTTCCAGCGGCTCGGGATGGGCCGCGCGAATGCGCAGCCGTTCCACCTCCAGGCGCAGGCGACGTGTCTCCATGGCCCGGCGCACCAGCTCCTTGAGATCGTCCAGCTCGAACGGTTTGTTCAGGTAGTCGTAGGCGCCCGCCTTGATGCTGGCGATCGCGGTCCGCACCTCGGGGTAGGCGGTCATCACGACCACGAGCGCGCGGTCGTCGGACGCGCGCATGACCTGCATGACGTCGAGCCCCTGCATATCCGGCAGGCGCAGGTCCAGCAGCACCAGGTCGTAGCTGCGGTGGCCGAACAGATCGAGGGCCTCGCACCCGTCCGCGGCCTGGTCCACGGCGTAGCCCTCCTTCTCGAGGGCGTCGCCGACGGCGAGCCGGATGGTCGTATCGTCTTCTACGATGAGGACCCGCTCACCCATACCGGCAGCCTTTCACGCACGTCGTGTCGGACAGCGCCGGCCATGTGCCGTTGCCCGCGGCCCCGGGTTCGATTGGCCAGACCAGCTCGAAGCGGGTTCCCTGACCGGGCGCGCTCTCCACATGGATGTCGGCGCCGTGCTGCATGGCGATCTTCTTCACCACCGCGAGGCCGAGCCCCGAGCCGTCGGCACGAGTGGTGAAAAAGGGATCGAAGATCCGCGGCAAGACCTCCGCCGGGATCCCGATGCCGGTGTCCTGGACGCAGAACCGCATGCGCGGCACGGGCCCTTGGGTGTCTGCCGATCTGGCACACATGCCGACCTCGATGTCGCCGCCGTCGGGCATCGCGTGGATGGCGTTGATGACCAGGTTCAGCAACACCTGCTTGAGCTGGCGGGGATCGGCCCAGAGGCCCGGCACGGGGCCGTAGCACGGCGCATAGCTGATCTGCACCCCGCGCGAGCGAGCCTCCTTCCGGGTCCACAGCAATACGTCCTCCAGGGCCTCCTCGAGCCGGCATGATGCCGGGTGCGTTTCCTGGGGCGCGGAGAAGCCGTGGAAGGTGCGGAGGAAGGCGGACAGCCGGTCCACCTCGTCTTGGACGCGCTGGAGGTACCGGCGCACGCGATCAGAGAGCCCCTGCTCTTCCAGGAGGAGCTGCAGCACCGTCTTCATCCCGGTCAGCGGGTTGCCGATCTCGTGGGCGAGGCCCATGGCCAGCTCGCCGAGAGTCCCCATCTTCTCCATCTGGAACATCTGCCGGTCCAGCTCGCGCCGCTCGTCCTGCAGCCGGCGCTCCTCGGTCACGTCCCGGACGACGACGATGTGACCCTCGCAGCGGCCATCGGGCGCCACCGGCGCGATGCTGAGTGCCAGCAGGCGTCGATCGCGCAGGAGGTCGACACGCCGCGCCTGAGCCGAGGCCATCGCCTCAGCCAGGTGCTCCCTTGAGTCCGGCCAGACCCGGCCGAGAGGCTGTCCGGCGAGCGGCCCGCCGAGCAACTGCTCCGCCGCGCGGTTCGCCCGCTCGATGGTACCGTCAGGGCCGAGCGACAGGATCCCGTCGACGTTGTGCTCGATGATGGTCGCGAGGCTCTGCCGCTCGCGCTCCAGGGCGGCGGTTCGCGCCTGGACTAGGGACTCCAGCCGATCCCTCTGCTCCTCGAGAGCCTTGTAGGACTGCTCCAGCCCCGCCGCCATGGTGTTGAAGCGCCGGCCCAGGTCCGCGATCTCGTCCTGCCCCCGGATCTCCGCCCGCCGAGAAAAGTGGCCCTTGGCGATTTCCTCGGTCTCCTGGCTCAGCACGGTGAGTGGTCGCAGCAGGTGGCGCGAGAGAACGAACCCTGCCACCGCGGTGACGACCAGGCTGAGCGCGAGCACGCTGTAGAGGAGGTAGAGGTTGAACACCGCCTCGAAGAGGCGATTGCGAGGGAAGGCGAGCGCGATCGACCAGCCCATGGAGCTGTCACTGCGGTCCGCCAAGGTCTCGCCGATGGAGATTGGCGCGTGGGCGACGATCCACTCGCCGAGCACCTCCGTCCCCCGCTTACCGCCGAGGATGTTTGTCAGCAGCGGCCGGGGCATGAACCCCGTCAGCGCCTCCGCCGACTGCATCCGGAGCGCGGGAGCATCCTCTTGGGTGACTCCGGAGCGCGACACGTAGAAGCCCGAGCGGTCGAACAGATACGCCACGCCACCCCGGCCACTCGCCATCTCCTGGACCTGGTTCAGCACGAACTCGGCGCGCAGGTTGATGATGAGCAGTCCCCGCTTGACCCCTTTGCGGTCGGCGATGGGGGTGGCGAAGCGGATGACGGGCCTTTCCGGAATCTCGATCCGCCCGTGCTCGACGTTGAGGTCGAGGGGCGAGACGTAGACCTGTCCCGGCTCGAGACCCATGCCCTCGTGCACGTAGTAGCGATCGACCTTGTCCTGGAGCTCGTCTTCAGGGACCACGTAGAGGCGGCCGTCGCGCCTGTCGACCCGGACGACCTCCACTCCCCGCGCGCTGAGAAAGCGCACCTGGTAGATGTAGGGATAGGCGCGGGCGAACGCAGTGTAGTCTCGCTCGAGACGCTGCCTTACCTCGCGGGATAGCGATTGTCCCGAGGCGGCCATCTGCGTGGCGAGGTCGCCGAGCAGCGACGAGCTGGCGAGGTAGAGCAGCTCACTGGTCAACTGATCCAGGAAGTGCGCCATCCCCGCCGCGCGGCTCGCCACCTCCTGGTCGAGGTGCTGCAGCGTCTCGTTCTTCAGGGTATGGAGGGCGTAGAACATCCCCACCAGGCCCACCACGGTCACGGGCACTACGACGGAGATCAGGAAGGCGAGATGGATCTTGGACGACAGGCCCTTGAAGCGACCGAGCAGACGCATGACGACACGAGTGGGCGCCGCACGGTGCCCTGATTCCTGGGTCGGGTGCGTAGCCGCCATATCGCTGCTCTCCGTCGCGTGCCGAGTCGGGAGCGCTGCTACCGCCCCAAGCGCCCCGCCTCCCCCGTGGCGCAGATGGGGCGGTTGCCGCCGCGCCAATCATGCCAGATCGGCCGGGGTGGGGCAAACCGGCCTCGGACGGTCCAACACTCCACCGGAGGAACCTCATGCGGATGCTCGCCATTGTC
>DASSSH010000373.1:0-5526 GCA_035708525.1 Candidatus Methylomirabilota bacterium
CTCGCCGGGACCATCCTCTTCTTCATCTGGGTCGCGATCCTGACCTTCAGGAAGTGACCGGGCGCCCTCACGATGGTCCACGGGCCGGGCGGGTGGACAGACAACTCCGTGGGGATGCCAGGGCCCGGACTTGCTACCGCTTCGACTGACGCCGTCAGCTGGAGCTGGCGGCCCGAGGTCCTCCTGCCACTGGCGGTCCTGGTTGCGCTCTACGGCGTGGGCTGGTGGCGGCTTTCCAGGCGATCCTGCTCAGGTCTCCCGATGTGGCGGCTCATCAGCTGCATGTTGGGGATCGCGGCCGTTGGCGCCGCCCTGCTTTCTCCCGTGAACCAGCTGGCGGAAGATCTGTTCTTCATCCACATGGTCCAACACCTGCTGCTGATCAAGCTGGCAGCCCCCGCCTTCTTGCTCGCCGATCCCCTGCCTGTGGCGCTTTGGGGGCTGCCGGCGGCGCTGCGTGTGCGAGCCGGACGTCAACTGGCACGAAAGAGGCCGCTCCGCGCTGCCTGGCAGGTTCTGACGTGGACGCCCCTGACATGGCTCATGTACGCCCTCACGCTCTGGCTCTGGCATCTGCCCATCGCCTACGATGCGGCGTTGAATCACCGGCTCCTGCACGATGCCGAGCACCTGGCATTCTTCTGGGCCGCGTTGCTCTTCTGGTGGCCCGTGATCGCGCCAGCGCCCCATCTCCGGCGGCCGCTCCACCACGGGGTCCGGATCGTCTATCTCGTCCTCGCGGCTTTCCAGGAGGCGGCGCTCGGCCTCTTCTTAACGGTGGTCCCCTGGGTCCTCTACCCCTCCTACGCCCTCGCGCCGCGTGTGCTGGCGCTCACCGCCCAGCAGGATCAGACATGGGGGGGAATCGTCATGTGGGGAGCCGGCGGGGCCATCGACATGACCGTTGTGCTCGTGCTGCTGTTCCGGTTGCTCGGGTCTCACGGCGGGCCAGCCCCAGTCTTCATCGGCATTCGCTCTGGCGGAGCGTCTTGAGGGAGTCTACCTAGCCTGCCTCGGGAGGCTTCTCCAATGATGCCTCAGACCTCAAATTCGCGAGGTCGAGCCATGCGCGGGATTGGGCGACGGCGAATGGGCGGGCGTCGACCGCAAGGGGCGGGCGGCGTCCTTGAGAGGTGCTCGTCGAGAAGCCGGGCGGGGTCCAACACCTTTCCTCATTTCTACCCCTTCCCTTCTTCGGATGTTGGAGCCGGCCGACGTGGCGCGTATCCGAGGCGACACATCGACCGGCTCCCGGCGAATGGAGAAAGGTTCTCTGCGACGCGAAAGCCTAGGAGGGTGCGCAAGTCTGCGCACCCTCTCTTGTGTGCTGACTTGCCCCGAGCTTCATCGTCGCCAGCTTCGGCGCGATCAATCGGGGTCTAAAGCTCCCGCCCCGTATTACCGCCAGTGATGCCGATGAGGCGCGTAATACCCAGGCCCCGGATAGGCGCGGTAGTACACGCCCCCGTAGTAGGCGGGACCGACCCAGACGAACGGCGCTGGGGCAACGACTGCAACCGGTGGCGGCTCGGCGGCCACCACACAGCCTCCGACTGCGAAGGCGGTGGACGCGAATAGCAAGCACAAGAAAGTGAATCGGTGTCTCATGGGGTGATACCCCCTTCCCATGACTTCGAGCAGCAAGTTCCGCGCCACTGGGGCGGGCCCTGGTTTTCCGGGTACTTCCGGATTGGCGTTCATTCCTGACCGTGCAATCTTTACTGTCCCCACTTCCCCTCCGGTTGCGCTCGATCGCCTCGCGCGCTCGCGTTTGTCGAGCGCCATCACCCTGGTGACCGTCGGTCTGCCCAGAACGCGCGTGCGATGGCTCCGGCCCGAACTCCGCCGAGAGATGACGAGGGAGGAGTTTCTACGCCTCGGCACTCAAGGACTTCGTTCTCCCAATCTGCGACATCACGGAGCGACGATGGCGCTCAACAGACCGCGGCGCCCATCGACCAGATCATGCCGATTGCGCTGGCGGTGGTCATCGCCGCGCTCGGATGGTGGCTCGCCCCCAAGCCCGGCCGCGTGGCCTCCACAGAATAGGCGACGTGGGTGGCGACGCCATTCGACGGATGGAGAGGCCTCACAGCATCAAGGTGGCACTAAGGCGCGCCGGGGAAGGGTGCGGCGGCTACCGCATAGCCGGCCGGCGTCTCACCAGGGCGGACCGGGCGAGACGGCAATCGTGGCGTGACCTAGGTCGCCGGCGACGGATCGGGCATCCCGAGGGCGGACAGGTCGATGTCCCCGAGGCCCAGGGCCCAGGGGCCGAAGGTCGGCTCTGACTCTGGGGCCGCCTCGGCTCCCTCGTACTGGGAAGCCACGTAGGCGCGATGGGCGGCGGGCGCTTCGAGCCACGCCGTGTGACGGCGGAGGAAATATTCGAAATGCTCGCGGGAGAAGGCGGCCCGGCCCAGCTCGGCGGTCATCCTTGCCAGAACCTCGCGGCACGTGTCCTGGTCGAAGAGAGCGCGGTGAATCCCGTCACGCATCGGCGGGGACTCCCCGAGCTCGCGTCTCAGCGCCTTGACGAGCCCCAGATCAAATCGCAGAGCCACCGCTGAGGCGCCGTTGACCTTCCCGTAGGGCTTGAGCGGCCCGATCACCTCGAACTGGAATGCGTTCCGGTACAGGGCCACGTGGCGCGGGTTGACCGCGATGCAGAGGTCGGTCAGCCGGGCCAGCTCCGAGGCGTAGAGCACCATCATTCGAATGAGGCGGAGAAGGATCGCCATCCCGAGCTGCCGGTACTCGGGGTCGATGGCCAGGGCCGACACTTCCCCGAATCGCCGCTCCTCGTTGTGCAGCGTGTCCAGCTCGTCGGCGTAGATCTCGCCCATCGGCAGGCCCAGCGGGGATTCGGTGATTAATGTCAGGGTTGCGATGACGCGCTGAGCGGCGCGGGCGATGAACACCCTCGTCGTCGACAGCGCGTTGTGAAGGCTGAGCCGCCACCCCGAGGGGTGAGGGGTCGCGTAGCCGCGGGCGACATACTGATCATGGATGAGCCGGAACACCTGGTCGAAGGCGTCGAGGTCGGTGGCGAGGCCGAACTCGATCGGAGCTATCCGCGAGTCATCCTTCCCCCAGCACGCCTTGAGCTTCGCCAGCCCGGGAAAGCCGCACGACCCTCCTGCGGATCGATCGCCTCCCCGAAGCGGGGGCGTCACGAGTCCCGGCGTCATCCGATGGCAGCAGCCTCCGTTCTGTGCCGCGAACCGGTCGCGCCGGCGCGCGCAAGGCACCGGGCCGTAACCCCGCGAGCAAGAGCCAGGCCACGAATCGGAGACGCGCGAATTCAGCCAGATGCAGAGCTCCGCCGTCGCGAGGGAGCCGCTCGCGGTCACGAGGTATGTAAAAAGTCGAGAGGCGCGTGTAAGAGTTACACCACCGCGGGAGTGGACGGAGGGACGCGAGGGCATCGTGACCGCGATATCTCTTCTTGCAATCAGGATCGCTCGGGCATAATCAGTGAGTTCCGGGGACGCAGAGCGCGGTCTCGGCTCCGCAGGAGTGACCAATCGATGAACTGGCAGGCCGTCGCGGCTCTCGCTCTGATCTGCTGGGTGGCCGCGTCGCTCTTCGTCGCGGTCATCGGGGCCGCCACGCGCGGCTTGAAGGGCTTTCTGATCTGGCTGCTGGCCGCCCTGATCTTCTCGCCACCCTTGGCGCTGCTCGGGATGATCGCCGTCCTGATCCGGAGCCTCGAGGATCGGCTCGAGACCCAGGCGGAGCAGCTCAGCGCCGCCGCCCAGGGTCCGCCCACGCGCTTTCAGGGGCGCTTCGCCTCCCTGGCTGACGACGAGTGATCAGGCTCCCAACGGACTGCACGGAGGTTCGGCCGCCGCTGACGCATCGCCGCGCCGCCGGCGTGTAAGTTTGACAGGACGCGGAGGTAAGGTTGATCGAGCCGCGCCGCCGGCTCGAGCACGCCGCCGTCGTTCTTAGCCGTAATCGCTCGTCCAAGGAGACCCATCCACCGTGGCATGGTCTCCGTCGGAGCACACCGATGACGGAACCGGGGGGTCTCATGACCATGAATCGCACGCTCATGCTGGCTGCCGCCGCTACGCTTGCCGCATCCGCCGCTGCCCCAGCCCTCGCGGGGGCGCTTCCTGGCCGCGCCGCTGAGGAAGACTCGGCCGGAGCCGTCCTGGATCCCTTCGTGGGAGTCTCGACGCGCATTCTGCCCGAAGGCGCCGATGTGAAGACCAGGGCCGACATCAGCGCGAGGATCAACGAGCGATCAATGAGCAGGGGTGGGGAGGCTGGGGGCCTCGAACGCTCGGACGCGGTCGGGCTGGCCATCGGCCTCCAGGGACGCGACGAGGCGAAAACGAGGCCGAACCACTAGGCCTGTGACCCTCATCGCTTGCAGGCTCTGCTTGGAGACCGCCGAGGCAAGAGTTACCGGGTAACCTTTACACTGCTCCCATCCGCTCAGTAGATTCGGGGCGCCTGAGCGCCGTTTCTATCTCCAGTTAGGTGTCCACGCTGTCCGGAGAGTGACACGTGCGGCTGGCAAGCCCATTGCTCCTTCTCCGAGGGGAGAGGGAGCCATGGCGTCAGTGCTGAAACCAACGCTGATCCAGCTCGTCGCCAGCCTGGGGGCCGGCAGCGGCCGCGCTCTGACCAGCGCCGAGCAGATCGAGCAGGCGCTCAGGAGCCGGGGCTGGTCGACGCGGCTCCAGGCCTTCGACGACCTCGGCCGTCTCGCGCGCTGGAGCGCCACATGCCGCAAGTCCTTTTCCCACCTCGTCTGCGTCGGCGGTGACGCGACGATGAGCGCGGCGGCGGTCGCCGCGATCCGCCACGGGGCACCGATGCTGCCGGTTCCCAGCGGCTTCGGCAACCTCTTTGCGCGGACCTTTGGCCATTCCGACGACCCGGAGGCCGTGGCCGATCTGCTGGAGACGGGCGAGGTGATCGGGATCGATGCGGGCACGCTCAACGGCGAGATCTTCCTGTCGCTGGAAAGCTTCGGGATGCTCAACGACATCCAGGCGGCGGTCGAGGAGAATGGCGGCCAGCCGAAGTCCAAGCCGCTCCGCCTGCTCTCGTACTTCGGGACGGCGGGGCGCTTCCTGCTGCGCGCCCGGCTGTGGTCGTTCCGGGTCGAGGTGGACGGGGCCCTCGTCGCGCGTAGCGCCGTTCTGGTGACGGTGGCGAACGTGCGGGCGTATGGTGCGGTGCTGCCGCTCACACCGGACGCCTCCCCCGTCGACGGTCTGCTCGACGTCTTCGTGATCCCGCGAACGACACCCTTCGGCCTCTGGAGTCGGCTGCTCCGGCTCCTGCTGCGCTTGCCGCCGCGGAGCGAAGAGGTCCTGCTGCGCCGTGGCCGCCGGATCTCGGTCAGCGCTCGCGGCCGGCCGCGGGAAGACATCCGCGTGTTGCCCGGCGCGTTGCCCCTGCTGGTTCCGCGCGGGTGGCAGGAGCAGACGGCCTCAGGCGAGATTGCGCCGCCTGACCGCGCGCGCGATCAGGTCGCCTAGCGAGCCTCGTGGGAGCCCGAGCCCC
>DASSSH010000374.1:0-3425 GCA_035708525.1 Candidatus Methylomirabilota bacterium
GGATGCCTCCCGAAACCCCTTCCAGTTGGTCGATGGTGGTGGAGGGGGTCGCCCCGGCCCCCGCCGGGTCGCCAACCATGAGTTCAGCGGGCCGGTTATCCGCCCGTCCCCCGCAGCCGCGGGTCGAGCACGTCCCGGAGCGCGTCGCCCAGCATGTTGAAGCCGAATACCCCCAGCGAGATGGCCACCCCAGGCCAGATCGCCATCCAGGGCGCCCGGAACATGTAGGTACGCCCGGAGCCCGAGAGCATGGCGCCCCAGGACGGGTAGGGCGGGGGCACGCCGAAGCCCAGGAACGAGAGCGCCGACTCTGCCAGAATGGCGGTGCCGAGCCCGATCGTGGCGAGGATGATGATCGTCGCCGCGACGTTGGGCAGGATGTAGCGCAGGATGACGCGCGCGTGGCCGCAGCCGACCGCGCGTGCCGCTTCCACATACGTACTGTGGGCCACCGCGATCGTCGCGCCGCGGATCACCCGGGAGTTGACGGCGGCGATGATGACGGCGAGCGACAGCACGACGTTGAGGAGCCCTGGGCCGAGGACCGCCATGACCGACAGGACGATCACCAGGTACGGGAAGGAGAGCCACGCGTCCACGACCCGCTGGACCACAAGGTCGTACACGCCGCCGAAGTAGCCGCTCGAGACGCCGACCGCCGTGGCGAGAAGGATCGCGAGCCCGATCGTCGCGAAGCCGACCGTGATCGAGACACGGGCGCCGTACACGGTCCGGCTCCACATGTCCCGGGAGAGATTGTCGGTGCCGAGCCAGTGGGCCGCCGAGGGCGGCCTCATGCGGGCGCCGCGGATCGACTCATCGTAGCCATACGGGGCGATCCGCTCCGCGAAGACGGCCATCAGGAGCATGGCCACGACGATGAGGCCGCCGAGGGCGCCCAGCGGCTTCCGACGGCTGAACCGCCAGGCGGCGCCGAGCGGCGCGCCGAGGGCCCAGCCGGGGGTGGGCGCCTCGGGCAGCCGGCTAATAGCGGATTCGGGGGTCGAGGACCGCATAGAGCGCGTCGACGGCGAGGTTAATGAGCACGATGATCGAGACGACGACCAGGTTCACGCCCTGGATCACCGGGTAGTCGCGCTGGTTGATCGCGTCGAAGAGGAAGCGGCTCATGCCCGGCAGCCCGAAGACCGTCTCGATGATGACCGTTCCGCCGATGATCTGGGGGAGCTGGGTGCCCAGCAGGGTCACCACCGGGATGATCGCGTTCCTGAGCCCGTGCTTCATGACGATCGTCCGCTCGGCGAGCCCTTTCGCCCAGGCGGTCCGCACGTAGTCCTGGCGGAGCACCTCGAGCAGCATGCCGCGCGTGAGCCGCATCAGCGCGGCCCCGGTGGCGATGCCGAGGATCAGCGCCGGCAGCAGCAGCTGGGTGACGTGGCCGAGCGGATCTTTGGAGAACTCGACGAAACCGCTGACGGGCCGCCAGCCCCACCAGATCGCGGGCAGCACGATCAGCAGTGTTGCGAGCCAGAACGCGGGCACCGACAGCCCGAGGATCGCGGCGCTGCGCGCGATGTAGTCCTGGATGGTGTCCTGTCGCGCGGCCGAGATCACCCCGACGGGCACCGCGATCATGAGCGCGAAGATGAGCCCGAGCACGGCGAGCTCGAGGGTCACCGGGAGCCGCTGGCCGATCTCCTCCAGCACGGGCCGCTTGGTCCAGAGCGACTCCCCCAGATTGCCCCGCGCCACGTGGCTCAGCCACTCGAAGTACTGGATGTAGATCGGACGGTTGAGGCCCAGCTTCTCCCGCAGCTCCTCGACGTCCTTGGCGTAGGCCTTCTCCTCGAGCATGAGGACGACCACGTCCCCGGGGATCAGGCGCGGGAGCGCGAAGACGATCAGCGATGCGATCAGGAGGGACGGGACCGCGACCAGCAGGCGCTTGGCGAGGTAGCGCCGGAGCACGCCGTCAGCGGTCGAGCCACGCCGCCATGAGCCTGCCGCCCATGTCATAGCCCAAGTTCGGGCCGTAATTCTTCAGGGCGCTCTCCCAGCCCGCGACGCTCAGCCCCGAGTGGATCTGGACGTAGTACTGCTGCCGGGCGAGGTGCCGCTGGATCTCGTGGATGAGCTCGCGGCGCTTGGCCGGATCGAACGTTCGCCGCTGACGGATGATCAGGTCCGTGACGACGGGGTCGTTGACGTAGCTCTGGTTTCTGGGCTCGCCCGGCATGTACTGGCTGTAGAGGTACCCGTCGGGCTCGAGGAAGGGCGTCTGCGGGCCGAAGGCCATGGAGTCGAACTTGCCGACGAAGCAGGTCGCGAAGTAGGCGCCGTACTCCTTCTGGTCGAGCTTGGCGTCGATCCCGACGTCCTTCAGGTACCGGAGCATCAGCTGCATCTGGTCCACCAGGATACTTGAGCCGTAGGTTGTGAAGCACACGGCGCCCGGGAAGCCGTTCGGGTAGCCTGCGGCGGCCAGCAGTCGCTTGGCCTCGGCGGGGTCGTACTTGTAGTACTTGGCGCCCTCCCCCAGCTGGGCGATCGGGAGCGACCACTCCCTGAGCGCCGCGGGCACCGGCGGGTTCAGCATGCCCAGGCCTTCCGAGGTCTTGTCCATGAGATCCTGGCGATCCACGGCCAGCGAGATCGCCTGGCGCACGCGCGCGTCATTGAAGGGCGGGCGGTCAGTGCGCATGGAGAGATGGCTCATGATGTTGGCGACGACGTCCATGGTGCGGAGGGTCGGCCGGCGCTGCCGGACGGCGTCCTTGATCTGCGCCCACTCCGTGCGGAAGATGAGGCCTCCCTCGTAGCCGATGTCGTACTTGCCGGCCAGGAACGCCGCGATGCGCGACGCGCTGTCCTCGTCGACGAGATACTCGACACGATCGATGTAGGGGAGGCCCTGGATGAAGTAGCCGGGGTTCCGGACGAAGGTCAGCCCCTGGCTCGGGCGGTGGCTGTCCAGCATCCAGGGGCCGCTGCCGACGCAGGCCTCGGCCTTCTTGAGATCGCCGAACTTCTCCACGCACTCCTTCGGGACGACGGCCACGGCCATGGGGTTGGCCAGCATGTCGAGGAACCAGGCGAACGGCTCCTTGAGCGTGAACTTGACCGTGTAGCGGTCCGGTGCCTCCACCTTGTCCACGGCCCGGAGCATGTAGGCATAGGCGTTGCCCTTGATGGTGAGGAAGCGGTCGATGCTGTAGACGACGTCCTCGGCGGTGAGCTCGCGGCCGTTGACCGGTGGCTTGGGCTGCCAGCGCACGCCCCGGCGGAGCTTGAACACGTAGGTCGTCTCGTTGGGCTGGGTCCAGGACTCGGCCAGGTCGCCCTCGAGGGGGAACGTGCCCCACTGGATCCCGGGACCCGCCTTGTGCTTGACCAGCCGGCTGTGGGTGAAGCTCAGCGCCGCGTGCGTCTTGAAGTTGCTCGTGAGCATCGGGTCGAAGTGCAGC
>DASSSH010000375.1:0-20434 GCA_035708525.1 Candidatus Methylomirabilota bacterium
GCGCATGTCGGCGGGCTCAGCATGGGCGGCAACGTCACGCTGAACTTCGGCATCCGCTATCCCGAGATGGCGGCAAGCCTCGTCATCGCCGGCTGCGGCAGCGGCACCGTGGATCACGCGGGCTTCGCGCGGGAGTGCGAGAACCGGGCGCGGCTCTTCCTCGAGAAGGGCGCCGCCGCGGTGGCTGATGACTTCGCCCGGCTTCCCTCACGCCGTGGCTTCGCGGAGAAGGACCCGCGCGGCTGGGCCGAGTTCCTGGCCTACGTGGGCGAGCACTCGCCCACGGGCGGGGCCCACATGCTCCGGGGCGTCCAGATCCTGCGCAAGACGATCTACCAGCTCGAGGCCGACCTCAAGACCCTGATGGTTCCAGCGCTGATCGTGGTCGGCGATCAGGACGAGCCCTGCCTCGAGCCGAGCCTGTTCATGAAGCGCCAGATCCCGCACGCCGGGCTCGTGATCCTGCCCATGACCGGCCACACGGCCAACATCGAGGAGCCGGCGCTCTTCAACCTGCACGTGACCGAGTTCCTCACGGCTGTGGAGAACGGCCGATGGGGCCCCTGGCAGGGGAAGTAGCAGAGGCGGTGGGCCATAGGAGGCGACCATGGCGATGACCGTGACCAGCCAGAGCTTCACGGATGGCGACTACCTCGGCCGCGAGCATGTGCTCTCCACGGAGTACGGCTTCGGCTGTGACGGCGGCAACAAGTCGCCCCACCTCGCCTGGAGCGGCGCGCCCGACGGCACGAAGAGCTTCGCGGTGACGTGCTTCGATCCCGACGCCCCGACGGGCAGCGGGTTCTGGCACTGGGTGGTCGTGAACATCCCGCCGACCGTCAGGGAGCTGCCGCTGGATGCCGGCAACCCAGCCAGCGGCAAGCTTCCCAAGGGCGGGCTGCAGGTGCGCACAGACTTCGGCAAGCCCGGCTACGGCGGGCCGTGCCCGCCGCAGGGCGACCATCCGCACCGCTATCTCTTCACCGTGTTCGCGGTATCGATGGACGCGCTGCCCGTGCAGGCCGATACCGCCGCCGCCGTGGTGGGCTTCTATCTGAACTTCAACACGCTGGCTAAGGCCTCCCTGATGGGCCTCTACAAGCGCTAGAAACAGGGGTCAGGTCTTGAAATGCAACATTCTCTGACAATGCGCGCGTTGTCACCAAATGTCGTATTTCAAGACCTGACCCCCAAGCTCTTCGCTTCGGGGAGGCCGGCGGCCTTGCGGATCTTGGCGAGCTGGCCGGCGTGGTCGTTCCAGTGGTAGCCGAACATGGCGCCGACGTACGCCGGGATTGGAACCTCCTCGGTGTTCATGACACGCTTGAACAGCGGGATCCGCGCCTTGCGCTGGAGGTCGGCCTCGCTGAGCGTCTCGAGATAGGCGAACACTTCGCGCCGCTGGGTATCCAGCGCGCCCTTCAGCTGGGCGAGCGTCATCTTCTGCCGCTCCGGCGTGACATGGAGCTGACCCGGGACGATCTCGATCTCGGGCAGGTCACTCGTGGAGAAGGTCTTCAGCACCGTCACGGGATTCCACCCGGGCTCGGACAACAGATGGCAGAGAACTTGGCGCGTGGTCCATTCGCCGGGGGCGTCGGAGCGCTCCAGGTGAGGCTCCATCCCCTCGAGCTGGCGGTTCAGCTTGTCCCACACCGCATCCGTCTTCTTCCTCAGCTCGGTCACTGTCGCATTCGCCATAGCGTTGACCTCCCCTAGATTTCCCGCTGCATCCAGATCTCGGCCCGCGGATTGCCGTTGTAGTCCGGGATCTCCTTGAATCCGTAGCTCCGGTAGAGGCGCACCGCCGCTTCGAGCCGCCGCTCGCTATCGAGTTTCAGGATCCGGTAGCCGAGCGCTCGCGCCTCCTCGAGGCAGCGATCCATCAGAAACCGCCCCAGCCCGAGGCCGCGGCTGCCCGGGCGGAGCCACATCCGCTTGAGCTCGCCCACGCCCGGCTCGAGTCGCCGAATGCCGGCGGTGCCAATCACCTCCCCCGTCGCGTCCACGACCACCAGGAAGGCCCCGGAGTCACCACCATACTCCCGCTCCCACTCCGTGACGTCGTGATCGAGACCCGCCGGGTCCAAGGCCTCGCCGAGAAACGCGAAATAGGCGGCGAGCTCCCGCTGCACGGCTTCCCGGTCCGCCGGCTCGGCACGACGGATGTGATGCCCTTCGGCGGATCTCATCCTGGCGGTTTGGATGCGGAGAGGCGGCTTAACGCTTCCGCTTGTGGGAGGCGAGCCCGCGCTCCCAGAGGTACTCGGTCTCGCCCAGGTGCTTGCCCGTCCAGCGGGAGAGGACGAAGAGGAGATCGCTCAGGCGGTTGACGTACTTGAGCGGCCACTCGCTGAGGGCCTCGGCACGGGAAAGCGTCAGGATGCGGCGCTCGGCGCGCCGGCAGACGGTGCGCGCCTGATGGAGGAATCCGCCCACGCGGCCGCCGCCCGGAAGCACGAACGACTTGAGCGGCGTGAGGCTCTTCTGGCACTCGTCCATGAGCTGCTCCAGCGCCGTCACTTCTTTCTCACCGACGCGGAACATCCCCTCGTAGGCGGCATCCTCCGGAGTCGCCAGCTCGCTACCCAGATCGAACAGCTCGTTCTGGAGACGGCGGAGGATCTGGTCGAGCCACCGGTACTTCTTGCCGCGCCTGAGGTTCTCGGCGTTGAAGACACGCGCCAGGCCGAGGATCGAGTTCAGCTCGTCGATGGTGCCGTAGGCTTCGATGCGCGGGGCGTCCTTGGGCACGCGGCGGCCGCCCACGAGGGCCGTGTCGCCCTTGTCGCCGGTCCGCGTGTAGACGCGGGTGATCCGAATCGCCATGCGCCCCTCCCGGGCACAGGCTAGCACAGGTGCTAGACTCGAGACATGGGCAGCTGGCGGGACAATCTGGTCACGGCGCAGGAAGACATCGCGGGCATCGTGAGGGAATGTCGGCGCATCGCGGTGCTCGGCATCAAGACCGAGGCCCAGGCGGACCGGCCGGCGTTCTACGTCCCCGAGTACATGGCGCGCGCGGGCTATGACATCGTCCCGGTCCCCGTCTACTATCCCGAGGTGCGAGAGATCCTGGGCCGGCCCGTCTATCGGTCGGTGAGCGCGATCCCGGAGCCGGTGGAGATGGTCAACGTCTTCCGCCGCCCCAAGGACATCCCGCCCCACCTTCCCGACATCCTCCGAGCACGGCCCCGCGTCGTCTGGTTCCAGCTCGGCATCCGCCACGACGAGACCGCGGAGGAGCTGGCGCGCGCGGGCATTCGCGTCGTCCAGGACCGCTGCCTGCTCGTCGAGCACCAGCGGCTGCGCTGACGCTACGCCGCGTGCCACCCCGTCTCGGGATGATCCGCTTATGACCGCTCCAGCGCGGTCAGCCAGCTCTCCACTTCGCGCATCTCGGACTCGGTGAGCGCCGCGGCGCCAAAGCGCGCGCGCTCGTACTGCCCCGTGAGGCGCTCGAGTGGCTCGGCGAGCGCCGGGACCGTGCCCTGCACCCGACCGCAGAACTGGCGCGCCGTCTCCGCCGGCTCGGGCTCGAAGCCGCGCCGGGCCAGCAGCCGTAGCGTGCGCGCGTAGAAGCGCGGGATTCGCGCCGGCGGCAGCCCCGGAGTCGTCGGGAACCGCAGGCGCCAAACCAACCATGCCAGCCCCAGCGCCGCGGTGACGGCGCCCGCGCCGATGAGCCACGGGCGGGCGCGCCAGTCGCGCGGCCAATGAAATGCCATACGAAGATCGCTCGCTTGCCGCTGCACGGTCGCCGCGGCCACCATCTGGTCCTGCAGGCTCCAGTTGATGACGTACCGGTACCAGCGCATGCGCGCGGCATCGAAATACAGCGACAGCACGGCCGGCTGCGGCGCCAGCGCTTCCGCTTCGGCGCGGGGTGAGGGATCGAACGTGACCCAGCCGACCCCATCGAAGAAGGCCTCGACCCATGAGTGCGCGTCCGCCAGCCGGACCATGAAGTACCGGCCGTACGGATTCCATTCCCCCCGCTGGAAGCCTCCGACGACGCGCGCCGGGATGCCGAGCGTCCGCAGCATGACGGCCAGCGAGGCCGCGAAGTACTCGCAGTTGCCCGAGCGGCGGACAAAGAGGAACTCATCGAGTGGCTCGAGCTGCGTCGTCCGCTTGAGGGCCAGCGTGTACTTGTACTGCGACGAGAGGAAATAATTGAGCCTCACCGCCGCCTCGTACGGGTCGCGGCTGCCGGCGCTCATGTCACGGGCGAGCTTGGGAATGAGTGGGGACAGCGCCGGCAGCTGGAGGTAGCGGGCGCGCTCCACTTCGGAGAACCGCGTGCCGGCGCCGGCGGGTCGAAACTCCGAGGGCGGCGGCAGCTCGAGCTCGGAATCCACCACGTAGTGCAACCGGGCGGTCGCGCTCGGCACCGACACGCTGCCCATGTCATCGAAGGCCAGCGCGGCCGAGCGCAGATCGATTTGCAGGATGCGGGGCGCGGCGAAGACGATGTCCGTGCCGATGGGATCCAGGAACACCTCCTGACGGACCACCGGCCGCCGTCCCTGGGGCAGGCCCAGATGGAATTCGTTGCTGCCGCTGCGGCGGACGAGGATGCGCCGGGCCTGGCCGACCGTCCACGTGGTGCCGTTGAAGCGATCGAAGGCGAGGCCGCGCCAGCGCAGGTTGGGCAGCCGCTGGGGGTCGCCGGTCTCGTCCGGGAAATACACCCGCATGACCACGGTCCGGTCGGTCTCGATCTCACCGAAGGAGCCCAGCTCCACCTTGTCGGAGAAGCCGGTGACCATCTTGCCGAGCTGCGCCCGGAAGGGCAGCGCCGCCTGGCCCACCCGCGGGATGACGAAGAAGAGCAGGCCCGCCAGCGCGAAGGTGCCCGCCGCCGCCACCAGACTCACGCGCATCAGCGGGCTCCGCGTCCCGAGCTGGGTTCCGGCGGCCTCGGGCGAGGCATAGCCGGCCTTCTGGGACTCCGCCACTACGTGGTGCAGCATCAGCATCCAGGTGCCCAGCAGCAGGAAGGCGACGAACACGAACAGGAAGCCCACGCTGAAGGTCACCGACGAGGCCGCGATCAGCAGGAAGAAGGAGAGAAAGCCGGCGTCCCGGAGATCGCGCAGCACCCGGCGCATGAACAGCCGTACCAGGATGAGGAAGAGGAGCAGATGAACCATCCCGTCCAGGATGGACTGAGCGAGGTAGACGAGGTCGGCCGCGATCGCCGCGGCGGCGGTGCCGACCAGCAGCCAGGCGATCGCGGGCCGCAGCGCGCCCCGCTCGCGCGCGCGCTCGAGCGCCCAGCTCACGAGGATCGCCGTCACCACGAGCGCCACGCCCACGGGGCCGATCAGCCCGGCCAGGTAGAGCGCCGCGATCCCGTCGCCGACGAGGAGGTAGGTGACCAGCCGGAGCGCGAGCATGCCGGACATGTCAGCCGATCCTCACCCGGATCCAGCGGAGCGGCCGCGCCCGTGCCCGGGCTGGCTCAGCCCCGCCACGGCCGCCGTCCTCGGGCGGCGCCTGGACGCCGCCGGGCTGATAGAGCGCCAGCGCCGTGAGCACCCGGCGCAGATGGCCGCGGCCGCGCCCGAGCGGCACGACCAGGCCGGGGCCCACCAGCTCCACGCCCGAGCCTGCGCGCAGCAGATGCACGGCGACGGACGCGGCCTCGGACAGTCCCGCCTCCAGCAGCGCAGGGTTGCCCGCGCCCGAGCCCACCAGAACGATGCGCGTGTCCTCGGTGGTCTCGGCTTCCAGCTCTCGGACCGTCAGCGCCTGGGTCTTCGCGCTGCTGCGCCAGTGAATCAGCCTCGGATCGTCGCCCGCGCGGTAGACCCGCAGGTTGTAGAGATCACTGCCACGACCCCGTCGTCGCGTGGCCGCATCCCCGGCGCTGGCCAGCTCCTGTAGCATCTCGGACGAAATCGGGTGGATGGCGGGAAAGACCGTCAGCTCCTCCGTCAGGACGGGCCGTCCCGCCTTCACGAACAAGCCGAACGGGAAGCGCGTGGTCAGCCGGACGCCGGGAAGCCGATGACGCCCGCGCCGCGGCAGCGTCTGTTCCCACATTACCAGCCGCTCACCGCCGGCTTCGAGCCGTGGGACGTAGAGAAACTGGGCGCCGTCCCCGGCCGCCGCCGCGTGGGGCTTCGAGTCCGGGCCCAGCAGCTCGAGCGTGATCGAGTAGGAGGTGAGCCAGCCCTTGCGGTTGACGAGCGTCGATCCGAAGAGGGCCGGCCGGCCCGCGTAGATCTCCTCCGGCTCGCCTCCGACGACTTCGAGCCCCCGCATGGTCTGCTCCGACAGCACGCCCGAGACCACGATGATCGAGAGGAGGAGCGAGACCAGCAGGTAGAGGAGGTTGTTGCCGGTGTTGATCGCCGCCACGCCCAGCCCGACCACCACGAAGAGGCACCACCAGCCGTCGCGCGTCGGCCAGATGGTCCGGCGCGGGTGCCAGAGGCGATGCCAGGCTTGTTTAGCGTGAATGAGACCTAACACGATCGGCCGCGGGTGGCGCTGCGAATCCCCTCACCCCGACCCTCTCCCCTGAGGGGAGAGGGAGCTTGAAACCCTCGCCCCCGTAGGGGGAGAGGGCCGGGTGAGGGGCGACCCAGCGCTCACCGGGGGACGGGGACGTCCTGAAGGACCGCGCGGATGGCGGCCTCACCGTCCATGCCGCCCGACTGGCCCAGCCGCGCCTTGACCAGCACGCGATGCGCGAGGGCGGGCACCGCGAGGCTCTTGATGTCGTCGGGCACGAGGTAGTCGCGCCCGTCGGCCAGCGCCTGGGCGCGCGCCGCGCGCAGCAGCGCGAGCGATCCGCGCGGGCTCACGCCGAGCGTGAACAGGGGCGAGCGCCGCGTGGCGTTCACGAGGTTCACGACATAGTCGAGGACGGATTCCTCGGCGCGCACCCGCTCGGCCTGCTCCTGGAGCTCCAGCACCTCGTCTTCCGTCAGCACGGGCTGCAGCCGCGCCGGCGCGGGCGCCTCGGTGCCGCGCAGCACGGCCTTCTCGCCCGGCGGGTCCGGGTAGCCGATCCGGATGCGGAGGAGAAAGCGGTCCAGCTGGGACTCGGGCAGCGGGAAGGTGCCCTCGTACTCGCGCGGGTTCTGGGTGGCGAGGACCATGAACGGCTGGGGCAGCGGGTAGGTGGAGTGGTCGAGCGAGACCTGGGCCTCGTTCATGGCCTCGAGCAGCGCCGACTGAGTCTTGGGCGTCGTCCGGTTGATCTCGTCCGCCAGCACGATGTTGGTGAAGAGCGGCCCCGGCTTGAAGACGAACTCGCTGTTCTTGGGTTCCCACACCGAGACGCCGAGGACATCGGAGGGCAGCATGTCCGAGGTGAACTGGATGCGCTGGAAGCCGGCGCCGATCGACCGCGCGAGCGCCGCGGCCAGCGTAGTCTTGCCGACGCCCGGCACGTCCTCGATCAGCAGGTGGCCTCGGGCCAGCAGCCCAACGACGGCCAGGCGCACGGCCTCGGGCTTGCCCACGAGGGCGCGGCTGATATTGTCCTCGAGTCGGCGGATGAGCTCCAACGCCTTCGACATAGACCTTTATACTATCACCCCATGAGCGCCCCCCACGAACCCCCCAGCCCGCCTCGCTGGCCCGGCGAAGCCCGGGCGGCCTGCGCCTTTACCTTCGATCTGGACGCCGAGACGCTCTGGATCGCCCGCGGCGTCCACGAGCCGGTGACGCTCTCCCAGGGCCGCTTTGGCCCCGTCGAGGCCCTGCCCCGGATCCTGGCGCTGCTGCGCACGGCCGAGATGCGGGCCACATTCTTCATCCCGGCCTGGGTCGCGCGGCACTACTCCGACGCCGTCAGGACCATCGCCAGCGAGGGGCACGAGATCGGCTGCCACGGCGACGAGCACGAGCGCGTGAGCGAGGTTCCCCCTGACCGCGAGCGGGAGATCCTGCTCAAGAGCCTCGAGGTGCTGACGCCGCTGGCCGGCCGCCGGCCCGTGGGCTACCGCGCGCCCGCCTGGCAGCTCTCGGCCGAGACGCTCGGCCTGTTGGCGCGCAACGGCTTCGAGTACTCCTCCAACATGATGGACCGGCTGGCGCCCTACCTGCACCCGCCCGTGGAAGGCCGCGCGCTCGTGGAGCTGCCCGTCTCGTGGGTGCTCGACGATGCGCCGTTCTTCCTGTTCACCGGCCAGCGCAGCATCCAGGCACCAGGGCCCGTCCTGCAGGGCTGGCTCACCGAGTTCGAGGGCATCACGGCCGCCGGGGGCTTGACCAACTTCACCTTTCATCCCCAGATCATCGGCCGGCCGTCGCGCCTGGCCTGTCTCAAGGAGCTGATCGATCACGTCCGCCACACCCCGCGCGTCTGGGTTGCCCGGCTCTGCGACATCGCCGACCATTGCCGGGCCAGTACTTCGAGCTGAGCGACGGCTGAGTGAAGCTGTTCGAGCTGAGTAAGGAGGCTCGCGATGATCCACGTCAAACGGCTCGACCATTTCGGAGTGGACGTGAGCGATCTGGATCGCGCAGAGCGCTTCTACACCGAGGTGCTCGGGATGACGGTGCAGATGCGGCTGGCCGATCAGCGCCTCATGCGCTATGGAGACGGCTCCTGCGCGCTTTTCCTCAAGCCGGATCGCGTGCCCGGCGGCCTCGAGCAGATCCGGAACCCGCTCGGCAAGAGTCACCACGCCTTCGAGGTGACGTGGGAGGACCTCGCGGCCGCGAGGCGCCTCTTCGACGAGCGCGGCATCCCGCATCACGATCCCATCGACTGGGGCGACCACGAGTGCGTCTACTTCCTCGACCCCGACGGCAATCTTCTGGAGCTGGTGGGCTTCCGCCCCGGCGCGACGCGGCGCGGGTCCTCGTAGACGTGCGGTCGCCTCGCGCTACCGTGATGACGCGCCCGGCGCGACGGTGTTACGGCTCCCGCACCAGGAAGTGGGCGCGGCGGTTCCGTGCCCGACAACCCTCGTTCTTGTCGGCGCAGACCGGACGGTCGCTGCCGTAGGAGACCGTGCTGATCCGGGAGGCGTCCACTCCCTTGGTGACGAGGTAGTTCTTGACCCACTCGGCCCGGCGCTCGCCGATATTCAGGTTCTCGCCGCGGCTCCCGCGGTCATCGGTGTGCCCTTCGATCTGCACGAGCCACCCGGGATTCTTCTTGAGCCAGTCGGCCGCCGAATCCAGCATCACCATGTCGGTACGCCGCACGTCCACATGGGCGAAGCCGAAGAAGACGTCCTTCAGCGCCTGATGCGTCCCGAATTCCTTGGGCGGCGCCGGCGGTGGCGTCGGGGTAAAAGCGGCGGGCGCCGCCGCCTCAGACCCCGCCGAACCCTGTCCATCCGGCGCTGCTCCCGTGACCGTCGGCGGTCGCTTCGGGCAGCCCATGAGCAGGGCCGAAAGTGCCAGAGTAGAGAGCACAAGGATCACAGACTTCAGTGCGGGGCGGCGCATGGTGTCCTCCTGGCTCCGCGTGGTCGTGGTGCGCCGCCCCCGGGCCATTCGGAGGGGCTCGGCGCACTCCTCCCGCATGGCAGGGGCAAGCCATGTGCCAGCCGCCCGGGGGCCGAACTACGCGAAAAGATTATGAGCCCGAATCACGGAGAGTTTCACGGCTGACACGTCAGGCGACCATCGTCAATGAGACCGGGCTGGGCGGACGGCGGCGGCCGGGTCAGCGGAAGGCGGGAGCGATCTCGGAGAGGAAGCGATCGAGCAGCCCTTGGCGGCTTTCTCTCGGTAGGAAGAAGGTCGGGATCCAGAGCATGCCCACGCCGGCATCGCGGAGGCGGCCGAGTTTGTCCCGGATCTCCGCGACACTCCCGGCGAGCACGGTGTCACGCGCTTTGTCCGGGTCGGCGCCGAGTCGGCTGATGTAGGCCTGCTCCAGCCGCGCGATGGCCGCTCGGTCCTCGGTGATCAGGAACGGCATGTTGGCCGAGCGCACGATCGCCTCCGGGTCCCGGCCCAGGGCCGCGCAGTGCTCGTCGAGAATCCGCCCCTTGTGCCGCAGCGTCTCGGGCCCGCCCCAGACGTTCCAGTGATCGGCGTGGCGGGCCGCGATGCGCAGCGTGACCTTTTCGCCGCCGCCGCCGATCATCAGCTCGGGATGCGGCTGCTGGAGCGGCTTGGGCATGAGCGGGGCGTCGTCGAGCTGGTAGTAGCGCCCCTTGAAGGTAGCCTTGGGCTCGGTCCAGAGCGCCTTCAGCACGCGGCAGGCTTCGTCGAGGCGCTCGAGTCGCTCGCGCACCGTGTAGAACTCGATCCCGTAGGCGCGATGCTCGTTCTCCTGCCAGCCGGCGCCCATCCCGCAGATGAGCCGACCGCCCGAGATGATGTCCACGTTGGCCGCCATCTTCGCCACGATCGCTGGATGCCGGTAGGTGTTCCCGGAGACGATCGTGCCGATTCGCATCCGCTTCGTCTGTGTGGCGAGGGCGGCCAGTGCGGTCCAGCACTCCAGCGCATCCCCGATCTTATCGGGCGTGTTCGGCATGAAGTGGTCGGTGACGCAGGCGGCGTCCCAGCCGGCCTGATCGGCATAGCGCCAGAGCGCCAGGATGTCCGCCCACGTGGTCATCGTGAGCGTGGTGAAGAGTCCGAATCGCATCGGGGATGCATGCTACGGGCGGGCTGACATCGCGTCAAGCGCCGGCGCGATTCTGATAGGATGCGTCCGCCGTGACCATGGGCGCGAGCGCGATCCTCGTCATTCATCCCGGCGCGCTCGGGGACGTGCTCCAAGCCGTCCCCGCCCTGCGGGCGCTGCGGCGCGCGGGTGGGCATCTCACCCTCGCCGGCCAGCCGCGCCTCGCCACCTTGCTCCTCGGCACGGGCGCCGCCCAGGCCGCGCTCGGCTTCGACGGGCTGGGCCTCGAGGCCCTCTTCACCCGCGAGCCGCTCTCTCCGGCGGTGAAGGAGCGACTCGCCCGCTTCCAACGCCTCGTCTCCTGGTTCGGCAGCCGCCACGACATCTACCGGGAGCGTCTGAGCGAGATCAGCCGTGAATGCATCGTGGCGCCACCCGTCCCTGAGGCCGGGGCGCGGCTAACCGTCTGGCGCCATCTCCTCGACACGCTTGCGCCCTGGGGCATCGGCGCGGACGCGGATACGGCGCCGCTCGAGCCGCCCGAGCCCTGGCGCGATGCCGCGCGGCGGACGCTCGCCGTGCTGGGCGCGCAGCGCGGCCGGCCACTCCTGGTCGTCCATCCTGGCGCGGGCGGGAGCTGGAAGCGGACGCCGGCAGCGCTTCTGGCCGAGGCGATCCGGTCCGCCTCGCGCGAGCGGGAGGTCGATGTGCTCATCCACCAGGGCCCCGCGGATCGTCAGCCGGCGGACGAGCTGGCGGCCGCTTTCGGTAAGCCCACGCTCCACCTCGTCGAGCCTGAGTTGCCGCTGCTGGCGGGCGTCCTGAGCGAGTGCGCCGTCTTCGTCGGCGGTGACTCGGGGGTGAGCCACCTGGCCGCGGCTGTCGGCGCGCCCGCGGTCATCGTGTTTCCCTCGACGACGCGCGCGCAGTGGGAACCCTGGAACAAGAGCGCGATGGCGATCGAAGCGGGAGACGAGGCGGGCTGGGTCGATGCGGTGCGAGAGGCGCTGCGGAGCCGGCTCGGCGCCGGCCCCGCGCCACGCGACGTCGCCTAGCCCTTCGCTTCGAGGAAGGCCCGCAACATCCAGGCCATCTTCTCGTGCTTCTCCATGAGGCCGGTGAGGAAGTCGTTCGTCCCCGCGTCGGCGTACTTGTCCATCACCGTCGCCAGGTCGGCCCGCAACGCGCGGATCACGGTCTCGTGGTCGGTCACGAGGTTGGACAGCATGACGGTCGCCGCCGGGTACTGGCCGGGATGCTCCTTGAGCCGCGTGTGCTCGCTGAACTCGGCCAGGGTGCCCCAGGCCCGCCCACCCAGCGTCCGGGCGCGCTCGGCCACATCGTCCACGATCTCGTTCAGCGCTTCGTACTGCCCCTCGAAGAACTTGTGGAGATCGTTGAACTGCGGTCCCACGACGTTCCAGTGGTAGTTGCGCGTCTTGGTATAGAGCACGTACTCGTCGGCCAGCAGGGTGTTCAGGATCTTGACGATCGCTTCACGATTGGAATCAGCGATACCGATGTTGGGCGCCATGATCACGTCTCCTTTCCTGGTTAAGATGCCTCGGCGGGGCCGATCGTCGCAGACTGCCGGCGGCGGGGTCAGGCGGGATGGATGCGCGACTCGGGGACCTCGACCCGCTTGATGCCCTTGAAGCTGAAGAGCAGCTCCACACGATAGACGGGTGGATCCGCGGAAACCTGCTCGAGGACCGTCCCCAGCGCCTTCTGGACGTTCTGGCTGAAGCTCACGCCCTTGATGACGAGGCCCGAGAGGTCAACCGTGACGCGCTGGTTAGGCTGTAGCATCGATGACTCCCGTCCGGCCGGATCGGCTGCCGATCGTCCGACCCCATGATACTCCGCGGGGCGCGGAGCCGCGAGCGCTGGCGCGACGATCAGCACCGGCCGCGGGCGCGCTCCTTGGCCGGGAGATTCTCCAGACACGTCGTCCACCAGCCCGTGCGGATGGTCTCGGCGAACTCGGGCGGCAGCCCCTCCTGCTCCATCTCCCGCGCCAGCCCCTCGTGGTCGTAGCGCACCGGGATGAATTCGACCTCCAGATCCGGCGCGGCGGTGAGGAGCGTGTACCAGACGCGCGGTGACCCGTCGTTCTCGGGCCGGCCGATCACGCCCACGTTGACCGCGTGGCGCCCGTCGGGAAGCGCCCGGTGCCACTTGATGCCGGTGTGGGTGAAGAGCAGGACCTCCGCCTCGGATTCCTCGAGCAGGCGGCCGAGCAGGCCCACCGGCGTGGCGGACTCCCAGAGAAACTCGTTGATCCGACGGGGGGAGCCGTGGCACATCAGCGCGCGGTGAGGACCGAGTCGGATGCGCCGGTGCCATGGAAGGGCGCCGAGCCAGGCGCGATTCTCCGGGGAGGTCCGCGTGAAGGTGTACTCGTAGGCGATCCGCGCGAAGTAATTGTCGCGCGGGTCCGTATAGCCGCAACCGCAATCGGTGCGCTCCAGGGACAGCGACTCGTCGTAATTACCCTGGAGGGCGAGGACGCCGTGGGCTCGGAGCAGCGGGAAGACGCGGTCGGGGTGAGGCCCGAAGCCACCCATATCGCCGAGGCAGAAGACCGCTTCGACATCCCGCTGCCACGCGTCTTCCAGCGCCGCTTCGAGCGCCGGCGCATTGCTGTAGACGCCGCCCAGGACGGCGATCCGCCGGTACTGATCTAGCCGTTCCGGCATGTCATTCCCGTCTCGTAACAGGTCACGCAGGCCGGATGGTAGAGCGACGCGGGCGTGAAGGACTCGCGCAGATCCCCATCGGACAGCTGCGCCCCCGGCAGCCCCGCCAGGATCGGACAGGCGTAGACGCGGCCGTCGGCTACCACGCGTGAGTCCGCGCACTGAAGCCGCGCGCGGTCGAAGCCCTCGAGCATCGCCTCGCTGAGCTGCCGGCCCCCGGGTTGGGCGAGCCGCCCGAGCGCAAAGATCGGCATGATCTTCACTCGCGGCCGCCGGATTCCCAGCGACAGCAGGAAGTCCCGGAAGCGCTCGTAGGTCCCACGGCCCGTCGGATGCTCGCCGCTCACGATCTCCGTGGCGGTGACGATGGGCAGCAGACCGCGCCCGTCGAGAAGCCGGATGGCCGCCACGGCCTTTGCCCACGCGCCGCGCCCGCGGATCAGGTCGTTGCGCTCGGCGTCGGTGTCATCGAGGCTCACCCGGATCTCGAGCGAGTAGGCCGAGCGCGCGGACAGTGCGGCCAGCGCGTCCGCCACCGCAGCATCCACGGTGGTGCCGTTGGTGAGGACCGTCGTCGGAGCGACCGCCAGTGCCTCGCCGAGGAGTGCGAGAATCTCGCGGTGGAGGAACGGCTCGCCGCCGGTGAAGTAGATCTCCTTGACGCCGACGGCCTCGCCCTCGCGGATCGCCCGGCGCGCCGTCGCGCCATCGAGCGGCCTGAGCCACGGCGCCTGGGGTCCGCTGGCGTTGAGGCAGTGAGCGCACTCGAGGTTGCACCACGTCCCCGTCAGCTGGATCCACAGGGCGGTCAAGCCGAGAAACGGCGCGACGGGCGCGTCCGCGCGCGGCTCCGCGGCCACGAGGACGGGCAGCCTCATTCGATTGGCTCGTGCTGCAACGTCCAATGGTAAGGGCGATAGACTTGGCAGGGCTCGGACCGGTGCGCCACGGCTTCCCGCACCGCCCCGTCGTCGAGGTAGCGGAGGAGAAAGGCCTGGAGGCCTCCAGCCGCCTCGAAGTCGCCACGGTACCACTTGAGCAGGCGCGAGCAGCACACGCAGCCCCGCCCGTCGAGCGCCACCTCCTCGTTGAGGAAGCCGCGCGCCGCCAGATCGAGCTGTTCGTCCACGGTCGCCGCGCGATAGACGCCCGCTGGCGGGCAGGACCGGGCCGCGCACGTCAGCGCGAAGTGGATCCGCGGGTCCATCGGCTCGACGGCGAAGGCCCGGCGCGGATCGCGCCGCGAGAAACAACGGAGCGGCAGGAAGAGGCGACGCCGGTTCCCGCGCAGGATGCCGTGCTCGATCTCGTCGGCGCTGAAGCAGTAGCCGCCGATCCGGTAGCTGACGCGGCCGAAGAAATTCCGCACCTCGCGCACGCTCCGCCGCACCCCGAGCGCGATGACGCCGTGCAGGACCAGCGCGTTGTAGACGTTGATCCAGAAGGCCAGCCGCTGGCGATGCTCGGTCAGCGCGCCCAGATCGACGCCCTCGAGCCGGCGGGCGCACCGCACGGCCGCGGCCCAGTCCTCCGAGCCGCGGAGCCGAGCGTAATCCACGCGACCATCGGCAGCGGAGAAGGCAGCCAACAGCCCGAGCAGCCGGCGCTGGAGCGTCTCGCCCAGCTCGCCGGCAGGATTCCCGGCGCCGACGGCCGCCGGCTCGTTCAAGACGAACCGCCCCATCAGATCGTTCCCCCCGCGCTCACCGTGCGGCGCACAAGCGCCCTCATTGTCACAGCCGCGTCAAATGGCGCCCTGTAGTATCCTCCCGCCATGGCCTTCACCGGCGAGCTCTGGAAATCCATCGAGCCGATCTATTCGGCGATCCTGAGCCATCCCTTCGTCACTGGGCT
Organism: Candidatus Methylomirabilota bacterium; assembly: GCA_035708525.1. Classification (GTDB taxonomy): domain Bacteria; phylum Methylomirabilota; class Methylomirabilia; order Rokubacteriales; family CSP1-6; genus DASSSH01. The sequence continues at coordinate 15,112 of DASSSH010000375.1, forward strand.
CACCGATGGCTCGCTACCGCGCGAGCGCTTCCGATTCTACGCCGTCCAGGACGCCCTCTACCTCCGCGACTTCGCCCGGGCCCTTTCCCTGGCCGGGGCGCGGGCGCCCCGGGACGAGTGGATCATCATGTTCAACGAGCACGCCGCCGGGGCGCTCCGGGTGGAGCGCGCGCTACACGAGAGCTTCTTCAAGGAGTTCGGCCTCTCCCCCGGAGACGTCGCCGCGACGCCGCTGGCCCCGACCAACCTCGCCTACACGTCGTACCTCCTGGCGGTTGCCTACGGCGCGCCGTTCCACGAGGCGGTGGGCGCCGTGCTCCCCTGCTACTGGATCTACTGGGAGGTGGGCAAGGAGCTCGAGCGGCGCGGCTCACCCGACCCGCTCTACTCACGCTGGATCGGGACGTATGCCTCCGAGGAGTTCGGCGCCATCGTGCGCGCGGTGCTCGAGTGCGCCGACACGCTGGCCCCGCGGCTCCAGGCGCCCGAGCGCGACGCCATGACGCGCCACTTCGTGACGACCAGCCGCTACGAGTGGATGTTCTGGGACATGGGCTGGCGGCGCGAAGCCTGGCCGGTTTGAGTGTGGTACCTTTGCGGCGTCGCGTGCCGCGGATTCCATAGCTTCAGGAGGGGTGATTCATGCTCACCCACGAAGACAATGAGCTTCTCACTCGCACCGGCCCGGGCATGCCGATGGGGAATCTCCTTCGCCGCTACTGGACCCCCGTGGCCCAGTCCGGCGAGCTTTCTCCAGGGGGACGCGTCAAGCGGGTTCAGCTCCTCGGCGAGCGGCTCATCGCCTATCGCACTCCCGCCGGCGCGCCCGGGTTGATCGGTGAGTTCTGCCCGCACCGGGGCGCCTCGCTCTATTTCGGCCGGGTGGAAGAGACGGGCATGCGCTGCGCGTACCACGGCTGGAAATTCGGACTGGACGGGCAGTGCGTGGAGATGCCGAGCGAGCCCCAAGAGTCGAGCTTCGCCCCGAAGGTCTGCCACACGGCGTACCCGTGCGCGGAGCGCGGCGGCGTGATCTGGACGTACATGGGGCCGCCGAGCGCCCCGCCCCTGCCAGACCTCGAGTGGACGCTCCTGCCCCTAGACCACGTCTTCATCTCCAAGCGCGTCCAGGACTGCAACTGGTTCCAGGCGCTCGAGGGTGGCGTCGACTCGAGCCACATCTCCTTCCTGCACGCGCCGGTCGACCACACCAACGTGGCGATCACCCGCGACATGGACCGGGTGAGCTTCGGGGTGGGCGCGGCGGTCGAGACCGGCGACCGGGCCCCGCGCTTCGAGGTGGTCGACACCGACTACGGGGTGCTCATCGGCGCGCGGCGCAACCAGCCGGACGGGCGGTGGTACTGGCGCATCACCCAGTTCCTCATGCCGTTCCACACGATGCCGCCGACGGATCTCGATGAGAAGATCGTGCAGTCGCACATCTGGGTGCCGATGGATGACACCCACGTCGTGAACTGGATGGTCACCTGGCACCCCGAGCGGCCGCTCACATCCGAAGAGGTTGCCCTGCAGCGAGCCGGCAAGGGCGCGCACGTGTGCGACTTCGCGCCGCCGACCTCCGAGCCCTACGGCGACATCCGCACAGCCGCCAACCGCGGCAACGACTACTTCATGGACTGGGAAGTGCATCAATCGCAGATGTTCTGCGGGATCCCGGGATTCGGAGTCCAGGATCAGGCCATCCAGGAGAGCCAGGGGGGCATCGTCGATCGGACACAGGAGCGGCTCGGCACCAGCGACACCGCGATCATCCAGGTCCGCAAGCGGCTGATGGGCGCGGCGCGCGCGCTCCGTGAGCGGGGCGAGCGGCCGCCAGGACTCGATGGAACCTCCTTCCTGGTGCGCTCGGCCTCGGCGGTGCTCGCGCCGGGCGCCGACTGGGTCGAGGGCGCCAAGGCGCGCATCCTCGTCCGCCCCGGACAGTCGCTCACCCTCGTCTGACCTCGAGCATGCCGGGACGGATGGCGGATCGCGTCGCCCTGATCACGGGCGGCGGCGGCGGAATCGGCGAGGCGACGGGCCGGCTCTTCGCGGAGGAAGGTGCCAGGGTCGCGCTGGCGGACATCGACCGCGCGGCGGTCGAGGCGGCCGCCGCCGGCATCACGGCAGCGGTGACCGGCGCTTCGGTGCTGCCGCTGGTGGCCGATGTCGCCAACGAAGCCGAAGCCCGGCGGGTGGTCGACGAAACCGCGGCGCGCTTCGGCGCGCTCGACTGCTTGGTCAACGCGGCTGGCGTGCGAGTCTACGCGCCGCTGGCCGAGGCCGAGACCAAGGACTGGGAGCATATCCTGTCCGTGAACGTGCTGGCCACCGCGCACTGCTGCAAGGCCGCGATCCCGCGGCTGCGCGCAGCCCGCGGTGGCACCATCGTGAACGTCTCGTCGGTTTACGGCGTGATGGGACGGGCCGGCATGGGGCAGTACGACACGACCAAGGCGGCGATTCTGGGATTCACGCGCGCGCTGGCCGTCGAGGAGGCCAAGCACGGGATTCGCGTGAATGCGGTCTGCCCGGGCGGCACGATCACGCCCTACCATATCCGCCGCGCGGCGAGCCGGGGAGTCTCCGAGGATGAGCTGCGCCGGAGCCGGAGCGAGGACAACCTGCTCGGCCGCTGGGCCGAGCCGCGCGAGGTCGCCTATCCGATCCTGTTCCTCGCCTGCGCGGAATCATCCTTCATGACAGGCACCACCCTCATGGTGGATGCCGGGAGATCGATCCTATGAGGGGGTCAGGTCTTGAATTGCTACATTTTGTGACCAAATTTGTTCATGTTGGGAGTTCCAGGGTGACAACGGTGGGCAGGAAATGTCGTATTTCAAGACCTGACCCCACGGTCGTCCTCGCCCTGCTCTTCCTGATCCTGCCCTGCCCCGCCGCTGCTGCGGAGGTCGTCAAGCTGGGCGACCTGCCGGTGATCTCCAACGCGGGCGTCTACATCGCCATCGAGAAGGGCTTCTTCCAGGCCAAGGGCATCACGGTGGACACCGAGCGCTTCGCCTCGGGCGCCAAGATGGTGGCGCCGCTGGCCACGGGACAGATCGACGTGGCCACGGGAACGCCCTCGGCCGGCCTCTACAACGCCATCGCCTCGGGGATGGACTTCAAGATCGTCGCCGACAAGGGCCAGGTGCGTCCCGGCTTCAGCTTCGACCCGCTCGTGGTCCGCAAGGACCTGGTGGACTCGGGCAAGGTCAAGTCGCTCAAGGACCTCAAAGGGCTGAAGATCGCCAGCGGCGCCAAAGGGATCAACCTCGACTTCTTCCTGGCCAAGATGCTCGAGCACGGCGGCGTTCCCTTCGACGCCGTGGACATCGTGTACCTGGCGTATCCCGACGCCATCAAGGCGCTGGCCAGCAAGGCCGTGGACGCCGCCATCGTGCCCGAGCCCTGGGGCGTCCGCGCCGAGGAGGAGAAGGTCGGCGTCCGCCTCTTCCTCACCGAGCATGTGCCCGCACTGAGCACCTTCCAGGTCGCGGTGATCATGTACTCGGGCAAGTTCATCAAGGAGCGGCCCAAGGTTGCACGGGACTTTCTCCACGCCTACGTGCAGGGCGTGAAGTACTACAGCGCGCGCGGCCTCAAGGATCCCGAGATCGGCGCCATTCTCTCCAAGCACACCAAGGTGCCCGTGGAGACCATCCGCGCCACGATCCCCTTCTACATCGATCCCGGGGCGCGCCCGCGGGTGCAGGACCTGGCGGCCTTCCAGGACTGGTTCCACTCCCTGGGCTGGGTGAAGGAAAAGGTGCCGATTGAGCGGGTCGTGGATCTGTCCTTCCTCGAGTAGCTCTGGTGATCCTGGAACTCCGGAACGTCAGCAAGGTCTGGACCATCGAGCGGACCGGGGAGCGCCACGTCGCGCTCGAGTCCGTCAGCCTGGCCGTCGCGCCAGGCGAGTTCCTGATCTTCCTCGGCCCGTCGGGCTGCGGCAAGTCCACGCTCCTGCAGATCATCGCGGGGCTCGAGCCGCCGTCCTCCGGCGAGATCCGCTTCCCCGCCGGTCCCGGCAACGGCAAGCGCACGAGCATGGTCTTCCAGGACTACGCGCTCTTCCCCTGGCGGACCGTCCTCGGCAACGTGGCCTTCGGCCCCGAGGTGCGCCGGATCCCGCGAGCCAGCCGCGAGGCTGAGGCCCACCGGCTGATCGGTCTCGTCAACCTCAAGGGCTTCGAGCACCGCTACCCCCACGAGCTCTCGGGCGGGATGCGCCAGCGCGTGGCGCTGGCGCGCGCGCTCGCCAACGATCCTCAGATCCTCCTGTTCGATGAGCCGCTGGCGGCGCTGGACGCCCAGACACGCCGGGTCCTCCAGGACGAGTTGATCCGCATCTGGACCGAGACCGGCAAGACCTTCATCTACGTCACCCACAGTCTCACCGAGGCCGTCCTGCTCGGCACCCGCATCGTGCTCATGACCGCCTCTCCCGGGCGCGTCAAGCGCGTGATCGAGGTGTCCCTGCCGCGCCCGCGGCATCTCACGCGCCCGGCGGAGGCAGACATCGTGGAGCGCCTCGACGTCGAGCTCAGCGACGAGTTCAGGCGCGCGGCGACGACATGAGCCGCTCGCACCTGCGCAAGCTGGGCTCGGTGCTGCTGCTGCTGCTCGCCTGGCAGCTCCTGGTCCAGTGGGGCAAGCTCAGCGAGCTGTTCCTCCCGGCGCCGCTCTCGGTGCTGGCGACTATGTGGGAGATGACGCGCTCGGGGAAGCTGCCCTGGGCGGTGCTCGTGAGCCTCAATCGGGTGCTTCAGGGCTTCGTCTACGGCGCGCTCGCCGGCATCGTCCTCGGCCTCCTCGCGGGCGCCGTCGGCTGGATCGAGGATCTGCTGGACCCATGGGTGGCCGCCGTGTACCCGATCCCCAAATCCGCCCTCTTCCCGCTCTTCCTGCTCTGGTTCGGCCTCGGCGACCAGTCCAAGATCGCCACGATCACCGTGGGCGTGCTCTTCCTGGTGCTGGTAAACACGGTGACGGGAGTCAAGTCCATCAACCCGACGCTGCTGAAGGCGGCCGTGGACCTCGGCGCGAGCCGGCTTCAGATCTTCACCAAGGTCATCCTGCCCGGCGCGCTGCCCAATATCTTCACCGGGCTGCGCCTCGGCGCCGGGATGGCGCTGATCTTGGTCTTCATCACCGAGATCGAGGCGACCAAGGCCGGCCTGGGCTTTCTGCTCTGGGAGGCCTTTCAGCTGCTCGATACCAAGCAGGTCTTCGTCGGCGTCGTGACTTTCGGCCTGCTGGGGGTCGCCTCGACCTGGTTGCTGCAGTGGCTCGAGCGGCTCGGCTGTCCCTGGATCCA
>DASSSH010000376.1:0-3494 GCA_035708525.1 Candidatus Methylomirabilota bacterium
AGACGGATCCGCCGCGTCGGTCCCGTGTAGCCGTGCTTGACGACCACGAAGCCCTCGGCGACACGGTCGCCGAGAATGCCCTCCACTGCGCGAGCCATCGCCGCTCCTGCCTTGCCGCAACCGAGCACGACCACACGGCGGAGACGCTCGAGATCCCAGGTGCGCGAGCCGGCGACGAGCCTGGCGCCCTCCCCTCGAAGCGCGCGCCGGACGAGCGGCTCGACGGCGCCGGCGCCCAGCGCCGACTGCCAGATCGCGGTAGCGGCCTCGCGGGGGGTCATCCTAGAGCACAGCCGCACCAGACGGGGCCGAGCACGCCGAAAAGCCTAGCATTGCGTCGAGCCCGGCGCGGGCTCGGTTTGACGCGAGCGTGCGCGGGCGTTAGCCTGCGCCCCATGCCTGTCGTTGGCCGTCGTCGGTTCGTTGCCGTCATCGTTGCCGCGCTCGTTTCGGCGCCGCGGGTCGCCAACGCGGACCCTGTCCGCAAGATCTACCGCATCGGCTTCCTCACCTACGGAGGCCCCGATCTCACCCTGCTCGTGGAAGCGTTCAAGCGGAGGATGAGAGAGCTCGGCTACGTCGAGGGACAGAACTTCACGCTGCACTACCTTCGTCCCGCGACCTCCGACGGCTTGCCGGGAGCGGCGGACGACCTCATTCGTCGAAACGTCCACGTCATCGTGGCGGTGGGAACCCATGCCGCAGCCACCACTCGCCGGGCCACCCTGAGCATTCCCATCGTCATGATGGCCAGCGCCGACCCGATCGCCGGCGGCGTGGCCGAGAGCCTCGCCCAGCCCGGCGGTAACGTGACGGGCCTGACCCTGGCCATGCGGGATGTCGCGGCAAAGCGCCTGCAACTGATCAAAGAAGCGGTGCCCAAGCTCAGCCGGATGGCTGCGGTGTACCACGCGCCGCTCACACCGTCCGGGGCCGAGTGGCTTCACGAGAACGAGAAGGCGGCGAAGACGCTGGCGCTCGACATCCACGCGGTGGACATCACCCAGAACCCCGGCCAATGGGACACTCACCCGGCCAGCCTCGCGGCCACCGAGGTGGGCGCGGCCACGTTCTTCGAAAGCTCGATCTTCATCTCGCATCGCCAGCGCTTGACCTCTCTGGCCCTCAAGCACCGGCTTCCCACAGTCTTTCCCTTCAGGACGCAGGCTGAGGCCGGCGGCCTCATGTCGTACGGGGGGACACGACGGACATGGTCCACAGGACCGCGGTCTATGTGGACATCTCTAAGCACGTTGGCCGTGTCAAGTCGCTGCTTCTTGCCGCGTGAACCCTCCGGTCGAGATTCGGGGCGATCCCGTGGTTACTCCGTCGCGCATCGGCGGGACGCGGGCGCTGTGCGCAGACATCGGTCGGCGCTCTTCGGGCTGTGCGCCACACATCTCTTCGGGCCTCAGTGGGCCCATGATGTCGATACCGCTTCGCTCACCGATGAGTGAGGGAGGCTGCCCAATCAAGATGGCGGTCCGACGACCATGTCAACGTTCGGGCTCACCCCCGCACAGCACCGTGGTGACGGAGCACGGTGAAGTAGTCGCAGTCGTGACGCCAGACGTGAAAGACGATCTCGGCCAGGCGGCGGGCCAGGGCGACGCGCGCGATCTGGCGCCCCTTCCGCCGCTTGACCGCGTGGAACCAGGCGCGGAGGGGGCCCGGGCGGCGGACGGCCTGGGTGGCGGCCAGGACGAGCACCCAGCGCAGCAGGCGGTTGCCCTCCTTGCTGATGTGGCCGGTCCGAACGCGGTCGGCGCTGGCGCGCACGCGCGGCGTGAGGCCGATGTAGCTGGCCAGATGCTTGGCGCTGGGGAAGCGGGCGATCTCGCCGAGCTCGAGGACAAGCACGATGGCGATGAAGGGCCCGATGCCCGGGATGGTCCTGAGCCGCTGCACCCGGGGGTCGCGACCCCAGCGGGCCACGAGCTCGACATCGAGCCCTCGGATCTGGGTGTCGAGCACGGGCAACAAGCGCTGGCAGTCCGTGCGGATATGGCTGGGCCCGGCGGCCAGCGGCAGCTGCTGCAGTTCGCGCTGGCCGCCGGCGCTCAGCCAGCTCTTGGTTGCCGTTGGTCGGAGATTGCGCCGCGCGAGCATCGCCAAGAGCCGGTTGCGGACGATCCCGCGCAGCCACATCAGCTGCACGCGGTGCCGGACCAGTTCCCGCGCTTCACGCAACTCTGCGGGGGGAATCCATACGGTGGGCAGGAGATCGCCGCGCAGCAGCAGCCCCAAGCGCAGGGCATCGACGCGGTCGTTCTTGAGCCGCGCCGCCGCGACGGCCTTCGTCTGCTTGGGATGGGAGAGGACTGCCCGATGCCCGAGGCGGTCAAGCAGATCTACCAGCCACCACCAGGTTCCCGAGGCCTCGATCGCCACCGGCGTGCCGGGCGGCAGCTGGGCAAAGAACGCCTCCAACTGCGGCGGGTCGTTCTCCAGCCGGCGCTGGAGCACCTCGCCGTCCTCGCTCAACACCGCGATCTGCGACATGGCTTTGTGCAGGTCGACGCCCACGTGTACCATTCCCGTGGCCTCCTGTGTCAGAGAGGTTTGCGGCCGTCTCTGACTCGCCAGCCTAGTTCAGGCTGGGCAGGAGGCCAACGTGCTTATGACATCAAGATCCTCAAGGGCGCCAAGCCGGCGGACCTCCCGGTCGAGCAGCCAACCTCATACGAGCTGGTGATCAACGCGAAGGCCGCCAGGGCCCTCGGCCTCACCATCCCGCCGTCGCTGCGGCTGCGGGCGGACCAAGGTGATCGAGGGATGAACCATCTCAGTACAGGCCGGCGAGATAGTGACCGAGGTCGTCGATGTCCTGGTCGGAGAGCGTCTTGGAGACGCTCGCCATGTTGCCGGCGTCGTTCGTGCGCTTGCCGGTCTTGAAGTCCCGCATCTGCTTGACGATGTACTCGTAGTGCTGGCTCGCCACGCGCGGGATCTCGTTCTGACCCATGAACGCCCTGAGGTGGCACATCGTGCACAGGGTCTCTACGGCCTTTTTCTCGCCGCGTGCGACCTTCTCTGGATCCGGCTTGAACGCGGTCGGCGTCGGCTTCTGGCCGGCGAAGAACGCGGCGAGGTCGAAGATGTCTTCCCGTGAGAGGTTGGCCACGAACGGCTCCATTTGCGGGTCCCGGCGGCGTCCTTCCTGGAAATCCCTGAGCTGAAGGTAGGTGTAGCGCGCCGTCTGACCGGCGAGGATCGGGAAGAGAGGGATCGTCGAGTTGCCGTTGGGGCCGTGGCAAGCGGCGCAAGGCTCCGCCTTCTTGCGGCCGGCCTCGATGTCCTGCCCCCACGCCGCCTGAGCCGCAAAAATCGCCAGCACGGCGAACATCACCTGCATCGCCCCTCCCAAAAACAGGAGGGCCGCCACGCGGCGGCCCTCCCTTGATCTTCGAACCCCCGGTCTAGTCGATCGTAAATACGAACAGGCTGTTGCCGCGCTTGAAGTCGAGCTGGGTATTGCCGCCGCATCCCATCGC
>DASSSH010000377.1:0-2889 GCA_035708525.1 Candidatus Methylomirabilota bacterium
CGGAGGTTGATCATGGCGTACAAACTGTTTGTTGGTGGCCTCTCCTTCTCGACGTCTGACGAGCGCCTACGTGGGCTGTTCGCGACGGTAGGTGGTGTCGAATCGGCCACGGTGATCACGGACCGTGATACCGGCCGCTCCCGCGGCTTTGGCTTCGTCGAAATGGCGACGGCCGAAGAGGCCGATGCGGCGGCCAAGAAGTTCAATGGCCAGATGGTGGACGGCCGGACGTTGAAGGTCGAGGTCGCGAATTCTTCCGGCCCGGGCCGCGCTCGGAGCAGCGGATCTGGAAGCAGCGGTGGGAACCGCTGGTAGCGGAAGCCGTATCACAGCGCCGGACGATCGCCCAGGGGGTGGGGTAGCCCGGCAGACGGGGAGGTGCCGATGTTCGAGGACAAGACCAGAGTTCTTCTCGTAGTCCCCCAGCAGGTCTTGGACCGGGCTCGAGTCTTCGCCGGCGAGGTAACGACCAGACTCAAGCGTCCGGTGAGCCTCCAAATGGTGCTTCGGGCTCTCATCGACGAGGGACTGAAGCGGGACGGTGATCGAGCCGTCCTCGCGAACGTCGAAGGTCAGGTTCAGGCGGTCCGGCGAATCCGGAGTAGGGCAGGTCGCGGCCGGCAGCCCGAAGTCCGACGCAGGGTCAGCCGCCGTGCGGCGCGAGGGTAAACCGCGACGAATTCAGCGGGCCTGACCAGCCCGGCACATCGCGAGGCCGAATGTTCCCCGTCGAGGGAACTGGCGGACGCGGCGAGACAGGCTACGCGCTCGAAACCGCGTTACGTACGAGCTTCGATCGTTTCTGACTCTATCTGAAAAAGCCCCCTTCTCGCCGCGGCCCGGGAATGTCTCCTGGGAATCAGGTGCGGAAGCACTGGGCCAGGAGGAAGCGATGAACCGGCTACTGCTGAGAGTCCTCCCGCCCCTGCACACGCCCGAAGGTCCCATCGGGCCGTGGAACGCGGTCCCGGCGGCGTAGTCGTCCAGCCGAGCGACATTCGCCCGATGCCCCCTGCTTATTCTTTCGTGGAGTTCACGTCCAATCCACCCGAAGAGCCGATCCGGGCGGAGCTCTTCGGTATCGAGCGCCTCGAACAGCACGCCGAGAGTCTCGCCGTCGCGCAGCACATTCTCGGCAAGTCGGGAAAGAGTCGCTCATTGTTGCCACGCGTCCACGATAACGGGCGCGTCCTGCGCGGGGGATATCGCGAGATCGCCAAGGCCATCCGGGAAGAACGCGCCATCACGCCGGCGGCGGAATGGCTCGTCGACAACTTCCACATCGTGAATGAACAGCTGCGCGAGATCCGCGACGATCTGCCGCCGGGCTTCTACCGGGAGCTGCCCAAGCTGGCCGATGGCCCTCTCCGTGGGTACCCGCGCGTCTATGGAATCGCCTGGGCGTTTGTCGCGCATACGGATAGCCGGTTTGATCCGGACACGCTTCGTCGGTTCGTGCAGGCCTACCAGCGCGTTCAGCCGCTGACCGTCGGCGAACTGTGGGCGGTCGCGATCACCTTGCGGGTTGTGCTCGTCGAGAATCTTCGGCGTCTGACAGAGAGCATCGTCCGGGGGCGGGCGGCGCGTCAGGCGGCTGACGCGCTCGCGGATGAGCTGCTCGGGCTCAGCGGGCGGCCGCTCGAGACGGCGGCCTGGGCACTCCAGGAGTTCGAGGAGGGTCCCCTGGTGACCGCCTTCGCGGTTCAACTCGTCCAGCGGCTGCGTGATCAGGATCCCGCCGTGACGCCCGCGCTCCTGTGGCTGGACCAGCGGCTGGCGGCGCAGCAGACGACGTCCGACGACATCGTGCGAGTCGAGCATCAGCGGCAGGCCGCGATGAACGTGACGGTCCGGAACGTCATCATGAGCATGGGCTTGATGTCCGCGCTGGACTGGAGGGAGTTCTTCGAGAGCGTCAGCCTGGTCGACGACATGTTGCAGGCGGATGCCGGCTATACGGCCATGGACTTTGCCACCCGCGACAGCTACCGCCACGCGATCGAGGACCTCGCGCGGGGCTCGAACCGCTCGGAGCTCGATGTAGCCCGCGAAGTGATTGCCCGGGCGGCGGCGAGCGATCTGCACGACGGCCGCCAGGACGACCCCGGCTTCTATCTCGTCGGCGGCGGACGCAGGGCCTTCGAGCTGACGCTCGGCTTCCGGACACCGCTCGCTCGGCGGCTGATCCGCGCCTACGTCGCGGGGGCAACAGCCGGGTACCTGGGAGCCATCGCTGCCCTCACGCTCGCGATTCTCACGCCGCCGCTGCTCGCGGCCTGGGCATCCGGCACCGGGCCGGTGATGTTGCTCGTGCTCGGCCTCGTGGCGGCGTTCCCGGCCTCGGACCTGGCGATCGCCCTGCTGAATCGCGGCGTCACCGCATTGCTCAGGCCAGGCGCCCTTCCGCGCCTCGAGCTTCGCGACGGCGTGCCGCCGCAGCTTCGAACGATGGTCGTCGTGCCAACACTGCTGACCCGCCAGGCTGAGATCGAGGAGCAGATCGAGCGATTGGAGGTGCATTACCTCGCGAACTCGGACGGCGATCTCCGCTTTGCCCTCCTCTCCGACTGGGCGGACGCACCCGCGGAGAGCGTGCCGGGCGACGAGGAGATCCTGGCAACGGCGCGTGAAGGGATCGCGCGGCTGAACCGGCGTCACGGCGTGCCAGGCGACGTGGGCGAGCGATTCTTTCTCTTCCACCGCCGGCGGCTCTGGAATGAGCGCGAGGGGACGTGGATGGGGTGGGAACGCAAGCGTGGGAAGCTCCACGAGCTGAACCGCCTCCTTCGAGGGGCGACGGACACGTCGTTTCTGCCTGCGGGGGGCCTCCCGTCCGCCGTACCGCCCGGCATCCGCTACGTCATCACGCTCGATGCCGACACGCGCTTG
>DASSSH010000378.1:0-19168 GCA_035708525.1 Candidatus Methylomirabilota bacterium
GCAGCCCCGGGGCGGCCGCAAGAGTGGCGGCGATTCCAGACGACTCGACCCGCGAGGCCAGTCCCCGGAGCGACCTCGGGGGGACCACTACGCCCACCCGGTGGAGGGGGATCAGCCCGCGCGCCTTCATAGCCAGCTCGACCACGCCTGGGGCGGTGTAGCGGACCCGCGTTGACTCGCCCCGCACCCGGGCCGCCAGGCGCCGGGTGGCGGCCATTGGAGTGTTCGGATTCAAGGCCTCGACGATGGCAATCCCGCCGGGGGAAAGCACGCGCGCGATCTCGCCAAGGGCCCGCTCGGGATCGGCGAGCGCCTGGAAGACGCCGATGCAGAGCACAGCCTGGAAGGTTCCCCCCGCGAAGGGTAGCGCATAGGCCTCACCGGCGACGTAGCTGCTGCTGCGCGCCGGGTCGGCGGCGGCTGCCCGGGCGAGGCTCGGCAGCGAATAATCGACGCCCACGGCCGCATGACCACGCTTGGCCAGCAATCGGACATAGGTTCCGGCGGCGCAGCCGAGATCGAGCACCCGAGCTCCCCCGGGGATCACCCCCCGCTCGAGGAGCCGCTCGAAGGTGGCCACGCGCCGCCGCAGGCCGGTCACCGACCAACCGGACACGAGGTGATCGGCAGCGTGCCGGGTAGCGAACTTCTCGAACCGGCCCTTCCACTGCTGCTCGAAGGCGCTCATGCCGTGTCCATGAACTCGCGCAGCCAGAGCTCCAGGACCATGAGCGCCCAGATCTGGCTCGCGTGGTTTCGCAGCCCGCGCTGATGCCCGTCCCAGATTCGCTTGATCGTCTCGGGGCGCACGTAGCCGCGCTGGGCGGCCCGCGTGGAGAACAGGAGATCCCGGGCCAGATCGCGCAGCTCGCCGCGGAGCCATGCCGCCAGCGGCAGCTCGAAGCCCTGCTTGGCGCGGCCCGTGTCCAGCGCCGGCAACCGCGCGGACACATGCCGCTTGAGCAGGAACTTGGAGGCCGACCCGCGATACTTTAGCTCGGGAGGCAGCGTCGCCGCGAACTCCACGACCTTGTGGTCGAGCAGCGGGGCGCGCACCTCGAGCGAGCAGGCCATGCTCATCCGGTCCACCTTGACGAGGATGTCGTTGTGGAGCCAGGTCTTGAAGTCCACGTAGAGGACGCGCGAGAGGGGATCGGCGTCCCGGACCCGACCGAAATGGCGCGCGAAGGCGTGGAAGGGATCGTGATGGCGCGTCGCCTCGAGGAACTCCGGAGAGCAGAGGGCCTCTTTCTCGTCCTCGAGAAACAGCGAGAGGTCGTTGAAGTAGGCGTGCTCGAACGACTGCCCCAGATTCAGCAGCACCAGCTTCCAGCGCAGCGGGCGCGGGATCCACTCCGCGCGTGGATAGACGCGTCCGAGCCGCGCCAGGGCGCCGCGGCGCAGCGACTCGGGAAGAAGCCGGCGCAGCCGGCTCTCCAGGCGATGGACGCCGTAGCGGCGCTGGTAGCCCGCGAAGACCTCGTCTCCGCCGTCGCCGGAGAGCGCTACCGTCACGTGCTCGCGCGCCGCCTTCGACACGTAGTAGGTGGGCAGGGCGGAGGAGTCGGCGAAGGGCTGGTCCAGATGCCAGACGAGCCGGGGCAGGTCTTCCACGGCCTTGGGGCGCACCAGGACCTCGTGGTGCTCGCTTCCCACCGACCGGGCCACCAGGCGCGCGTGCTCGAGCTCGCTATGGGTCCGCTCGGTGAAACCGACACTGGTCGTCACCACCGGCCGCTCGGACTGGCGGGCCATGGAGGCCACGACGGCGGAAGAGTCGATCCCGCCGCTCAGGAAGGCGCCCAGCGGAACGTCGGCCACCATGCGAATCTTCACGGCCTCGTCGAAGATCGGCGCGAAGGCCTCAAGGGCCTCTTCCGGGCGCGCCGGCCCGGTGGGCCGGAAGGCCACGTCCCAGTACTCCTGGACCCTCACCTGACCGCGCTCCCAGACGAGGAAGTGCCCCGCGGGGATCTGGTGGATGTCCTGGAAGACCGTGTTCGGACTCGGGACGTTTCCGAAAGAAAGATAGTCACTTAGCGCTTCCAGGCTCAGGCGGCGCTTGATACCCGGGTCCTGCAGCAGCCCCTTGATCTCGGAAGCGAAGACCAGCCGGTCGCCGTCGGCGTGGTAATAGAGCGGCTTCTTGCCGGGTCGATCGCGCCCCAAGAGCAGGCGCCGGCGGGAATCGTCCCAGAGCGCGAAGGCGAACATTCCCCGCAGCCGCGCGACGCAGTCGACTCCCCACTCTTCGTAGGCGTGGACGATGGACTCGGTGTCCGAGCGCGTCTTGAAAACGTGGCCGCGGTCCGAGAGCTCGCGCTGGAACTCCTGGAAGTTGTAGATCTCCCCGTTGAGGATGACCGCGCAGCTTCGGTCCTCGCCATAGATGGGCTGGTCGCCGCTCGCCAGGTCGATGATGCTCAACCGCCGGTGGCCGAGCCCCACACCGGGGCCGAAGTGAAAGCCGTCGGCGTCCGGGCCGCGGTGGCGCATGACCGAGGTCATGCGCACGAGCAGCTCCCGGTCCACGGGGTGGCGCGGGTCAGTGAAGGCGACGCCGGCGATCCCGCACATGCTAGGGCTTCCCCCTCACCGTTGAGCCCCTCACCGTTGAGCCCCTCACCCTGCCCTCTCCCCCTTCGGGGGCGAGGGTTCCGAAAGCTGCTCTCCCAATGACTCCCTCTCCCTCGGAGAGGGAGAGGGCTGGGGTGAGGGTCGGCGCCGGTTCGCTCAGGATCCGCATCAGGCAGTCCTCGTCTGGACGGAAGGACTGCGGTCGAGCCACTGGCGTGCCCAGAGCTCGAAGCAGAGCAGGGCCCAGAGCCGCGCTGAGCAGTCCCGGCGTCCGGCCTCGTGGGTGCGCAGGAGCCACTCGACCCAGGACGGCCGGAAGATCCCGCGCTGGCGGGTGCGCGGCGCCAGCAGCAGATCGTGAGTCATCTCGCGTAGCTCGGCGCGGAACCAGGCGGCCAGCGGGACGCCGAAGCCCATCTTTCGTCGGGCGAGGATAGCCGGCGGAAGGCGCGATGCCATCGCCCGCTTGAGCAGGTACTTGCCGCTTCCCTCCCGGAGCTTGAGCGAGCTCGGGATGGTCGCGAGGAATTCCATGAGGCGGTGGTCCAGGAGCGGAACGCGGGCCTCGAGGGAGACGGCCATGCTGGTGCGGTCCACCTTGGCCAGGATGTCGTCGGGAAGGTAGGTCTGGATGTCGATGTGCTGGAGCGCCGAGACGGGATCGGCTGTTCCAGCCTCGGCGGCGAGGCGCTCGAAGCAGGCCGCCGCCGACACTCTGGTGGCTGCATCAGCCCAGTCGTCGGCGAGCACCTCGCGCAGCGTCTCGGGGCGCTCGTAGGTGATGAGCCGCGCATAGCGCTCGAGAGCGCCGGCACCCAGCAGCCCGGCGTAGGCCTGTCCTGGCGCGCCGACTGGCAATAGACGCGCGGCCAGCCGCAGCAGAGGGCGCCCCAGCCGAGCGGGATGCCGATCCATCCGAGCCGCGAGCGCCCGAGCCCGCGCATAGCGCCGGTAGCCCGCGAAGTTCTCGTCCCCGCCGTCTCCCGAGAGGGAGACGGTGACGTGCTCCCGTGTGATCTTCGCCACATAGTAGGTCGGGATGGCCGAAGAGTCGGCGAAGGGCTCGTCCAAATGCCAGGCGAGCTTGGGCAGCACATCGAGGACGCTGGGCTTGACCACCAGCTCGTAGTGGTCGGTGCCATAGCGTGAGGCCACCTGGCGCGCGAAGCTCAGCTCATCGAAGTCGGCCTCGTCGAAGCCGATGGAGAAGGTCCGGATCGGGCTCGGCGAGGCCTCCGCCATGAGCGCCACCACGCTGCTCGAATCCATCCCGCCCGAGAGGAAGGCGCCGATGGGCACGTCGCTGACCATGTGGCTCCTCACGGCGTCGGCGAGCTCGGCCTGCAGGCGCTCGGTCCACTCGTCCTCTCGCACCCTGGACTCGGGGGCGAAGCTGAGGTGCCAATAGCGGGAGATCTCCGGGGTCCCGCCGTCGAGGCTCAAGACGAGCGTCGAAGCTGGTGGCAGCTTTCGAATCGAGCTGAGGATCGTCCGGGGCGCCGGGACGTAGTGGTACGTCAGGTACTCCGCGACGGCGTCCCGGTCGAGCTCACGCGCGACGCTCTCGTCCTCGAGGATTCCCTTGATCTCGGAGGCGAAGAGGAGGCGGCGCCCGTCCCAGGAATAGACGAGCGGTTTGATGCCGACCCGGTCCCGGGCGAGGAGGAGGCGCCGCGCCCGCTCGTCGAGGATGGCGAAGGCGAACATGCCGCGCAACCGGCTCACGCAGGCTGGCCCATGCGCCTCGTAGGCCCGGAGGATGACCTCGGTATCGGACTGGGTGCGGAACCGGGCGCCGGCGGCTTCCAGCTCGCGGCGAAGCTCGCGGAAGTTGTAGATCTCGCCGTTGAAGACGATCCAGATCCGGCCGTCGTCGCTGGCCATGGGCTGGTCGCCCGTCGCGAGGTCGATGATGGCCAGGCGCAGATGGCCGAAGCCCACCGGGCCGCGGCAGACGACGGCCTTGCCGTCGGGTCCGCGGTGCGCCTGCACGGCCGTCATGGCCTCGAGCAGGGCCCGGTCGACGGGATGGCCCGTCACGTCCGCGATGCCGGCGATCCCACACATGTCAGGCGCTCCGGCGCGTCACTTCAGGTGCTCCCACTGGTGGGGGTAGTAGACATGGCCGCTCGAGTCCCGGGCGGCCGCGCGGGGGCCGTCGACCACCAGGCGAGCGGCGCGGCGCTTGAGGTCGTAGTAGCGCTTGGTCTTCGGGTCGGCGATATGCACGCTCAACGTGTAGGCGCCCCGGTTGAAGAGGAAAGGGTCCAGGATGAGTCGGAGCAGGCCGCGGTCGATCGGCGCCGGGATCTTGACGGCGTCGGGGTCGGTCACCACACCGCCCAGCGGGTAGCCGTGGACATCGTGGACGGAGACGCCGAAGACCGCCCCCGGGACCGGCTCTGTCGCGGAGTAGGTGATGTCGATGAGAACCCGGTCGCCGCGGTCGAATCGGGTCCGCGGTTGCTCGCCGCCGTCCATGGTGACGACCTGCTGGATGGAGGCCAGTCGCAGGGCTCCGTCCGCCTGGGGAGCGTGAGCGGCTTCCTCGTCGGCGCTCATGGCCGCCGTCACGTGCTCTAGGTAGGCGTCGATCACGGCATCCGCTTCGTCCAGCATCCGGATGCGGCCGCGATCCAGCCATAGCACGGTCTTGGAATGATCGCTGATGTTCGAGAGATTGTGCGAGACGAGGATGATCGTCTTGTCCTGCTCCTTGAGCTCGGCGAGCTTGTTCAGGCACTTGGCCTGGAACGACGCGTCCCCGACGGCCAGGATCTCGTCGATCAGGAGCACGTCCGGGTCGGTGTGGGCCGCCACGGCAAAACCCAGGCGCATCTGCATACCCGACGAATAGAACTTGATGGGCGTGTCGATGAAGCGCTCCACCTCGGCGAAGGCCACGATGCGATCGAACTTGCTCTGCACCTCGCGGCGGGACATGCCCATGATCGCACCGTTGAGGAACACGTTCTCCCGTCCCGTCAGCTCGGGATGGAAGCCCGCGCCGATCTCGATGAGGGCGCCCAGGCGGCCATGCACCCGGAAGGACCCGGCGGTGGGGACGGTGACCCGCGAGAGGATTTTGAGCAGAGTGCTCTTGCCGGCGCCGTTGAGGCCCACGAGCCCCAGGACCTCGCCGCGCCTGAGCGACAAGGTGATGTCTCGGAGGGCCCAGAAGTCCTCCCGGGGCGGGACGGGCCGTCTCAGCACGCGTGCCGTGAGTCGTCCCACCTCATCCTTGATGGAGGTGACGTACCAGCCATGCCGCAGCCGGTAGCGCTTCGAAACCTCGATGAGCTCGATGGTCGTGTCGGACATGGATCGCGAGTCCTCAGATGACATCGGCGAAGGTACGCTCCGCCCGCTTGAAGACGGACAGGGCGACCGCGGCCAGGGTCACAGTGACGGCCGCGCTGAGCGCGAGCGACCCCAGGTCGGGATGGACGCCCAAGATGATGGCGCGCCGGTAGCCGTCGATGATCGCCGCCATGGGGTTGAGGAGGTAGAAGGGCCTCAGCCAATCCGGGATCACACTGATCGGATAGGCGACCGGGGTGGCGAACATCCAGAGCTGGATGAGCAGAGGAAGCGCATGGCCGATGTCCCGGAAATTCACGTGGGCGGCCGACGTGAGGCTCACAACGCCGAGAGCGAGGAGCATCTGGAGCCCCACCAGCGGGACAACCCAGAGCACGGTCAGGGTCAGGGAGATCTTGTAGTAGAGGATCATCCCGAAGAAGAGCAGGGACGCGACGGCGAGATCGAGCAGGCCGGCCAGCAGCACCGAGAGGAGCAGGGTCTCCCGAGGGAAGTAGATCTTCCGGATGAGGGCGCCGTTGGCGGTCATGGCGATGGTGCCCGAGCTGACGGTGTTGGAGAAAAAGGTCCAGAAGATGAGGGCGCTGTAGGCGAAGACCGGGTAGGGGATGCCGTCGCTCGGCACCTTGGCGAAGATCGAGAAGACCAGGGTGAACACCACCATCATCGAGAGGGGCTGCAAGATGGACCACGCCACACCGAGGGCGGTCTGCTTGTAGCGGGCCTTGATATCGCGCACGGCGAAGCTTGCGATGAGATCCCAGTGCCGCCAGGTGTTCAGAAACGCTTCAAGCATGACGGGCCCTCTTCAGACTGGGCACGGTCCGGCGGGGGACCACACGTGGTACCCGAACGGGGACGGGAATACGGTGAGTCCGGACAGCTAGGGCGCCTGTCGGAGTGGTCGGGGTGGTCGCCGGGGCCAGAACCTCAGCCCGTCCGGCGCGCCATGAGAGCGTCTGCAGGATGGCGCTGGTCGCCAGCAAATGCAGGTACAGGTCGAAGTAAGCCAGGCTTAGGAAGGAGCCGGCCACCAGATAGGGCGCTAGTGCCAACTGGGTCATCTCGGCGTAGCTAGCCAGATAGCCGTGATCGGGATGACGCCGCCAGCGCAGCCGGATGCGCTGGAGGCTAATCAGCGTAGTCGCAACGATGAGAAGATACAGGGCGAGCCCGATGAACCCATGCTCGCTCAGCACCTCGAAGTAGATACTGTGTGCGTCACGCGCCTTGAGGTATCCGGGACCAAAGTAGCGGTCCCATGTGTAGTTGTTCCAGAGGACCCGAAAGCCGCCGCCGGTGAGCGGGCGGTCCATCGCGAGATTCGTGGCCGTCTTCCAGGCCTCAAGACGCCCCTGTATGGACGTGTCCTGATTCTCCTCCGTTATGGTGTCCATGCGCCCCCACCACTTATCGGGGAGCAACGGTGTGATCACGAGGGCTAGCCCGAGGGCAGTCGCAATGGCCAGCGTTCGCCAAGGCGACCGCCAGATGAGCAGGGCTGCGATGGCGAGTAGCCCGAGGAGAGCGCCCCTCGAATACGTGAAGAGGATCGCGATGATGGTGAACGCGAAGGTCACTCGCATGAGTCGCTTGAGCCAGGGGCGAGGTTCCTCGCGCGAGAGATAGATGAGGAAAGGGAGCATCATGCAGAGAGCGAGCCCAAGCTCGTTGTTGTCACCGAAGAAGGTGCCTTCGGGCCCGAAGACCCGTTCGGCGCCTCCCGTTTTCAGCACCCAGATGCCACCCTTGAGACCGTAGAAGCCGAGTGACAGTGCCATGACCATGTAGAGCCACCGAAGACGATGGCGGTCCTGGAACAGGGACATCGTGACGAAGGACATCAGGAGCGACTTGACTACCCAGTCCCACTTTCCCCAGGCCAGACCCGGCTCGATGGCTAGGAGCGAAGTCATAGTGATATCGATCGCGAAGAGGACGAGCAGCGGCACGACAGCCGCGCGCGGGAGCGGCTGCTTGTCCCGAGTGAAGATGAATCCCAACAGGGTTGCCCCCCCAATCATCATCGCCACGGGCAGTCGCTGGCCGAACCCCCAGGTGAGCATGTGTGGGGCCATATACGCGATCCAGGACCAAGCGAGCACGCCGAGCCATGGGCGGAAGAAGCTGACCGGAGTGAGACCAGTGATGACGATCAGAAAGGCAACGTCGCGAATGCCGCTCACGCTGTGCGCTCCTGCCCACGCGCCCATAGCCCGTAACAGGCGAGCTTGAGCGCAAAGGTGGGCAGATGGTGCTCCCACGGCCCGCCGCGGTGGAGCTCGAACGGAGACGTGCCGGGGCTATTGACTCCCAGGCGCGTGGTCACGGCGCACGTGAAGCCGCACTCCTGAACGAGCCGCACCGTTGTCGCGGTGTAGTCCTCGGCGCGGCCGTTGGGATAGGCGAAGGCGCGGGGGGGGCCGCCGAGGGCCCGCTCGATGGCGGTCTTGGATCCCAGGATCTCCTCCCGCGCCCGCTCCGGCCGCATGCGTGACAGGATCGGGTGGCTGACCGTATGCGCCCCGATGGAGAAGCCGAGACCTCGCAGGGCGTCCACTTCTTCCCAGCTCAGCATGATTCGCTTGGGGCGCTCGAGGGCCCGGGGTCGAAGCTCGACGGTGAGGCGATCGACGGCGCGTCGCCGCTCGTCGTCGGGCAGGGACTTGAGCCAGCCCAGCGCCAGCCCCAGCGCGGCGAGGCGGGCGCCCGGCGTCTCGAGCCGGAGCGGCAGAGCGCCGGGAAGCTCCGCCTCCTGACGCTGGGCGAGCTTGAAGGCGAGGGCGACACGGTCGAACCAGGGTAGGTCCGGCGTCCCGATATAGCCCGTGGCCAGGAAGATCGTGGCCGGCAGCCCGTGCTGGGCCAGGATGGGCGCCGCATGGGTCAGGTTGTCCCGGTAGCCGTCGTCGAAGGTCAGGGCGAGCGCGTTGGCTGGCACGGTGCCGCTGCTGTTGCGCTCGACCAGCTCCTCGACGGCGAGGACTCGGTAGTGGCGCGCGACATGCGCGATCTGTTTCGCGAAGACGGCCGTGGGAAGGGCGGGGAAGAACGGATCCTGATCGTCGTTGACGCGATGAAAGGTGAGGATCGGGAAGCCGCCTCCAGCCGCCACGCGGATCGCCGCCGCCAGCGGCCCCACCAGCCGGGTGTGGTAGAGGGCGCTCGACAGCAGGCGGACGGTCCGGCCCTTGAGGCTCACGCGGCTTCTCCGTGACGCTGATGCCAGAGCTCCAGCATGAGGAGGGTCCAGAGCGTGTCGCCGTAGAAGGGGGTCCGGTCATTCTCGTGGAGACGGAAGAGCTCCTCGACCGCGCCCGGGGCGAAATACCCGCGCCCGAGGCTGCGGCTCGAGAGCAGGGTATCGCGGGCCAGCTCGCGGAAGGGGCGATGGGAGCGCAGCCAGTCGCTGATGGGCAGCCCGAAGCCATGCTTGACCTTGGCGAGCGTGGCGGCGGGCAGCAGGGCCGAGAACGCGCGCTTGAAGAGATGGCGCTTCTCGGTCGCGCGCACCTTGTGCCAGGCGGGAAGGGTGCCCATGAACTCCACCAGTCGTGGGTCGAGCATCGGGAAGCGGACCGCCAAGCCGGCCAGCTCGGCCATGCGCGTCACCTTGAAGAGATCGTCGTCGCCGATGGTGATCTTGAGATCGACGTACAGCAGCCGGTTGAGCTCGCTCCGGGTCCGGACGGCCTCGTAGTGGCCGCGGGCGATCCGCATCGGGAGGTCGGGGGTGATAGCCGCGCGGAAATCCGGATGCAGGAGACGCTCGCGCTCCTGGCCGATGAAGAACTCGGTGGCGAAGAAGCGCTCGGGGTTCGGCTGGGCGGCACGTTGGACATAGCGCTGGGCCTTGCCCAGGAGATCCATCCGGCCGGGGGGCACGGCCCGGAGGATCGGCTCGATGAGGCCGCGCCGCAGCGCAGCCGGAATCAAGCGGTAGCGGGCGAAGAGGCGCTCGCGGGCGTAGCGCTCGTTGCCGCCGAAGATCTCGTCGCCGCCGTCTCCGGCGAGGAGCAGCCGCATCCCCGTCTCCTGGGCTAGCCGGGCGCAGAGATAGGTCGGCAGTGCGGCGTTGTTGCCGTAGGGCTCGTCGTAGGCCTCGACGATCTCGGGCAGACAGACGAAGGCATCGTCGGGGGTGACGACGCGCGTGTAGTGGGCGGTGTCGAAGTGCCGGGCGGTCAGCTCGGCGTACTGTGACTCGTCGTATCGCGATTCGAGGAAGCCGATGGAGAAGGCGTTGACACGCTCGCCCGTGATCCGCTTCATCAGCCCCACGACCGTGCTGCTGTCGGTCCCACCGCTGAGGAAGGCGCCAGTCTGCTTGATGTCGGTCCCGCGGAGCGCCTCCCGCACGGCCTCCTCGGTGTGGCGGAAGAGCGCGGGAGCGGCCACCGCGCGCGACAGCCTGCGCTCCTCGTACTGGATGTCCCAATATGGCTCGATGCGGAGCGTGCCGTCTTCCCAGCAAAGGACCTGGCCGGGAGGCAGCCGGCGCGCGTCGCGATAGATCGTTCGGGGCGCCGGGATGGTCGCGAAGTTGAGATAGGCGTACACGGAGTCGGGGTCGATGTCGCGCGGAGCGCCGAGCAGGTCCAGCGGGAGCCTCGCGCGCGTGCCGAAGGCGAAGCCCTCGGGCCCAGCCGCGTAGTACAGGCGCCGGATGCCGAGCTGGTCCGCCGCGATGACGAGCCGCCGCTCCCGCGGCCACCAGAGTGCTATCGCGAAGGCGCCACGCAGCCTCCCCAAGAAGGCGGCACCTTGGCGCCGGTAGCCCTCCTCGAGTGCCCGGGCCGCGGCGTCGGGTCCCGCGGCCAGCTGCAGCTCGTCCGGGTTGGTGAGATCGAGATCAACGACTGCGGTGACACCGTCATGTTCCCCGCATACCGTCCGCTCTCCTTGGGCCAGCAGCCAGGCGCCAGGAAGCGCGACGCGGCCCACGTGATCACTCTCCGAGGCGCTCAGGACGAGCCCACGAACCGCGCGAGTCATAGGGATCGGGCGCGTCGCGTCGCGGTACGCCAGCCCGGCGATGAGGCTCATGCCGGGTCGTCGCGACGGAGCCGCTTGAGCGCGGGGACGGCGCGCGCCTCGAGGGCATAGAGCGTCGCGCCGTAGGCGCCGGGCCGATAGATCCTGAGCGTCACGGTTTCGTGAGCATCGGAGGCCCAGCGGGCCTTGTACTCGTTCTCTCCGGGGCCCATGTCGTATTCGTGGACGCCGGCGCGGCCGAACAGGGCCCGCACGATCTCGGCGTTGAGATGAGTGCCGGGAGAGAGGTCCTCGGGAAGTGAGCCATCGAACTCCGATCTCAGGGCATGGACCCGGCCGCTGTCCTCCAGCTGATACTCGGTCGCGACCGCCCGGCCGTCGAGGCGGAGGATCCAGAGGCGAAGCCATCCGCGGGCGCTGGCCGCTCGCGTGAGATCCGCGAAGAAGTCCGCCATCCGCGGCATCGTGGCGATGGCGACCTGGCGAGGGGCTTTCCAGCTTCGGCGCGAGACGTCCAGCAGCTCGGCGAAGAACGGGCCATCCGGCCTGACCTCACGGTGCTCCTCGATGGCGATGGCGCCGGCCTTGACGAGGCGGTTGGCGACGTTCCGGATGGTCTTCTTGAAGCGCTGGCTCTTGGCCGTCCAGAAGGCATCCCAGGTACCCGAGACCACGAGGTAGGGGGAGTGGAGCACGCCCGCGCGATGCCAACGGAAGCGCCCCGAAAGCCAAGCTTCCATCGCCTTGACGGTCGCCGATGTCGCGGGCAGCCCGGAGAGCTCGAGGACGTCCCAGTCCTCTCGCCGGGCGAGGTCCTTCATCACCGTCTCGATGACGGGCTCGACCGGCTCGACTGCCAGCCAGTCCACGAACGGGGTGTCGGGAGCGGCGAGCAGGCCGACGAACCGGGCGGGAATGCCGTGCAGGTCCCCGTTCCAATGGACGAGGGGGACGAGCCCCGCCGGGCCCGCGGCATCCTCGATGACGAGCGCTTCGGGCCGGTGATCGGGCGCCGCGGCCCGCCAGCAGCAGAGGAACCACTCGTGGCTGTGAAACGGCGAAGTTTGTCCGCTTTCCCTGGCGACGGCGCCCCAGATGGGACCCAGAGCTTCGAACGCGGCGAGCTCGGTCACGCGCCGGATCTTCACGGCTTCACCTGGACGTCCCAGCCGCGTGCGGCGGCGTGACTGACTGGATGCCCAAGACATTCTCGAGCGCCTGGGCCAGCCGGGCGGCCGCGGTGTCCCAGGAGTGGTGGGTGCGGACGAAGGCTTGTCCGCGCCGGCCCGCTTCGGCGCGGAGCGTCTCGTTCGTGAGCAGCCGGATGAGCCGCTGGGTCAGCGCCTCGGGCTCGTCCTCGATGTAGACTTCTCGGTTCGCCTGACCGTCGAGGTTGCCCCGGCCTCTCCGGCTGACCACGACGGGGACGCCGGCAGCCATGGCTTCGAGCACCGCGTGACGGCCACCATTGGAGTCACCCCCCGATGTGACGGCGACGGCGGCATGGCGCAGAAGGGTCCGGAAGTCACCGCCGTTGGCGATGATCTCGACGCCGGGAAGCCGCCCGAGATGCCTCGCCCCGCGCGGCAGGAGGCTCGCGTGAATGAGCAGCCGCGCGTGCGAGACCTCGAGCCGGACCGCCGGGAAGATGACCTGGCAGAGCTCCACGGCGGCGTCCAGCCCGTTCGCCTCCTCGAGGCCGCCCGTGAGGACGATCACGGGCTTCGCGGCGCGATGCGAGCCCGCATGGCGATCGGGATCGACCCCGTTGGGGATGACCGCGACCGGGACGCTGGGGGCGAAGCCAGAGATCCGCTCGGCTGCTCCGGGGCTCGATGCGAGCAGGATCGCGCCCCGCCGCGCCGCCGACTTCTCGAACCGGCGAACCCGGGCCGCTTCGCGGCGATAGAGCGCGGCCCGGAGTCCCGTGCTGCGGTGGGCCCGGGCGGCCCACCACTTCGAGTCGAGCTCGCCGAAGTCGATGACCAGCGGCACCGCGGCGGGGAGTGCGAGCGCGTACTGGATCATTCCGGCCGACGCGGCGTAGACGAGATCGAAAGGCTTCGCCCGCAGGCGGTCCCGGAGTCGGGTGCGGAGCGCCGGCGAGTCGAAGTACGTCAGGTCCACCGAGCCACCCGTGGCCAGCCGCGCGGCGCTCCGCAAGCGCTGGAGCGGGCGAGAGAGGGTAGCGAACTCGATATCGTCGAACTCCGCTCGCATCGCCGAGACCGTTCCCGAGGGATCGACGACGTCGGTGGCGAAGCCGAGCGTGAGCTGGTGACTGCCGGCGAACATCCGGGCGAAGTGGAGGAGCCGCTCCGCCTCGACCGGGTACCGCGCCGAGGGGACCCACGGTCCGAGCATCAGGATTCTCATCGCGCGTCCATGCTCCACGGGGTCACGGCAGGTATCGGGTCAGCCGGGGCCCCAGCCATTTGGTCAGTCCAAGCGGTGCCCGCTTCCAGGCGGCGACGGCAAGGCGCAGCTTCGGATTCGACGGGCTGAGGTTCGGAATCCCGCCACCGCGTAACACGTACTGGTACGGAAGCGGCTCGGGCTCGAATCCCCAGTGCCGCTTGAAGTGGTACGCGCCGGTCCCCTCCCGGCTCCGGCCGAAGTCGAAGACCCGGCAACCCGCCGCGGCGACCCGGCACATGAGCTCCCAGTACATGAAGTCGTTCACAGCGAAGTGGTGTCCCTCCCGTCGGGCGCCCCCGTAGTAGGGGAGGGCTTGGTCCTCGTAGAGGAGGGTGAGCACGCCGGCCAGGAGCTGTCCCTCTCGCCAGACGGTCAGGAGATCGCACTCCTGCTTGAACTCCTGGGCGATGGCGTGGAAGAGCGCCCGCGGGAAGACCGGGGAGCCGAGGTTCCGGACGCTCTCGGCATAGACCTCGTAGAAGGCGTCCAGGTGCTGGAGCCCGAGCTCCGACCGGAGGCCGAACTTGGCGCCCTGACGGGTCATCCGCCGCTGCTTGCGAGGAATGGCCGCCATGTTTTCCTCGGGATCGGCCGAGATCGAGCGCGCGAACCTGACGTAGAGCGATTTGGTCGGCAGCTCGACTTCCTGGCCGCTGCGGTGACGCAGCTCCACGTAACCGGCGCCTCGCTCCCGGGCCAGCCGGCCCGCGGCCTCGAGGAGCGCCGTGCGGGCCTCGGGGGTAGTCGCGCAGATACCGCCGTAGACTCCGTACGGCACCGAGATGAGCCCGCGCCCGCCGAGGAGGCCCGGGACCTCGAACAGCGGGAGCACGCCTTCCACGCCGCCCGGGCCGGTCGCCACGAGGTAGTGGGACCGATGGCCGAACGCCGTTTCGATCGCGCGCTTCCAGGCCAGCAGATGGAAGGGACTCCCGTAGGTATTGGAGCGCACGAAGGCGTCCCATTCCACGGTCTCCGTGCTGAGCGGCCTGACCTCCATGGCTTGCCCCTAACCCTGATCCGGAAAGGGGCGATTCTTCCGCTCCCTCTCCCTCCGGCGGAGGGAGAGGGCCGGGGTGAGGGTGTCACCCTGCCTTTTCCCCCACTGGGGAAGAGGGATCCCCAGGCATTCGCGTCCCGGATTTTTTCCGATCATGGCTAACGCTCGCCGAGCAGGACGGCGACAATCCTCCCCGCCGCCTTGCCATCCCAGAGCGCCGGTAGCTCGCCGGCGGACGACCGGCCTCCGATCGCGTCCCGCCACGCGGCGTAGATCGCTTCAGGCTCGACACCCACCAGCCGGTTGGTGCCCCGCTCGATCGTGACCGGCCGCTCGGTATTCGTCCGGAGCGTCAGGCAGGGAACGCCCAGGGCCGTCGTCTCCTCCTGAATACCTCCCGAGTCAGTGAGCACGCAACGCGCATTGGCCATCAGGTTGAGGAAGTCCAGATAGCGCAGCGGCGGCGCCAACCGGAGGCCGGGCATGGCCGAGCCCCGTCCGTTGACCGCCTCGAGGCGCTGTCGGGTGCGGGGGTGGACCGGAAAGACCAGCGGCAGGTCCGCCTGGATCCGCTCAATGGCGGCGAGCATGCGTCCCAGCGCCCGGTCGTCGTCCACGTTGCTCGGCCGGTGCAGCGTGAGGACCCCGTAGTTGCCGGGCGAGAGCCCCAGCGTCGGCAGGATGGCCGATTGCTGAGCGCGCTCGCGGCAGCGGAAGAGGGTATCGATCATGACATTGCCGACGAAGTGAACGCGGTCGGCGGGAATGCCCTCGCGGGCCAGGTTCGCGTTGGCCGCGGGCTCGGTCGTGAACAGCAGGTCCGAGACCTGGTCGGTCAGCACCCGGTTGAGCTCCTCGGGCATGCTCCGATCGAAGCTCCTGAGGCCGGCCTCCACGTGGGCGAGCCGGAGCCCGAGCTTGGCGGCGGTCAGCGCTCCCGCCAGGGTGGAGTTCACGTCCCCCACCACGATGACCACGTCGGGTCGCTCGGCGGTCAAGACCGGCTCGAGCCGCGCCATGATCTCGGCAATCTGGGCCACCGCGCTGGTCGCTCGAACCCCGAGGTTCACCTCGGGCTCGGGCAGCTCGAGGTCGGCGAAGAAGGCACCGGACATCTCGGCGTCGTAGTGCTGGCCCGTGTGGACGACGAGGCTCGACACGCCACTGCGCTGGCGCAGCTCGGCCATGATCGGCGCCAGCTTGACGAAGTTCGGGCGCGCGCCGACGACCGCGGCGATCCTCACGGCTCCTCTCCGTTGCCGAGCAGCCCATGCTCCCTCAGCACCTCCTCCGCGGGGGCGAAGTGGAAGTCGGCCAGGAGCTGGCGCAGCCGGTCTTCGGTCTTGTCGATGTTGATCGAATGGCGCAGGTGGGTGAGCCACCCCACGGGCATCCGGGGCTGATTGAGATCGAGCTCCCACGGGTGGAGATAGACCACGGCCGGCTGGCCCTCGACCAGGTTGAGGTGGCGGATGGCGTGCCGGGTCAGGCGGTACGGGGTGAGCCGGAAGTAACCGCCCCCCGCCACCGGAACGCGGCGTCCCAGGACCGCGATCGTGGAAAGCGGCAGCTCGGTGATCGCGGAGCCGTTGCCGTTGACGGAGATCCGGTGGGCGAAGCGCGGCGCATCCGGAATGCCGTAGCGGTCGTGGAGGATGGGGAAGATGCTAGAGTCGTACTGGAAGCCCGCCTCGAGGAGGATCTCGAGGCTCCAGAGGGTCTCGTGCAGGACGGAGAACGTCGGCGCGCGATATCCGATCACGGTGGTTCCCGCCGCGTCCTCGATCACCTTTTTCGCGCGCGTGATGTCCTCGGCGAACTCCTGCGGTGTCAGCCGGTGGAGCATCTGGTGCGCGTAGCCGTGGCACGCGAGCTCGTGACGGCGCGCGTGGATTTCGCGGATCAGCCCCGGCTGGCGCTCCGCGACCCAGCCCAGCACGAAGAACGTCGCCCGGGCATCGGCGTAGTCGAGGATATCGAGGAGCCGCTCGGTGACGTCGACCACGCGGCTGCCGAATGAGGCCCAGTCTTCCGGGCGGACCGCCCGGGCAAAGGCCTCCGCGTGGAAGTACTCCTCGAGGTCAAACGTCAATGCGTTCTTCATCTGCACCGATCTCGGCGAGGACCTGATCCTGGGGGGCCTCGGCGTCGACCAGGGACTGGGCGACGCGCGAGAGTCCCGTGACGAGGGAGACCCTCGGGACGCAGCCGAGCATCTCCGTGGCACGGCTCGCCGCGCGCTGCCGCGGCTTCGGCGCGGGAGCGGGCGAGGGCCAGGAGGCGGGCACGGCCGGCAGACCGAGGAGCCGGCTCAGGATCGACAGCACCTCCTGCACCGATGCGGTCTGGCCCGAGCCGACGTTGATCGTCTGGCCGGCGGCTCCAGCGACCGTCGCCGCCGCGACGCTGGCGTCCACCGCGTCGTCTACATAGGTGAAGTCGAGGGCCGCTGGGACCTCGGCGTCCGTGACGGGGCGACGCCGACGCAGCGCCTCGATGAAGCTCGGGACGCTCAGGCTGTCGTCCACCCGGGTCTGGCGGGGGCCGTAGACCGTGAAGTACCGCATCGCCACCGTCTCGAGGCGGTGCTTGGTGTGGAACACGCGACAGTACATCTCCCCCGCGAGCTTGGAGGCGGCGAAGAGCGAGGCGGGCTGGACCGGCCCGTCCTCCAGCGCCTCGCTAGGCGCCAGGGTGCCGTAGACCGAAGCGCAGGAGGCGAAGACGACGCGGCTCACGCCTTCGACCAGCGAGGCCTGCAGGACGTTGAGCGTGCCCTGGACGTTCACCGTGTGAAACTCGGCCGGGTCCGCCACGGAGGCGCCTCGTGGCGGCAGCGCCGCCAGATGGAAGACGCACTGGATCCCGCGCACCGCCCGCCGGACCAGCTCGCGGTCCCGGATGTCTCCGAGCACGACCTCCAGCCGGTTTCCGGCAGGAGGCGCCGCAGGGCTACCGCCGTTGGCCCGCCAGCGCGCGGCCGACCGGAGATTAGCGAGGGAGCCTGTGGACAGGTTGTCGAGGACCCGCACGCTCGCCCCATCGGCCAGGAGCCGATCAGCGAGGTGTGAGCCGATGAAGCCGGCGCCGCCTGTGATGAGAACATTTTGCATGGTGGCCTCTCAGAGCGTCACGATCCAGGGCCGGGTACGTCGGTGCTCCTTCATGGCATTGCGCGTGTCGACGACCAGCGAGGCGCGGTCGGCGATCATCGCGTAGTCGAAGGCAGTGTGGTTGGTGAGGATCAGCACGCAGTCGGCCGCGGCGACGGCCTCGGCCGAGGGCGCCGTCGCGGCGAGCTTCAGGCCGTCGAGCGCGAGCTCCGGCACGAAGGGATCGGCGTAGGCGACCTGGGCGCCCTTCCGGGCGAGCGCCTGGACGATCTCGAGCGCGGGGGACTCGCGGATGTCGTTGACGTCGGGCTTGTAGGTGACGCCCAGGACGAGGATCGACGCGCCGCGCACCGCCCACCCGCGCTCGTTCAGGGCGTCAGTCACCAGATCGACCACGTGCTCGGGCATCGCGCGATTGATCTGGTCGGCGAGGGCGATGAACTGGGCCTCGTATCCGGTGAGGCGGATCTTCCAGGACAGGTAGAGCGGGTCGACCGGAATGCAGTGTCCCCCGATACCCGGCCCCGGATAGAAGGGCATGAAGCCGAAGGGCTTTGTCGCCGCTGCCTCGATGACCTCCCAGGGATCCACGCCGATCTTCCGGCAGGCGACGGCGAGCTCGTTCGCGAGCGCGATGTTCACGCTCCGGAAGGTGTTCTCCAGCAGCTTGGCCGTCTCGGCGACCCGCGGGCTCGAGGCCTCGAAGACCGAGCCCGTGACCGCCTGGTAGAGCGTCGCGGCCAGTCGGGTACAGGTCGGAGACACGCCGCCCACCACCTTCGGGATGTTGGACGTGGTGAAGCGGCGGTTCCCGGGATCCACACGCTCCGGAGAGAAGGCGAGGAAGAAGTCGCTGCCGACGACCCAGCCGCGAGAGAGCAACCGCGGCAGGATGACCTCCTCGGTGGTGCCGGGGAAGGTGGTGCTCTCGAGGATCATCAACTGGCCCCGGCGCAGATGGGGGAGCAGGTTCTCCAGCGCGCCGAGGATCGACGAGATGTCGGGCTCCTTGCTCTTCCGCAGCGGAGTCGGCACGCAGATGATCAGGACGTCGCAGGCGCCCGCGGCCTCGAAGCTCGTCGCCGCGCTGAGCCTGCCGTCGCGGACGAGCGGCGCCAAGGTCTCGCCGGCCACATCGACCAGATAGGACTCCCCACGATTGAGGTGGCTCACGCGCTCCACGTCCAGGTCGATGCCGTGCACCCGGTAGCCCGCCCGGGCCAGCTCCACGGCCAGGGAGAGTCCCACGTAACCCATACCCACGATCGCCACGGTTGCGGCACGGCTCTCGATCTTCCGTTGAAGCGCTTCGGTCGACTCGCTCACGTTCTCTATCCTTTCCCGTCACCCTGCCCTCTTCCCCAGAGGGGAAAGGGGGTTTACTCGTCGCCTCGCCCTCCCCAGAGAGGGAGGGATGTCTGAAGAGTCGTTAGCTCCGGTAATAGGAGGTGTAGCGCCGGTAGTAGTAGTTCACCGACTTGAGCGGCATCCGGTTCACGACGACGCCGATGACCGGCGTGCCGGAATGCTCGAGCAGCTCCTTGGCCTTGAGCAGGTCCCGCGGATGGGTCGCACCCGAGTTGACGACCAGGATGATCCCGTCGGCCGCGGCCGCCACGTAGAGGTTCTCCGGGATGAGCAGCGCCGGGGAGCAGTCCATCAGCACGTAGTCGGCCTCGGCCGACATGCCGGCCAGGATCTCCACCAGGCGGCGTGTGCCGAGTCCGGCGCGGGCTGGCAGGCT
>DASSSH010000379.1:0-5824 GCA_035708525.1 Candidatus Methylomirabilota bacterium
AGCGCCTCGGCCACCCGGCTCACGTCCTCGATCAGCACGGCGCGCTCGGCCGCGGAGAGCTCGTAGAGCTCGGTGGCGTGACGGCGCAGGACGACGAGGACCCAGCCCGGAAAGAACTGGTCCTCGTTGAGGTAGACGCGGCTGGTCCCCAGATCGGCGATGAAGAGCTCGGACATGCCGTCGAGCCGGTCGCACATCGGGCAGCCGGCCTCGCCGAGCCGGCTCACCGCTCGCGGTCTCCGAGAAAGCAACCGATTCGCCGCAGCCCCTCCTCGATGCGGTCGAGCGAGTTGGCGTACGAGAAGCGTAGGTAGCCCTCGGCGTTGGGGCCGAAGTCGACGCCCGGGGTCACGCCCACGTGCGCCTGCTCGAGGATCTCGAACGCGAAGCGGAGCGAATCCCGGGTGTAGCGGCGCGCGTTGGCCAGCACGTAAAAGGCCCCGGTGGGCGGGGCGCCCACGCCCAAGCCGATGCGGCGCAGGCCCGCGACCATGACGCGGCGCCGCTCGTCGAAGATCCGGCGGAAGCGCGCCGCGTCCTCCTGCGCCTCGCGCAGCGCCGCCAGCGCGGCCCACTGAACGAACTCGTTGCTCGAGATGAAGAAGTTGCCGTGCATCGCCGTGAGGGCCCGCATGAACTCCCGGGGGGCGATGAGATAGCCCACGCGCCACCCGGTCATGGCAAACGCCTTGGAAAAGCCGTTGAGCACGAAGGCGCGGTCGGTGAACTCGAGCACCGTATGCTCCGGCCCCTCGTAGGTCAGGCCGTGGTAGATCTCGTCGGAGATCATCCAGGGGCCGAGCCGTGCCAGGGCCGCCATCCGCTCCGCCGACAGCACCGTGCCGGTGGGGTTGGCGGGCGAGTTGATCAGGATCCCCTTGGTGCGCGCCGTCACCCGGTCGCGGACGGCCTCGGGGCGGAACTGGAACGCGTCGTCCTCGGCCACCGGCACGTAGACGGGCTCGCCCTCGGCGAACTTCACGAACTTGGGGTAGCACGCGTAGTACGGGTCCGAGAGGATCACCTGGTCGCCCGGGTCGAGCAAGGCGGTGAAGAGGAGCAGCATCGCGGGTGACGTGCCGGCCGTCACCAGGATCTGATCCGGCGACACGGTCACGCCGTAGCGGGTGTGGTAGTGCTCGGCGATCGCCTCGCGCAGCGGCAGGATGCCCAGGGTGTGGACGTACCGGGTGTGCCCGTCTTTGAGCGCCTTCTCGGCCGCCTCGCGGATCACGGGAGGCGTCTCGAAGTCGGGCTCGCCGAACTCGAGATGGATGATGTCGATCCCCTCGCGCTCCAGGGCCTGGGCGCGCTGGAACACTTCCACGGCGAGGAAGGGCTCGATCTCCTGGGTGCGCCGGGCGATCATCGGGCCCTCCGAAGCGCGCCGCACCGGGCCAGCCGCCAGCGCGCCGCCACGATGTCGCGCAGCATCCTCGGTCCGTCACTCAGGACGCCGACCTTGGATCCCGGCTGGTCGGCCCAGCTGATCGGCACCTCGACGACGCGATACCCGCGTCCCTGGGCGAGCAGCACCAGCTCCACGTCGAAGCCGAAGCCGTCGGTGGACAGGGCGCCGAAGAGATCCTCGGCGACCGCGCTGCGGAAGAGCTTGAACCCGCACTGGGTATCGACCACCCCGGACACGCCCAGGCGGCGAACGATGAAGTTGAAGACGTGCCCGGAGAGCTTGCGGTGCAGCCGGGTGTGCCGCACGACGGTCGGGTCCCGCAGGACGCGCGAGCCGACCGCCACGTCGGCGCCGCGCCGGATGGCCGCCTCGAGCCGCTCCACCTCGCCGATGGGCGTGGCGCCGTCGGCGTCGGTCATCAGCTTGAGCGCCCCCTGGGTCCGTCGCATCCCCTCGCGGACCGCGGCCCCCTTGCCCCGGTTCCCGGGCAGCACGTGGACGCCGATGAACGGACGTCCCGCCGCGATCTCCGCGACGCGCTCGGCGGTATCGTCGGTGCTCCCGTCGTCCACGACCAGCACCTCGAAGGCCACGTCCCGCCCCTCGAAGTAGGCCACCACGTCCTTGAGGTAGGCGGGCAAGCGGAGCGCCTCGTTGTAGGCCGGGATGATCACGGACCACTCGACGCGGGGGAAGCCCACGGGCCGGCTACGACCAGACCAGCGTGTCGGAGCGGCGGCGACGACGGGCCGCGCCCGTCTTCTGCGCCGCCTTGGCCACCTCGCGCGCCACGGCGGGCGCGACCTTCTTGTTGAACACGCTCGGGATGATGTACTCGGGGCCCAGCTCCGAGCGGGCCACGCACGAGGCGATGGCGTGCGCGGCGGCGATCTTCATCTCCTCGTTGACGGCCCGCGCGCGCGAGTCGAGCAGCCCGCGAAAGAAGCCTGGGAAGCAGAGGACGTTGTTGATCTGGTTCGGGTAGTCGGACCGCCCGGTGGCCATGACCCGCACGTAGCGCTCGGCCTCCTCGGGCTGGATCTCCGGCACGGGGTTGGCCATGGCGAAGATGACGCGATCGCGCGCCATGGTCTTGACGTCGCGCACCGTCAGCACCCGCGGCACCGAGAGGCCGATGAAGACGTCCGCCCCCTTGACCGCGTCCGACATCCTGCCCTTGAGGTTCTGGGGGTTGGTGGCGCTCGCGACCCAGGTCTTCATGAAGTCCATGCCGACGGTGCGCCCGCGGTGGACGGTGCCGTGCTCGTCCACGCCGATGATGTTCCGCACCCCGAGCGCCAGCAGGATCTTGATCGTCGCCGTCCCCGCGGCCCCGACGCCCGAGACCACGACCTTGAGCCGGCGGAGATCCTTCCGGACGATCCTCAGCGCGTTGAGCAGCGCCGCGGCGACCACCGTGGCTGTGCCGTGCTGGTCATCGTGGAAGACCGGGATGTCCAGCTCCTTCCTGAGCCGCTCCTCGACCTCGAAGCAGCGGGGCGCCGAGATGTCCTCGAGATTGATGCCGCCGAAGGCGGGGGCGATGAGCTTGACCGTCTCGACGATCTTGTCGGGATCCTTGGTGTTCAGGCAGATCGGGAAGGCGTCCACGCCCCCCAGTTCCTTGAAGAGCATGGCTTTGCCTTCCATCACCGGCATCGCGGCTTCGGGCCCGATGTCCCCCAGACCCAGCACGGCGGTGCCGTCGGTCACGACGGCGACGGTGTTCTGCTTGATGGTCAGCGTGAAGGCGCGCTGGGGATCCTCCTTGATGGCGAGGCAGACGCGGGCCACTCCCGGCGTGTATGCCATGCTGAGGTCGTCCCGCGATCGGATCGGCACCTTGCTCTGGACCTCGATCTTGCCGCCCAGGTGCATGAGGAAGGTGCGATCGGAGATGTTGGCGACGCGGACCCCGCTCACCTTTTTGAGCAAGTCGACGATGCGGTGGGCCTGCTCGCTGTCGCTCGCCTTGACCGTCATGTCTCGAACGACGCTCGTGCCCGTCATCTCCACCAGGTCCACGGCGCCGATGTCCCCGCCGGCCTTGCCGATCACCGAGGTGACCCGGCCCAGCATGCCCGGCTTGTTCCTGATCTCCAGGCGGACCGTGAAGCTGTAGGAGGCGCTGGGGGCGACCGCCATCACGAGGCTTCGCAGAGGGCGAGATAAATGCTGATCATATCGAGCCTTTAGACGGTAAAACCCGGTCGCCCTCCTGTCAACAAATTTCCCCTGACGCGGGGTTTGACCCTCGCTCTCCGACGTGGTATCCCACCCCTGTGGTTCGCCGGTTCGTGCTCGCCCTGCTGGCCCCGGCTCTGCTCATCGCACCCCTCGCGCGCGACGCGCACGCGGAATCCCGACGGTGGGTCCCGGTGCCGGGCAAGAGTCTCGTGGGCTTCGACGCCTCCCACCCGCTCGGCGATTTCTCCGGCGCGAGCGAGCAGGCCACCGGCGAGTTCGAGGGCGATACGGCCGATCTCAAGAAGGGCGTCACGGGCTGGCTCGCGGTCGCCGTCAAGACCATCAAGACCGGGGACAACAGTCGCGACCGCGACACCTGGAAGGCCTTCGAGCCGGAGCGCTTCCCTGAGATCCGCTTCGCGATCGAGCGGGTCGAGTCATCCTTCCCCACCGTGAGCGATGCGAACGACGTCCTGCTCACCATTCACGGCACGCTGACCATCCACGGGGTGAGCCGTCCCATGACCTTCCCCGGCCGGATTCGTCTGCGCGAGGGCAAGCTCTGGGTCCGCGGCGAGAGCCGGATCAAGATGAGCGACTTCGGAATCCCTCCTCCGCGCCGACTGCTGCTCAAAGTCCAGGACTCCGTCCTGGCGAGCTTCAATCTCAACCTGACGCCCGCGCAGTAGGCGCCGGGGCGTCACCCGGCCGGCGACAGGGAGCGCCGGAGCAGGTCGAGCGCGAGTGTCGCGCAGCGGATCCGCAGCGACGGCAGGTCGCCCCCGAAGCGGTACTCGCGGGTTTCCGTGCGGCCGTCGTGGCAGACGGCCAGGCAGACCAGGGTCACGGGCGGCGTCGAGCCCGGGACGTCCTCGAAGTAGGTGGCCACACCCACGGCGGTGCCGCTCCACTTCCTCACGGCCTCCGCGAGCAGGGCCGCTTTCCCCTGCGGGTCGACCGTCGCGCCGAGCTCGGCGCCGATGCGAACCGCATCCTCCTGGCGGACCAGGGTGACGCCCCCCGCATACGCCTCCGCGATGCCGGCGGAGAAGCGCTCGGCCACCGCTCCGGCGCTGCCAAGCTCGGCCACCGCGGCCAGCGCTCCTGCGGCGCGAAGCCGCGCGGCCACGTGGGCTTCGAGCGTCTCGGAGTCCACGCCGAAGACGATGTCGCCGAGCCGCCGCCGGATCTCAGCCTCGACGGGCTCGATCAGCCGCTCGGCTTCGTGCGCGTCGATGCCCTTGGCGGCGATCCGCACATCCACCTGGCCCAGGTGGGCGAGCGTGCCCACCGTGGGGTTCTTGCCTTTTTCCATGAAGTCGGAGATGGCTTCGCCGATCCGGCTCTCTCCCAGGCCCACGGTCTTGAGCACGCGCAGCCGGATCTCGCCGCCCAGCCGGTAGCGCTGGCGCAGATAGGGCAGCACGCGGGTCTGGAGCAGGTGCTGCATCTCGCGCGGGACCCCCGGCAACGTAATGACGCAGCGCTCGGCGACTTCCACGATGAAGGCGGGAGCCGTCCCCACCGGGTTCTCGACCGGAATGGCCCCTGCCGGGATGAAGGCCTGTCGGCGGTTGGACGGGGAGAGCTTGAAGCCTCGGGCGGCGAAGAAGGCCTCGATCTGGTCCATGAGGGGCTGAGAGAAGACCAGCTCGCGGTCGGTGGCGGCCGCCACGGCCTCCCGGGTCACATCATCGGCGGTGGGGCCGATGCCTCCCGTCGTGATGACCACATGGGAGCGATCCAGGGCCTGACGGAGGGCGGCAACGAGGCGGCTCAGGTTGTCACCCACGGTGGCCTTATAGAAGACGTCCAGACCCAAGGCGGCGAACTCCCTGGCGATGTAAGCGGAGTTCGTGTCGACGATCTGACCCAGGAGGAGCTCTGACCCAACGGAGATGATTTCGGCCCGGACGGCTTTGTCGTCCACGGTCACGCATCATAACAAAAGAGGCGAGCCGGTGAATAGCCGGCCCGGGGCTGCCGTCTCCTTTGCTGGCGCGGAGTTAGGGAACAAACGGGGCGGTGGGCCGGTTGGGTGAATGAAGGCGATCCGGAAACTTCTCTCCGCTCGATCGCGTCTAAAGTATGACGGCAATGTCAAAAGCGCGGGCCGGAATGGCCCGCTGGACCCTTCACCGGCACGTATCTGACCAAGAAATGAGGCCGCAATGACCTTCAGAGAAATCGAAGGCTCCTCGAGCCCTCGGCCCGGCCAATCCGGCG
>DASSSH010000380.1:0-18456 GCA_035708525.1 Candidatus Methylomirabilota bacterium
GCGACTCGTCTGGGACCGGCTGCCGCTGGCGGTGACCCTGATGGGGCTGTTCGCCGCGACGATCTCCGAGCGCCTGAGCCTTCGGGCGGGACTGATCCTGCTTCCGCTGCTCTCGGCGCTGGCGCTGGCCAGCGTGCTCCAGTGGTATGTGGGCGAGGTGCACGGCCGGGGTGACCTGCGCCTCTACGGAGTGGTCCAGTTCTACCCCATGCTGGCCATTCCGCTTCTCCTGCTGCTGCGCGGGCCACGCTACACGGGCGGCGGCTGGCTGCTGGCGGCGCTGGGGCTCTACGCACTGGCCAAGCTGTTCGAGGCGCTCGACGTGGCGATCTTCGATCTGGGCCACGCCGTCAGCGGCCACACCCTCAAGCACGTGGCAGCGGCGCTGGCGGGCTGCGCGGTGTGGCGCATGCTGCTCACGCGCCATCCCCTTCCAGGAGGGCAATCATGATCGACGAGGACACCCGGGCGAAGACGCTGGGCCGGCTCCGCCGGATCGAGGGGCAGGTGCAGGGGATCCAGCGGATGGTCGAGGAGGACAAGTACTGCGTCGACATTCTCCTGCAGTTGACGGCGGTGCAGGGGGCGGTGGAGCAGGTGCAGAAGCTCATCCTGGGCCAGCATATCGAGTCCTGCGTCACCGACGCTATTCGCTCGGGCAACTCGCGCGATCGGCAGAAGAAGGTGGACGAGCTGCTCGAGGTGTTCTCGCGGTTTTCCGGGCGGTAGCATGGAGGGCGGGTCATGACAGCAAGCGCGAAGACTTCCGAGCCGGAGAGCCGGCTCGCCTTCCCGGTCAAGGGGATGCACTGCGCGGCCTGTGTCAGCAAGGTCGAGCGCGCCCTGCTGGAGGTCCCCGGCGTCAAGACGGCCGCCGTGAACCTGGCGACTGAGCGCGCGACCGTCCAATTGGAATCACCGGGGCCATCGCTCGAGCAACTGCGCGAGGCCGTGGCCGGGGCGGGCTACATGGTGCCGGCCGATACCACGGACACGCCTGAGGCCGCGGACCGGGAGCAGGCGGCTCGGGCGGCCGAGAACCGACGGCTCAGGCTCAAGTTCGTGGTGGGTGCCGCGCTCTCGATTCCGGTGCTGCTCGGCAGCATGCACGAGCTCTTCACGTGGGCGCCTCATTGGCTCCGCGACCCGTGGCTGCTCTGGGCCCTGACGACGCCGATCCAGTTCTGGGTCGGCTGGCAGTTTCACGCCGCGTTTGCCAAGGAGCTGCGCCACCGCACGGCCAGCATGAATACCCTGGTGTCCATCGGCACCAATGCCGCCTACTTCTTCAGCGTGGCGGTCACGCTCTGGCCTCGCCTCTTCGCGGCCACCGGCGCCATGCCGTACTACGAAGCCTCGGCGCTGCTCATGACCTTCCTGGTCCTGGGGCGCTGGCTCGAGGCGCGGGCGCGGGGCGGAACCTCCGAGGCGATCCGGCGGCTCATCGCGCTCCAGCCGAAGACGGCGCGCGTGCTCCAGGACGGCCGGGAGGTGGACGTGGCGATCAGCGCGGTGGCCGTCGGAGACTTGATCCGGGTCCGCCCCGGCGAGCGGATTGCCGTGGACGGCGAGGTCGTCGAGGGCGCCTCGGCCGTGGACGAGTCGATGCTGACGGGCGAGAGCCTGCCGGTGGAGAAGACTCCAGGGGCGAGGGTGATCGGCGGCTCGGTGAATCGGATCGGCACTTTCACCTTCCGCGCCACGCGCATCGGGCGAGAGACCGTGCTGGCCCAGATCATCAAGCTGGTGGAGGATGCCCAAGGCTCGAAAGCTCCGATCCAGCGCTTGGCCGACCGCGTCGCGGCGGTATTCGTCCCGGTGGTCCTCGTGATCGCCGGGATCACCTTCGCGATCTGGTGGGCCTGGGGTCCCGAGCCCGCGTTCTTCTACGCCGTGGCCAACGCGGTCGGCGTGCTGGTCATCGCCTGCCCCTGCGCGATGGGCCTGGCCACGCCCACGGCCATCATGGTGGGCACCGGCAAGGGGGCCGAGCTCGGTGTCCTGATCAAGAGCGCCGAAGCGCTGGAGCAGCTCCACCGGGTGAGCACGGTGGTCTTCGACAAGACCGGCACGCTCACCGTGGGCCGGCCGGTCGTGACCGACGTCGTGCCCGCACCCGGTGTGGAGGCGGACACGCTGCTGGCGCTGGCGGCGGCCGCCGAGCAGGGCTCCGAGCATCCGCTCGGCGAGGCCATCGTGGGCGAAGCCAAGGCCCGCGGTCTGGCCCTGCCGCCCGTGAGCGAGTTCCAGGCCGTGCCCGGCCAGGGCGTGGACGCGCTCGCCGCCGACGGCCGAATCCTGCTGGGGAACGCGCGGATGATGCACGCGCGCGGGCTCGAGATCGCGACGCTCGAGGCGCGGGCGCGGCAGCTCGCGCTGGAGGGCAAGAGCGCGGTCTTCGTTGCCTTCGGCGGCGAGCTGCAGGGCCTCGTGGCGGTCGCCGACGTGCTCAAGCCCGAGGCGCGCGCGGCGGTCAGGGCCCTCAAGGCGCTCGGGGTCGAGGTGATGATGCTCACCGGCGACACGCGTCTGACCGGCGAGGCCATCGCCCGCCAGGCGGAGCTCGACCGCGTGCTCGCCGACGTGCTGCCGGAGCAGAAGGCGGGAGAGATCAAGCGGCTCCAGGCCGAGGGGAGGCGGGTCGCTATGGTCGGTGACGGCATCAACGACGCGCCGGCCCTGGCCCAGGCCGACGTCGGCATCGCCATGGGCTCGGGGACCGACGTGGCCATCGAGGCCGCCGACATCACGCTGATGCGGGGCGATCTGCGCGGCGCCGTGACGGCCATCGAGCTGTCACGGCGGACGATCCGGATCATCAAGGAGAACCTGGGCTGGGCCTTCGGCTACAATATCGTGCTGATCCCGGTCGCGGCCGGCCTGCTCTACCCGATCTCGGGCATTCTGCTCTCGCCGATTCTGGCGGGGCTCGCGATGGCGCTGTCCTCGGTCTCCGTCGTGGCGAACAGCCTCAGGCTCAAGCGCTTCAGGCCGACCCAGATCCAGGAAGGAGAACCTGCCATGGCCAAAGATCCCGTGTGCAATAT
Source organism: Candidatus Methylomirabilota bacterium (assembly GCA_035708525.1). Taxonomy (GTDB): domain Bacteria; phylum Methylomirabilota; class Methylomirabilia; order Rokubacteriales; family CSP1-6; genus DASSSH01. The sequence continues at coordinate 3,048 of DASSSH010000380.1, forward strand.
GGAGGTGGACCCGAAGAAGGCGGCCGCCCAGTCGACCTACAAGGGCCAGACGATCTACTTCTGCGCGGTGGGATGCAAGCAGAAGTTCGACGCCGACCCCGAGAAGTACATCTACCCTGACAAGTACACCTCGAAGTGAAGCGCGAGCGGAGATGATCGGCTCCCCGTTTCTCGAGGGCCGCGACCGGTACGAGCGAGTCACGGACGGGTGGGTGGACAACACCCACGACGACGCCTTCACCCACACCGTCCGAATCAGCGACGACGACTTCGGGGTCGAGGTGACCGCGGTCTGCACGCCCTCACCCGGGTACGAGGTGCGAGAGGCGCGCGCGCGCGTCTGCTCCGGTCCGGCGGACCCGGCGATCGCAGGGGCCTTCGGTGGACTGGCCGGTGCCCGCATGGTGGGCGGCTTCACCCGGCGCCTGGCGGAGCTGTGCGGCGAGCGGCCCGGCGCCCGGCTCTTCGTGGATGCCGGCATCGAGGTGGCGCGCCTCGCCCGCCAGGCAACCAAGTTGCCCGCCCAACGGACGGCGAACCTCGATCCCCGGGATGCGCGCCAGTGCTGGGAACTCGACACCGCCGGCTGGGCCGACCTGCCCGGCTCCTGCTTCACCTACAGCCAGGCCGGCCACGCGCTGTTCGGCACCCGCCCTGTCTCGACGCCGATGGTTCGCGAGCTCTACAGCCCGCCGGCTGGTGCCCGGAACATCTTCGTGCGGCGGAAGCTGGTGCGGCTCGTGCGGACCGGGACCCGGCTCCATCTCTTCCATGCCATGCACGACAATGTCCACGGCTTCGACATCCACTACGAGATCGATCTCGACCGCGGGACGGTCGTGTCCGCCGACTCGGTCACATCCCGCCTGCCGTACCAGGGGATCTGCAACGAGCCCCAGGGCAAGATCGCCTCGCTGATCGGCCAGCCCGCCGATGCCGGTCTCAGGAAGCGGATCCAGGGCCTGATCGGCGGGGAGGCCGGCTGTGCCCAGCTCTACGACCTCACGGCCGATCTTCTCAAGTTCCTCACCCTCAGCTAGTCGCGAAGACCCGTCGGCCTACGCGGTTGCTCCCATCTAATGATGGGCGCTGGTCTGATTCCTCCCGTATCTATCGACTAAGCTATTGAAAACTCAGGAATATTTCTGAATCAGTTGACTTTCGGAGTTGTGGTGGTCGAATGGCCTGTACCAACTGGTCAGTACAGGATTTTGAGCATTGCAAGAAACCGAGGGGAAGATGCCATGACGCTGACCGAAGCCAAGAGCGCCCGGGGTGCCGTGACACGGGACCAGATCCTCGACGCCGCGGCCGGGCTGATCCATCTCCGGGGCTACCACGCCACGTCGCTCGACGATGTCCTGCGGGAGAGCGGGGTCGGTAAGGGCAACTTCTACTACTATTTCAAGAGCAAAGAGGACCTGGGCTACGCGATCATCGACCGCGTGATGCGTGGCTTCCTCGAGCGCACGCTCGCGCCGGCGTTCGCCGATCCCGGCGGTGACCCGATCGCGCAGATCCACACCTTCCTGGACCGCGTGCTCGAGGCCCAGCGCCGACGCAACTGCGTCGGTGGATGCGTGATGGGCAACCTGGCCTCCGAGCTGTCGGACGTGCACGAGGGATTTCGCCAGCGACTCGCCCAGATCTTCGTCCAGTGGCGGCTCCAGCTCACCGAGGCGCTCAGGCGTGGCCAGTCCGCGGGGCGTCTGCGAGGAGACTGCGATCCGGGCCGCACCGCCCAGTTCTTGGTGGCGGCGCTGGAAGGGTCCATCCTCATGAGCAAGGTCTCCAGAGACATCGCGGTCATGGAGAGGTGCGTGGAGGAGCTCAAGCGGCACCTGACGCTGTACACGGCGAACTGATTTTTCCGAGCAAACAACGGTGCGTCGGCGGGGCCGGCGCACGGGGGAGCCTTTATGAACCGCCCGACGGTGGAAGCACAGAGCGGTCAGCCCGGCCGCGGTCCAGCGGGGCAGGGGCGGGTGGATCCGGACGCGGCGCTGGTGGAGAGCCTGCGCCGTCAGGAGCCCGGAGCGGCAGAAGCGCTGGTGGCCGCCTTCGGTGACCGGGTCTATCGCTTGGCCATTCGGATCACGGGCAATGAGCAGGACGCCGAGGAAGTCGTGCAGGACGCACTCTGGACGGCGGCCCGGAAGATCGACAGCTTCAAGGGTGAGTCCGCGTTCGGCAGCTGGCTGTACCGGATCACCGCCAACGCCGCGTACCAGAAGCTCCGCGGCCGGCAGGGTAAGCGCCTCGAGGTCTCGTGGGACGATCTGTCCCCGTCTTTCGACGAGCAAGGCCATCACGTCGAGCCAGCCGGGGACTGGTCGAGCAAGGTCGAGGAGCCGGCCCTTCAGGCCGAGCTGCGCTCGGTCCTGTCTTCAGCCATCAACGACCTGCCCGGCGACTATCGGACGGCCTTCGTGCTGCACGACGTGGAGGGACTGTCGAACCCGGAGATCGCCGAGACCTTGCACATCAGCCTGCCGGCGGTGAAATCACGGGTGCACCGCTCGCGCCTGTTTCTGCGCCAGCGGCTGTCCCGGTACGTCAGCGCGGCCTAGGAGGCAGGGCGAGAGCGCGCGGCCGTCGGTCCGGGATCGAGCTAAACTCGCGTCGAGGTTGACTTTCACTGTCGTGATATGGTTTGATAGGCGCTCGCGGAAATCGCGGCCCGGCTTTGCCTCACGCACAGCAGGTCGGATGAGCGCTTGCGCGAAGGAGCTTCGGTGGCGCGGGCGCTCCGATGAGCGCCTTGGGCGCGAAGAGGCCAAACCGCCAAACTGATAAAGACGACGTTCAAGCGAGATAAAAGGATCGAGTCCATGGAAGCGGTGATCGCGACGGGTGGCAAGCAGTACCTCGTGGCCCCGGGCCGGGTGATCAAGGTCGAGCGCTTGGGCAAGGCCAAAGGGGACGCGGTGGAGTTCAAGCAGGTGCTCCTCGTCAACAAGGACGGCCAGGTGACGGTCGAGCCCACGGCCCTGGCCAAGGCCAGGGTGACGGGCGAGGTGCTCGCCGAGAAGCAGGAGCGCAAGGTCCTCGTCGTCAAGTTCAAGCGGCGCAAGAACTACCGGCGGCATCGCGGGCACCGGCAAATCATGACCGCGGTCCGCATCACCACGATCGAGGTGTAGAGCATGGCGCACAAGAAGGGTGTCGGCAGTTCGAGGAACGGTCGCGACTCCAATCCCCAGATGCTGGGGGTCAAGCGCTTCGGCGGGCAGTTCGTGACCGCGGGCAGCATTCTGGTGCGTCAGCGGGGGACCCGCTTCAAGGCGGGCGCCGACGTCGGCGTGGGCGTGGACCACACGCTGTTCGCCAAGGCCGACGGCTACGTGCGCTTCGAGCGCAAGGGCGACGACAAGTACGTCTCCATCGCCCGGCAGCCCGCCTGACGACGCCGGGCGCGGCCGCCGGCGCTTCCGGTTCCCCCATGTTCGTTGACGAGATCGATGTCTTCGTCAAGGGTGGAGATGGGGGCGCCGGGTGCGTGAGCTTCCGGCGTGAGAAGTTCGTCCCCCGGGGCGGCCCGGACGGCGGAGACGGGGGAGACGGCGGGAGCGTCATACTCGAGGCCGATCCGGCCATCACAACGCTCCTCGACTTCCACTACCAGCGCCACTATGCCGCCGAGCGCGGCCAGCACGGCAAAGGCGCCACCAGGCACGGCAAGAGCGGCGCGGACACCATCCTGCGCGTGCCCCTGGGGACGACGGTCTCGGACCGCGACACGGGGGAGGTGCTGGGCGATTTGACGGCGGCTGGCCAGCGGCTGGTGGTCGCGCGGGGGGCGAAGGGCGGTCGCGGCAATGCGCGCTTCGCCACCTCCACCAACCGCGCCCCGCGCCGTGCCGATTTGGGCCGTTCCGGCCAGGAGCGCTGGATCCACCTCGAGCTCAAGCTGCTCGCCGACGTGGGCGTGATCGGTTTCCCGAACGCGGGCAAGTCCACTCTGGTCTCCCGGCTCTCGGCGGCCACCCCCAAGATCGCCGAGTATCCCTTCACGACGCTCGAGCCCACGCTGGGGATCGTGCGCGTGGACGAGCATGGGTCCTTCGTGATCGCCGACCTGCCCGGGCTCATCCCGGGCGCGGCCGAGGGCAAGGGCCTGGGGCTTCGGTTCCTGCGCCACACCGAGCGGACGCGACTGCTCGTGCATCTGATCGACCTGGATCCGAGCCATGGCCGCGATCCCGTGGAGGACTACCGGGCTATCCAGGACGAGCTCCGTGCCTACTCGGAGGAGCTGGCCGCACGACCCCAGATCGTGGCCGCCAACAAGGCCGAGCTCCCGGGCACCGAGCCGCGCCGCGCGGCGATCGAGCGGTTCTGCGCCGCCGAGGGCCTGCGATTCCGGGCGATCTCGGCGGTCACCGGCCTCGGGCTCCCCGAGCTGGTGCGCGACATCGCAACGCGTCTGGCGAGCGAGCGATGGGTGGCCGCCGAGCGCTGAGCCGCGCCCGTCGTGTGGTGGTGAAGGTCGGCAGCGGCCTGATCACGACGCCCGGCCAGGGCCCGTCGGCCGCCCTCATCAGCCGGCTGGCCGCCGATCTAGCGGCTCTCGTCCGGGAGCGGCGCGAGACGGCCCTCGTCTCCTCTGGCGCCATCGCGACCGGCGCCGCGCGGCTCGGGCTCGGCGCCAAGCCGCGCTCCATCCCCGAGAAGCAGGCGGCGGCGGCGGTCGGCCAGTCGGCGCTCATGTGGCACTACGAGCAGGCGTTCAAGAAGCACGGCATCAAGGTCGGCCAGGTGCTCCTCACGGGCCAGGACATCAGCGACCGCTCGCGCTATCTCAACGCGCGCAACACCCTGCTCGCGCTCCTCGACTTCGGTGTCCTGCCCATCGTCAACGAGAACGATACCGTGGCGGTCGACGAGATCAAGGTCGGCGACAACGACAACCTCGCGGCGCTCGTGGCGCATCTCATCGACGCCGACCTGCTCGTGCTCCTCACGGACGTGGCGGGGTTGTACACCGGGGATCCGCTGCGCGACCCGACGGCTCGGCGTCTCGAAACCGTGGAGGCGATCACGCCGGACATCCAGCGCCTCGTCTTCGACGCCAGCGCTGGGGTGTCGGTGGGCGGCATGAGCACCAAGCTCGAGGCGGCGCAGAAGGCCGGCGCCTCCGGCATCCCCATGGTCATCGCCAGCGGGCGCGAGCCCGGGATCCTCCAGCGGGTCCTGCGCGGCGAGGACGTGGGCACCTACTTCCAGCCTCGGGACGACCGGCTGGCGGCCCGCAAGCGCTGGATCGCCTTCGCCGTCCCGCCGCAGGGCCGCCTCGTGGTTGACGCGGGGGCGAAGAAGGCCTTAACTGAGAGAGGCAAGAGCCTGCTTCCGTCAGGCCTCGTCGAGGTGGAGGGTCAGTTCCAGGCCGGCGAGGTCGTCGCGCTGGCCGAGTTCGACGGGCAGGAGTTCGCGCGTGGGCTGGTCAACTACGACGCGGGCGAGCTGAGGAAGATTCGCGGCGCGAAGACCAGGGACATCGAAAAGACCCTGGGCTACAAGGGCTTCGACGAGGTCATCCACCGGGACAACCTGGTGGTGCTCTGAGAGCGGGGAGACGGGCGCATGGACGTGGCGGCGCAGGTCGAGTCGAAGGCGCGGGCGGCGAAGGAAGCCTCCCGCGTCCTGGCCCTGGCATCCACGCGGGCCAAGAACGAGGCGCTGCAGCAGATGGCGCGCGGGCTGGAGGAGAAGGCCGCGGCGGTCATCGAGGCGAACCGCTCGGATCTGGAGCGCGCGCGGGCGGCCGGACTGGCGCGGGCTTTCATCGACCGCTTGACGCTCACCGAGGGCCGGATCGAGGAGATGGCGGCGGGCCTGCGCCAGATCGGCGCGCTGTCCGATCCCGTGGGCGAGACCGTCGAGGTCTGGCGGCGGCCCAGCGGCATCGAGATCGCCCGGGTACGCGTGCCGCTCGGCGTCGTGGGGTTCATCTACGAATCACGCCCCAACGTGACCGCCGACGCCGCCGGCCTCTGCCTGAAGTCGGGCAACGCGGTGCTCCTGCGGGGCGGCAGCGAGGCCCTCGACTCCAACACGATCATCGCGCAGCTCCTGTCCAAGGCGGTCGAGAAGGTCGGGCTGCCGCCGGACGCCGTCCAGTACGTGGACACGCCGGACCGCGCGGCGGTCATGGCCATGCTGAGGCTGGACCGGTATCTCGACCTGATCATCCCGCGGGGCGGTGAGGAATTCGTGCGCCTGGTCGCCGAGCGCTCCACGGTGCCGGTGCTCAAGCACGACAAGGGGCTTGTCCACGTCTATGTCGACGAGGACGCCGATCTGGAGATGGCGCTCGCCGTCGCGCTCAACGCCAAGGTCCAGCGAGTCAGTGTCTGCAACTCGCTGGAGACTCTGCTGGTTCATGCGGCGATCGCCTCCACCTTCCTGCCCCGGGCCGCGGCCCGCTTCAAGGAGGCTGGCGTGGAGCTCCGCTGCGACGAGCGCGCACGACCCCTGATGCCCGGCGCCCGGCCGGCCGAGCCGGCCGACTGGGACACCGAGTACCTGGATTACATCCTGGCGGTGAAGGTCGTGGACAGCTTCGAGGACGCCGTCGCCCACATCCGGCGTCATGGGTCCGGGCTCGCCGAGGCCATCGTGACCTCGGACGTGCGGCGCGCGCGGCGGTTCACGCAGGAGGTGGACGCCGCCGCGGTGCTGGTCAACGCGTCGACGCGACTGGTGGACGGCGGCCAGTTCGGCATGGGGGCGGAAATGGGAATCTCGACCTCCCGGCTGCACGCGCGCGGCCCGGTGGGGGTGCGCGAGCTGACCACGACCAAGTTCGTCGTGTGGGGTGACGGGCATATCCGCGAGTAGCCGACCCGCGCCTCGCATCGGAGTGTTCGGGGGGTCGTTCAACCCGATCCACTTCGGCCATCTGCTCGTCGCCGACGAGCTGTGCGAGATCCTGGCGCTGGATCGGGTGATCTTCGTTCCGGCGGCCCAGCCCCCCCACAAGCCACCGGGAGAGCTGGCCGCCGCGCGGCACCGGTATCAGATGACGGCCCTGGCCGTCAGAGAGCATCCCCGCTTCGAGGTGTCCGACGTCGAGCTCGCTCGGAGGGGCCCCTCGTACACCGTGGACACCCTCACCGCGCTCGCGCCGCGCGGCGAGCTTCACCTGCTGATCGGCTCGGAGACTTTCCTGGACCTGCTCACCTGGCGGGAGCCCCGCCAGATCGCGCGGCTCGCGCGATTGGTCGTCGTGCCGCGCCACAGCACGGGGTTCGATCCTCAGGCCCCAGCGGCCCAGAAGGTGCTCAAGGAGCTGGGCCTTTCCCCGTTCGCTTCCCCTGGGGAGGCGGGAGGGGGGAACACCGTGCCCATTCTCATCCACGCCGCCTCGCTGCCGATCTCCGGCTCCGACCTGCGCCGGCGCGCCCGCGAGGGCCGCAGCCTCGCATACCGGATGCCGGACGTGGTGGCGGACTACATCCGGGATCACCAGCTCTACCGGCCGGAGGCATGATGGCCGCCCTGTCCGCGGAGCGCCTCGTGCGCCTGGCCGCCCGCGCGGCCCTGGAAAAGCAGGCCCTGGACGTGATGGTGCTCGACCTGCAGGGGCTGTCAGGGATCGCGGACTTCTTCCTCATCTGTAGCGCCCGCTCGACCCCGCAGGCCGACTCCATCGCCGATGCGATCCGGGGGGCGCTCCGTGGTCACGGGGTGCGGCCGCGCCACGGGGAAGGGAGTGCCGAGAGCGGTTGGCTGCTGCTCGACTACGGCGACGTCGTTGTCCACGTCTTCCTGGCGGAGACTCGCGGCTTCTATCAGCTCGAGCGGCTCTGGGGTGATGCCCCGCTCCTGTCCGTCGAGGGGTGAGGGTTGACCGGGGATTGATTTCCCGGATTTCCCATGGTAGCCTGCGCCTCTAACGCGGCCGGGGCATGGCGCGCGTTGTCAGGAGGCGGCCATGAAGAAAGAACGAGTGGCCCACTACCGCAAGAAGCTGGAGGAGAAACACCGCCAGCTGATCGAAGAGGTGGGCAAGAACGTGCTGTACGGCAAGGGCCCTGAAGACGATTCCATCAAGGACCTCGGCGATCAGGCTTCCTCCGCGTACAACCGCGAGTTTCTCTTCGAGCTGGGCAACGGCGACCGTCGGCTCCTCAAGGAAGTCGTCACCGCGCTGCAGAAGATCAGCGAGGGTGGCTTCGGCGACTGCGAGCGCTGCGGCGAGCCCATCTCCGAGAAGCGGCTCGAGGCGCTGCCGTTCGCGCGCTACTGCATCGAGTGCCAGCGCGCGGTCGAGGAAGAAGAGCGGACGGCCGCGCGGTAGCGCATCCCTCAGGCGCGCGCGTCCGTGTCGATCCGGCTCGCTCTTCTCCTCACCCTCCTGTTCGGCGTCCTCGTCGCCTACCTCAGCTCGCTCAACGCGACCCGCGTCCGGCTGGCGCTGGGGCCGGAGTGGACCTACGAAGTGCCCATCATGGCTCTCGTGGTGGGCGCCTTCCTCCTGGGCGCGATCCTCGCCTTCGGCCTCGGCATGCTCCGCGAGCTGACCCGCTCCTATCAGGATTACCAGTTGGCCCGCCGTGCCCGCCGCGCCGAGTCGCTGGGCGAGATCTACCACCGCGGCGTGGATGCACAGCTGGCCGGTAAGCCCGTCGAGGCCGCGGAGGCGTTCGAAGAAGTGCTGAAGCGTGAGCCCAGCCACGTCGAGGCGCCTGTCCGCCTGGGCGAGCTGGCGCTCCAGCGCGGCGATGCCCAGGCGGCGCTAGGCCATCATCTCCGCGCGCTGCGGTCCGAGGAGCGGACGGAGACCCTGCTCGCCGTGGCGGAGGATTACCTCAAGCTGGGGCGCCCCGACGATGCCATCGCGATGTACCGGCGCATCCTCGCGCGCGACCGCGATCACCTCACGGCGCTGCGCGGTCTGCGGGACGTGGCCGTAGGTCGCGAGCGCTGGGAGGAGGGCCTCGAGGCCCAGGAGCGTCTCGTGCAGGTCGTCCCGCGCGAGGGCCGCGCCGCGGAGGAGGGCTGGCTGGCCGGTCTGCAGTACGAGCTGGGCCGCAGCCTGCTGGCGGCCGGCAACACGGCTGGTGCCATCACCCGCTTCAAGGAGGCGCTGCGCCTTCAGCCCGATTTCGTTCCGGCGGCGCTGGCGCTGGGCGACACTCAGCTCAAGGCGGGCGAGGCCCGCGAGGCGCTGCGCAGCTGGGAGCGGGGCGTCGAAGCGCAGCCCGCGCTGCCGTTGCTGGCGCGTATCGAGCAGCTCCACCGCGACGAGGGGCGGCCCACGCGGATGATCTCGCTCTACGAGGAGGCCGCGCGCCGCCAGCCGGAGAACTTGGCCGTGGCCTTCGGGCTGGGGCGCGTCTACTTCGAGCTGGCCATGCTCGACGAAGCGGCGGAGCAATTCGAGAAGATGGAGGTGCGCGCCCCGGAGCTGCCGGCCATCCACGCCTACCTGGGCGCGATCTTCGAGCGGCGCGGCCAGCTGCGCGAGGCCCTCGACGAGTACCGCCGCGCGCTCCGCTACACCGAGAGCTTCGATTGGCCTCACTGCTGCGTGGTCTGTGGCACCGCTCACCCTCACTGGGTGGACCGCTGCCCGTCGTGCCGTCGCTGGAATACCTCTCGGCCGTAGCCTCCGCGCGACCTCCGTGGCGCGGCTGGGCCGGCGCGCTGCTGGACCTCGTCTTTCCGCCGTTCTGTCCGGTGTGCGACGACCGCCTCGGGGAGGGGCGGCGCGACCCGCTCTGCGCGCGATGCTGGGCGCGGCTGGAGCGCATCGAAGGGCCGGTGTGCCGGACGTGCGGGCTGCCGATGACGGTGCCGGGGATCTGCGGAGCGTGCCGTCGCCGGCGACCGGCCTTCGCGTATGCCCGCGCCGCCGCCCGCTACGGGGACGTCGTGCGCGAGGCGCTCCACGCCTTCAAGTTCGGCGGTCGACGGGCGCTGGCGGCGCCGCTGGCCGACCTGCTGGCCGCGGCGGGACCGGCATGGCTTCCGGCCGGGGCGCCGGATCTGATTCTGCCGGTGCCGCTGCATCCGCGCCGGGAGCGCGAGCGGGGCTTCAACCAGGCCGTGCTGCTGGCGCGCCGGATCGGCCGCGCCTGGGGCCGGTCAGTGCGGGAGGACGTGCTGCGCCGGACGATTGCCACGCTCCCCCAAACCGACCTCGGGCTCCAGGCGCGGCGAGCCAACGTGCGCGGGGCCTTCGCGCTGCGCCGCTCCGAGCTGGTGGCGGGTCGGCACGTCTTGGTCGTCGACGATGTCTTCACGACCGGCGCCACCGTCGGCGAGTGCGCCCGCTGCCTTTACAAGGCGGGCGCGGCGAGAGTCGGAGTCCTCACGGTCGCCCGGGTCACGTGATCTCCGCGGGCGTGCGGGGTTTGTGCCCCCGCCGTTGACGCGGTCGGCAGAAGGACGGCCGTGAAGAATCGAGGGCTCGGTTCGACCATCCGCGTGGCCGCGTCACTGGATCAGCTCGTCCGCCTGGAGGAGGAGTGACTGCGGGATGGTGAGCCCGAGGGCCTTCGCCGTCTTCAGGTTGATGACCAGCTCGAACTTGGTGGGCTGCTCGACTGGGAGATCGGCTGGCTTCGCGCCCTTGAGGATCCGGTCGACATAGAACGCAGCCCGCTCGTAGAGTGCTGGCCAGTTGGCGGAGGTGGAGACCAAGCCCCCGGCGACGGTCGTTGCCCGGGTGCCCGACATGTACGCCAACCGGTGCTTGGCCGCGAGCTTGAGAAGGATCGCCCGCTGTAGATCGAAGTGCTCTTGGACGATCACCGCCTGCGCCCCGGCCCTGGCCATGTCCGCGAAGGCGCTTTCGAACTCACCGGGTCCGCTGATCAGTACTGGCTCGAGCCGGAGGCCGGCTCTCGCGGCGGCCAGACGGAGGTCCTCCACGAAGGGCTTGCTATACGGGTTGGTGGTCGGGGTCGTTCCAAGAACTGCGACGCGGGTGAGGTTCGGCATGAGCTCGCGGAGGATTTGCAGGCGTTTGCCTCCAATCTCCGCATCCATTCCCGAGAGGCCCGTGGCGTTTCCGCCAGGGCGAGCCAAACTCTCGACGAAGCCGCTTTGCACGGGGGAGCCGACCACCATGACAATCGGGATCGCTTTCGTGGCTGCCAGCGCGGCTCTGGTTGTTTGGGTCCAATGGGTGACGATGACATCGACGCCCAGCCGGACCAGCTCGGCCGCAAGCTCGGCGGCGCGGTCGCTTCGCCCCATGGTGTAGCGGAACTCGAGCGCGATATTCCGGCCTTCCGAATAGCCAAGGCTGTGCAAGCCTCGCCGGAAGGCATCGGCGAATGGATACGGGGGGGAGGCGCCTATCAACACACCAATGCGCGGCACTTTTGCGAGTCGCTGCGAGAACGCTCGACGTGGCGCCCCGAACAGAGTTGCGGCCAACGAACCGACGAACACGCGTCGGTCGATGTCGCCGATTGTTCTCTGGCCCGGATATGGATCCATCTGCCTCCTCCGTTCAGGCGCAGGAGTGACACGCCGCGTTCTCGTGGCGGCGAATCGGGCCGGATGCCGCGTCACCGACTAGATGATGCCCTCCGCCTCAGCGAGCAGCCCAGGAACCCGCGTTTCGTACGGGCGCCGCGCGATTATGGCTCGGTCTCTTCACCTCTCAAAACGAAAATGCGGGTCAAGGCCACCCTCGCCTCCTCGCTCCCTCTGCGTCTCCGGCGCGGGGGGAGCGCCTCGGCTCGAAGTGCCGGGCGCTTGCGCCGCGCGCCCGCCGGCGAATATAATCAAGAGCCTTGCGGTAGTCGGAAGTATCGATTACACCGACACAAAAAGGGAAGGGGACGGGCCATGGGCGTACGGGTTGGGGTCAACGGGTTCGGGAGAATCGGGCGAGTCTTCTTTCGCGCGGCGCTGCAGTCGCCGGAGCTGGAGGTGGTGGCGGTCAACGACCTCGCCGACGCCAAGACCCTGGCCCATCTCCTCAAGCACGACTCGGTCCACGGCGCGCTGGACGCCGAGGTCGTGGCCAAGGGGGAGGCGATCTTCGTGAACGGCCGTGAGATTAGGGTCTGTTCGGTGAAGGACCCGGCGACCCTGCCCTGGGGCGAGATGGGCGTGGAGATCGTCGTGGAGTCCACCGGCATCTTCCGCGACCGCGCGACGTCGTCCAAGCACCTGCACGCCGGCGCCAAGAAAGTGGTGATCACGGCACCCGCCAAGGATCCCGACATCACGGTGGTGCTCGGCGTCAACGAGCAGAAGTACGATCCGGTCAGGCACGCGCTGGTCTCCAACGCCTCGTGCACGACCAACTGCCTGGCGACGGTGGCCAAGGTGCTGCTCGACAACTTCGGCATCAAGCGGGGCTTCGCCTCGACCGTGCATTCGTACACGAACGATCAGCCCATCCACGATTTCCCTCACAAGGACCTCCGGAGGGCCCGGGCTGGAGCGGTGAGCATGATTCCGACGACGACCGGCGCGGCGACCGCCGTCGGGCTGGTGCTGCCCGAGCTCAAGGGCAAGCTGGACGGGATCGCGATCCGGGTGCCGACCGCCAACGTCTCGGTGGTGGACCTCACGGCGGAGCTCGCCAAGCCGGCCACGGCCGCGGCGGTCAACGACGCCTTCCGGGCCGCCGCCGCCGGGCCCCTCAAGGGCATCCTCGACGCGACGGACGAAGAGCTGGTGTCGGTCGACTTCAACGGCAATCCGCATTCCTCCATCGTGGATCTGCCCTCGACCGCCCTGGTGGATGGCAACCTCGTCAAGGTGCTGGCCTGGTACGACAACGAATGGGGGTACTCCTGCCGCGTCCGTGACCTGATCCGCTACATGGCCCGGTCGCTCTAGGCGGCAGCGACTCGGCAGGGACTGCGGTGGCCAAGCTCAGCGTTGATCAGCTCGACCTGTCCGGAAAGCGCGTGTTCCTCCGGGTGGACTTCAACGTTCCGGTGGAAGGCGGCCGCGTCGCCGACGACATGCGGATCACGGCGGCGCTGCCGACCGTCCACTGCTGCCTCAAGGGCGGCGCCGGCCTCGTGCTGGCCTCGCACCTGGGCCGGCCGAAGGGCGAGCCCGACCCGAAATACTCGTTGGGGCCGGTGGCAGCGCGCCTCGAGGAGCTGCTCGGCCAGCCGGTGCCGCTCCTGCCCGACTGCGTCGGTGCCGACGTCGAGTCCCGCGTGCGCGCCCTCGCCTCAGGGCAGGTCGCCCTGCTCGAGAACCTCCGCTTCCACGCCGAGGAGGAGGCCAACGACGAGGGCTTTGCCCGCTCCCTCGCGGCGCTGGGCGACGTCTATGTCAATGACGCGTTCGCCGCCGCCCACCGGGCTCATGCCTCCATCGAGGCCATCACCCGGTTCCTGCGACCCGCCGCCGCGGGGCTGCTGATGAGCCGCGAGCTCAGCGCGCTCGGGCGGATCTTCGAGAATCCTGAGCGCCCGGTCTGGGCCATCCTGGGCGGCGCCAAGGTCTCCGACAAGCTGGCCCTGGTCGAGAGCCTGCTCGGGCGCGTGGACGGGCTGCTGATCGGGGGCGGCATGGCCTTCACCTTCCTGGCCTCCCTCGGCCATGGCGTCGGCCGATCCCTGCTCGAGGCGGAGCAGGTCGAGGCCGCGCGCGCCGCGCTTGAGCGGGCGCGGGCCCGCGGGGTCCCGATCAAGCTGCCCGTGGACGTCGTGGTCGCCGCGGGTGTGGACGACGCCGCGGGGGCACGAACCGTCGGCGTCCGGGAGATCCCCGCGGATCTGATGGGGCTCGACATCGGATCGGCCACGATCGCCCAGTTCGGCGCGGCGCTCAAGGGGGCGCGGACGGTCATCTGGAACGGGCCCATGGGCGTGTTCGAAAAGGAGGCATTCGCCGCGGGGACCGTGGGCGTTGCCCGGGCCGTCGCCGAGTGCGGCGGCTTCTCCGTGATCGGCGGCGGCGACACCGTCGCGGCGGTTCACCAGGCGGGCGTCACCGCGCGGATCGGCTATCTCTCGACGGCGGGTGGAGCTTTCCTCGAGTTCCTGGAGGGACGGACGCTGCCCGGCGTGGCCGCGCTCGACGACGCGGCCTGATGCGCACCCCATTGGTGGTCGGCAACTGGAAGATGCACGGCACGGTGGCGGGGGCTCGCGAGCTGGCGCAGTCGCTGCGCGACGGGCTCAAGCGGCCGCGGGGCGTCGAGGTGGCAGTGTGCCCGCCGTTCACGGCGCTGACCGCCGTCGCCGAGGTCCTGGCAGGATCGGCCATTTCGCTGGGGGCGCAGAACTGCCACTGGGAGACCGCGGGAGCGTTCACCGGCGAGGTCTCGCCGACGATGCTCGCCGAGCTCGGGTGCCGCTGGGTGCTGCTCGGCCATTCGGAGCGGCGCCAGATCTTCCGGGAGACGGACGAGGAGATCAACCGAAAGGTGGGCGCGGCGCTCCGCCACGGCCTCCGCCCGGTGCTCTGCGTCGGCGAGACCACCGATGAGCGCCGGCAGGGGCTGACCTTCACCGTGGTGGAGGGCCAGCTGCGCGCGGGATGGGCCGGGCTGTCGGCCGAGGACATCGGCCGGTGCGTGCTCGCCTATGAGCCCGTGTGGGCGATCGGCACGGGAGTCAACGCGACGCCGAGCCAGGCGGCCGAAGTGCACGGCTACCTGCGCGGCCTCGTCTCCGAGCTGGGCACGAAGGAGCTGGCCCAGACGGTGCGCATCCTCTACGGCGGCAGCGTCAAGGCCGAGAACGCCGCGGCGCTGACCCAGGAGCCGGACATCGACGGCGTGCTCGTCGGGGGCGCGAGTCTGCAGGCCGCGGTCTTCATCGCCATCGCCAAAAAGTCCGCCGCCAAGGGCGGCGGCGCAAAGGAGTAGCCATGTTCACCTTCGTCGTCGTCGTCCACGTGATCGTCAGCCTGATCATCATCGGGCTGGTGCTGCTGCAGGCGGGGAAGGGCGCGGACATCGGCTCCGCGTTCGGGGGCGCCGGCAGCCAGGCGGTGTTCGGCTCGATGGGCACGCCGACGGTGCTGGGCAAGCTCACCACGGTGGTGGCGGTGCTCTTCATGATCACGTCGTTCTCGCTCTCGATGCTTTCCCACCAGCGAGCCTCGACGACGATCATGCCGTCCTCCGCTCCGGCCCCGGCGGCGACGCCGGCTGCTCCCGCTGCGCCCGCCGGCCAGAAGTAGGTATGGTCCGCGCGGCCCGAGGCCTGGGGGGGCTCCTGCTGGGGGGAGCCTGCGTGTTCCTCGCGGGCTGCGGCGGGGATGTCGAAGGCAAGGTCGAGGAGGCCGCGGCCGGCTCGGAGGCGCCGGCCTACGGGGACACCTTCGTCCAAGCGTCCATCGGCGACATCGGGGGGCTGATTCCGAGCCTGACGTCGGACCAGTCGTCCCACGAGGTCGGCGGCATGATCTACGACGGCCTGGTCAAGTTCGACAAGAACCTCACGACCGCGCCGGCCATGGCCGAGGA
>DASSSH010000381.1:0-5055 GCA_035708525.1 Candidatus Methylomirabilota bacterium
TCGAATTCTACAGGAGCGACAAGGAGGTGATTCTGTTCCTCCCGCTGAAGTAGCGACAGGGGAAGCGGGAGGCTCCTCGGGTCTCGGCTCATCCCTTGACCGCGCCGCGGGCGAGGCCTTCAACGTAGAAGCGCTGCAGGAACAGGTAGAGGATGATCGTGGGGAGACTCCCGATGAGGGAGGCGGCCGTCAGCATGGGCCACTTCACGATGAACTCGCCCACTGTGAACGCCACGCCCAGGGTGACCGTTCGCTTCTCGTCAATCGATATGAGGCAGAGGGCCCAGAGCAGGTCTTGCCACGCGAGGAGGAAGGCGAACAGGAGCGTCGCCACGGTGCCCGGTACCGCAATGGGCATGATGATACGGAGGAAGATCTGGAGGCGGGAGGCCCCATCCACCAGGCCGGCCTCGTCCAGCTCGCGTGGGATCGAATCGAAGTAGCCCTTGGACATCCAGGCGGCAAAGGGGAGGCAGATCGTGATGTAGGCGATGATGAGGCCGGTCAGGGTATTGTAGAGCTCGACCGCGGCCAGAATCTGGAAGTAGGGGCCGATGACGAGCACGCCAGAGATCATCTGGGTGGCCAGGAAACCCGCCATGAGCGTGGCCCGTAGCCGGAACTGGAAGCGTGAGAACCCGTAGCCGGCCAGGGCCCCGGCGGCGGTAGACAGCAGCGCGGTGATCCCCGATACCACCAGGCTGTTCCAGAAATAGATCCCGAAGGGCTTCAGCGTCCACATCTCGACGTATGCCTGGACGGTCGGGCGTTGGGGAATCCAGCGGACCGGGAGGCTCAGGGCCTCGGCCTCGGTCTTCAGCGAGGTGGAGAGCATCCAGGCAACCGGGAAGAGGGCGAACAGGGCGGACAGGGTGAGCAGGGAGTACGAGGCGACGGCCTCTACTGTCCGCTCGCGCCGCGCGGACGCGGCGACGGCCCTCATCGCTCCCTGCCGACCAGCACGATGTAGGGAAGGCTCAAGGCGAACAGGACCGCGCTCATGAGGATGGCCATGGCCGAGGCGTACTCGAAGGTGAAGAACTGGAAGTAGGACTTGTACACGAGGGTGGAGAGAACCTCGGTGAGAGTGCCCGGGCCCCCGCCCGTCATGGTCAGGACGAGGGCGAAGCGCCGGAACTCCCACACCATGTCCAGGGCGAGGGCAATGAGGATGATGGTGCTGAGCCCTGGGAGCGTGACATGGAGAAATCGCTTCACGCGCCCGGCTCCGTCCACCTCAGCCGCCTCGTACAGCTCCCTGGGGATGGCCATGAGGCCGGCAAGGAGCATGACCATGACCATCGGATAGCCGCGCCAGACGTTGGCGAAGATGACGCTGGGGAAGGCGAGCGCGGGGCTGGACAGCCACTGGAACTCGGCCGGGAAGCCGGGGAACGCCATCCGGAGGAGTGGGTTCAGGGAGCCGTGGATGGGGTTCAGGATCCAGCGAAAGATGATGCCGGCCACCACGTCGGGAATCGTCCAGGGAATCAGGGCAATCAGGCGGAACCACGTCTGGCCGGGCAGCGCCTGATTCAGGACGATCGCCAACGCGAGGCCGAGACCAAAATGGCCCAGCAGGCTCAACGCGACGAAGGCGAAGGTGTTCTTGAAGGTCTGGATGAGGACCGGGTCCCGGAAGGCCCTCTGGTAGTGGATGAAGGTGAGGGTCCACCCGCTCGCGCCCTCTGGGGTGAGCGAGAGCTTGAGCGTGATGAAGGCCGGGAAGATCAGGACCGCCACTAGCATCACGGTGGCGGGGAGGACGAAGAAAAGGCCAAGATGGCGATCGTGCCAACCGCGACGTGAAGGCATGTGAGCGGTCTCGTCAGAGACCGCGAGCGGGGGCCGATGGGGTCCCCGGCTCGCGGTCAGCCGATGGCAAGCACGCGGGCGGCCAGGGCTACTGGGCGGCCAGGGCTCGGTTGGTGGCCTCGTGCGCGCCCTTGAGAGCGGCTTCGGGCGTCTTCACCCCGGTCAGGCCCTCCTGGATGGCGGTGAGCATCGCGTCGCCGATCTTCGGCCACTGTGGCGTGAGCGGCTCGAGCTTCACGTAGGGGGTTTGGGCCGCGAAGACCTGAGCGAACTTGTCGCCCTTCACCTCGGGCGAGTTCTTGACATCCAGACGCGTGGACAGCACGCCGGCGATCTTGAAGTTCCGCATCTGGCTGTCCTTGTCGTACCAGGCCTTGTAGACCTTCCACGCCGCCTCGGGATTCTTCGTGAAGGCGCTCATCACCCGCACGCTGAACCACGCCGAGGTGACCTTCTTCTTGTTCACCGGCACCGGCGCCAGGGCCATCACGTCGCGCACCTTCATGTTCGGGTTGATGGCCTGCACGATCCCGAGGGCCGCGGGCAGGGTGATGATCATGGACACCTTCTCGTGGGCGAGCTGGGTCCGCACTTCCTGGGCTCCCTGCTCGATCACGCCGGGCGGCACCACCTTGTGTTTGCTGAAGAGCTCGACGTAGAACTTGAAGCCCTCCAGGAACTCGGGCCGGTCCAGGGCCGAGTGCTTCTCGTCCGGGGTGAGGTACTCGCCCCCTGTGCCCCAGGGCCAGGGGTTGAAGCGCATGAAGACGCCTTCCTGGCGGGCGCCGAGGATGCCCACCCCGTAGCGGCCCGCCCGGGTCAACTTCTTGGCGTAGTCGAGGAACTGCTCCCACGTCGTCGGCGGCTTGGTCGGGTCGAGGCCCGCCTCCTTGAAGTGCTGCGTGTTGTACATCAGGACCAGCGGGTTCAGGTCGTCAGGCAGGCAGTAGATCTTCCCCTTGTATTTGCAGACCTCCAGGGCCGATTGGTCCCACTGGGCAAGATACTTGTCGCCACCCTCTTTCTGAATGAAGGGCGTGAGATCCATGAGGTAGCCCCGGTCCGCGAAGTGCCGGATGGGGCGGTAGCTGAAGTGCACAATGTCCGCCGCGGCCTTGGCCTGGGACTGGGTCGTGAAGACCGCCTCCTTGTCCCCGTACCGGCTGTCGTCCCGCACCAGCTCGATGCCGGGATTGGCCTGATTGAAGCTCGCCTGAAACTCCTCGATGGCGTTCACCCACGGCTTCTCGTTCCAGTGCCAGGTCTGGAACCGGATCTTGACCTGGGCCACGGCCGGACCCGTCCCGAGCCCGAGGAGGCTGATGATGAGTGCCAGCATCCCCAGGGTCCGCCACCAGTTCGCGTTGCGCCTCATGATCCACCTCCACGATGTATGCAGCCCTCTTGGACCCGACAATGTCGGTTTAGTAGGACCCCGGTCCCATATCACCTCCTTTCGGAACGCCGCGCTGGGACTCCCGCGTGACCGTGGCGAGGTGGGATCGGCACCGCGAGCGCCCTCTAACCCCGGTCCATCCTGCGCCGTCCCGGGGCTGGCAGTCAAGACGCAGGCGGCGGGTGCCGCGGCGCGGCCGGGGGGCGCGGGGGCGCCCCGGAACGTGTATACTCCGCACACACCGCTCGCGCGAGGAGGCTTCCGTGGGCAGCGATCTCGACTTTCGAGGGGTGGTCGGCCGGACTTGGCGTGAGTCGACGCCCTGGTGGCCCCAGCCACCGCGGCCCCCGGCCAGGGCGCCGAACATCCTGTTCATCGTCCTCGACGACGTCGGCTTCGCCGACCTCGGCTGCTATGGCTCGGAGATCGAGACCCCGACCATGGACCAGCTCGCCGCCGGGGGCCTTCGCTACAGCAACTTCCACGTCACGTCGATGTGCTCGCCCACACGCGCGTGCCTGCTCACGGGGCGCAACGCGCACGCCGTCGGCGTGGGCATCATCGCCGAGTGGTCGACGGGCTTTCCCGGCTATCGCGGCCGGGTCACTGATCGCGCGGCGACGCTGGCCGCGATCCTGCGCGAGCACGCCTACAACACGTTCGCGGTCGGCAAGTGGCACCTCGCGCCGCTGGCGGAGGCGACGGCGGCGGGCCCGTTCGACGACTGGCCCCTGGCGCGCGGCTTCGAGCGCTGGTACGGCTTCCATGGCGCGCTCACCGACCAGTGGAACCCGGAGCTCTTCGAGGACAACCACGTGATCGACGTCGCGCGGGACGGGTACCACCTGAGCGAGCGCCTGGTGGATCGCGCGATCGCCTTCGTGCGCGACCAGCAGTCGGTGGCGCCGGAGAGGCCGTTCTTCCTCTACGTGGCATTCGGCGCCTGCCACTGGCCGCACCACGTGCCGCCGCGCTACCTCGACAAGTATCGGGGCCGCTACGATGCCGGATGGGACGCGATCCGCGATGCCCGGTTCGAGCGACAGAAGGCCCTGGAGATCGTCCCGTCAACGACGGCGCTTGCGCCGCGCAATCTCGGCGTCGCCGCGTGGAGCGCATTGTCGACGGACGAGCGACGGCTCTTCGCCCGCTTGCAGGAGCCCTACGCGGCCTTCCTCGACCACACCGACGTGCAGATCGGGCGGTTGCTCGCGTTCCTCAACGCGATCGGCCGTCTGGACGACACGCTGCTCGTGTTGCTGTCGGACAACGGCGCGAGCCCCGAGGGCGGAGCGACCGGCGCGGTGAACCAGCGCAAGCACCTCGCGTACGAGCCGGAGACGCTCGCGGAATCGCTCGCGGGGATCGACCGGATCGGCACGGAGCACGCGTTCAACCACTACCCGACCGGCTGGGCGCAGGCGAGCAACACGCCGCTCAAGTGGTACAAGAAGGACACGCACGGCGGCGGAATCCGGGCACCGCTCATCGTCCACTGGCCCACGCGGCTGGCCGATCGCGGCCGCATCCGGTCCCAGTACCACCACGTCGTCGACGTCGTTCCCACCGTGCTTGAGGTGCTCGGGATCGAGGCGCCGACGGTGTATTGCGGCGTGCCGCAGATCCCAATCCACGGGGTCAGCCTCGCCTACACGTTCGACGCGCCCGAGGCGTCGACGCGCAAGGTCACGCAGCACTACGAGATCCTCGGTGACCGCGCGCTCTGGCACCGCGGGTGGAAGGCGGTGGCGCGCCACGACAAGGGCGCCGACTTCGACGCCGACCGCTGGGAGCTGTACCACCTGGACAAGGACTTCTCGGAGTGCCAGGACCTGGCCGACAAG
>DASSSH010000382.1:0-4708 GCA_035708525.1 Candidatus Methylomirabilota bacterium
GTCGTCATCGTGATCGGCGGCTTCGGCTCGCTGCTGGGCGCGCTGCTGGCCTCGCTGATGATCGGCGAGCTGCAGTCCTTCGGCATCCTCTGGTTCCCGGAATTCGCGCTGGTGTTCCAATTCCTGCTGATGGCTGTTGTGCTGATCGTCCGGCCCCAGGGCCTCTTCGGGGAAAAGGGATGAGCCTCGGCGCCCGGGGCCTGGCGATGGCCGTGCTGGTCGCGCTGTACGCGCTGCCCTGGGCGCTCGACGTGGTGCGGCTCCGAATGGCCATCGAGATGCTGTACTTCGGTCTCTTCGCGGTCTCATTCAACTTGCTGTTCGGCTACGCGGGACTCCTGTCCTTCGGTCATGCCGCCACCTTCGGGGTGGGTGGCTACACGGTCGGGCTGGCTCTCAAGCATATCGCCGGGCTGCCGCTGCCGGGGGCGCTGGCGCTGGGCGCGCTGGCGGGAGCGCTCGGCGGCGTCGTGATCGGGTTTTTCTGCGTGAGGCTGCGCGGGACCTACTTCGCGTTGCTGACCCTGGCCTTCAGCCAGTTTCTCTACGCGGTGGCCCTCAAGTGGCGGAGCGTCACGCGCGGGGACGACGGCCTGACCGTCCCGGTGCCCGACATCAGCCTGGCCGGTCTGGGCGTGCTCAGGATGTCGCAGCCCGCGCACTTCTACTGGCTGGCGCTGACCGTGGTCCTGGTCTGCCTCTGGGCGGCCTGGCGGTTCACTCGAACACCGCTCGGCAATGCCGTCCTGCTCATGAGGGAGAACGACGAGCGCGCGGCCTTCCTCGGCTACAGCGTGGTGGGCACCAAGCTCATCGTCTTCACTTTGGCGGCGACCCTGGCGGCTGTGGCCGGCGGGCTCTTCGCCGCCTTTCAGCGGCTCATCTCGCCGACTGCACTGGACCTGCCCATCGGCACCGAAGTGGTGTTCATGGCGGTGCTCGGCGGCACGAACGCTTTCCTCGGGCCCTTCCTGGGCGCCGGCGTCTACATCCTGCTCCAGGATTGGCTGTCCCGGACAACGGAGCGGTGGCCGTTCCTCCTGGGCTTGCTCTTCGTCCTCATGGTGCTGTACGCCCATACGGGCCTCACCGGCCTCTTCGGCCGGGGCGGGGTCGTCCGCCGGCTTTGGGCCCCGCACGAGGCGGAGGAGACGGCATGACTGCGCTCGAGTTGCGCGACATCCATCACGACTTCTCGGGACTCCAGGTGCTGACGGGCATCGATCTGGAGATCCGGGAGGGTGAGCGCCACGCCGTCATCGGGCCGAACGGGGCGGGGAAGTCCACACTGTTCAACATCATCACCGGCCGGTACGCCCCGCGGCGGGGGCACGTGCGCTACCGCGGCCGTGACATCACGGGCGCCGCGCCCCACACCATCGCGCGGATGGGCGTCGGCCGGTCGTTCCAGATCATCAACACCTTTCCGCGTCTCACGGTCTTCCAGAACGTGCGGAGCGCGGTGCTCTCGCGGCGCCGGATGCGGCTGGACTCGTGGTCGCTCCTGGACCGTCAGGCCGACGTGACCCAGGAGGCCGAGGAGGTGCTCGACATGGTGGGGCTGCTGGACCGGCGCGAGGTGCCGGCCAGCGCCTTGTCCTACGGGGAGCAGCGGGAGCTGGAGATCGCGCTCACCGTGGCCACGCGCCCGGACCTGGTCATGCTCGATGAGCCCACGGCCGGGCTCAACAGTGAGGACACGCGTCGCGCCGTGGCCCTCATCCGCCGGGTGACGGAAGGGCGCACTCTGGTCATGGTCGAGCACGACATGGAGGTGGTCTTCAATCTGGCCGACCGGATCAGCGTGATCTACTATGGTCGGGTCCTGGCGACCGGGACACCCGACGACATCCGGGGCAACGAGGAGGTCAAGCGCGCCTATCTCGGGAGGAAGGCCAGTGCTCCTGGCCGTTGAGGACCTGCACGCCCACTACGGCAAATCCCACATCCTCCACGGCGTGAGCCTCGCCGTGGACGCGGGCGAGATCGTCTGTCTCCTCGGGCGCAACGGCGTGGGCAAGTCCACCACGCTCAAGAGCATCATGGGGCTGGTCGCGCCGTCCCGGGGGCACGTGACCTTCAAGGGCGCCCCGATCGGCGGCCTGCCGTCCTATCGGATCGCCCGGCTGGGGCTCGGCTACGTGCCCGAGGAGCGGCGGATCTTCCCGACGATCACGGTGCGGGAGAACCTGCTGATGGGGATGAAGCGCGCCGCTCGCAACGGCGGCTGGACGCTCGAGCGGGTGTACGAGTTCTTCCCGCGGCTCAGGGAGCGTGACCGCCAGCGCGCGGGCACCCTGTCGGGCGGGGAGCAGCAGATGCTCACCATCGGTCGGACCCTGATGGGCAACCCCGAGCTGCTGCTCGTGGACGAGCCGACGGAAGGGCTGGCGCCGATGATCGTGGAGCAGGTGGAGCGCATCCTGGGCGAGATCCACCGGAGTGGGACGCCCGTGCTGCTGGTCGAGCAGTCCATGGAGACGGCCCTGGCGCTGGCCCACCGGGTGTACGTGATGTCGAAAGGGCAGGTCGTCTTCAGCGGGAGCATGCAGGAGCTGCAGAACAGCGAGTCGGTGCGGAAGCAATACCTAGAGGTGTAATCCTCGAAAGGAGCCTGACCATGGCTGGCAAGATGAACCGCAGGCAGTTCCTCAAGGGCGCGGCGGCCGCGGGCGCGGTGGCCGCCGGGCCGTTCGTCATCACGCGGCCCGGCTGGTCGCAGACGGGCCCGATCAAGATCGGCGTGCTCGAGCCCACCAGCGGCCCGGTCGCCTACATCGGCGAAGGGAACCTGGCCGGCTTCCGCTTCGGCGCCGAGCGGGTCAACGCCGCCGGCGGCGTCCTCGGTCGCAAGCTCGAGATCGTCCCAGCGGACAGCGAGCTCAAGCCCGACGTCGCCACCCGGCGGGCCAACGACCTGCTCCTGAGCGACAAGGTGGACTTCCTGGCAGTGAACACGGGCTCCAATATCGCCAAGGCGGTCTCGCAGGTCGCCAACCAGGCCAAGAAGGTCTTCTTCTCCACGGGCACGGAGGCCTCCGAGCTGACCGGCGAGGAGTTCTTCGACACCACGTTCCGCTGCTGCCTCAATACCGACATGCACTCGGCGGAGCTGGCGCTCTACTTCGCCAAGCTGGCGCCGCAGAAGTACACGAAGTTCTACCTCCTCAACCAGGATTACAACTTCGGGCGGGCCGCGGCCGACGGCTTCAAGAAGAAGTTCAACAAGATCAAGGCCGCCAACCAGACCATCGTGGGTGACGAGTACCACCCGCTCCAGAAGGTCCAGGACTTCGCGCCCTACATCACCAAGATCATGGCCTCGGGGGCGGAGGTGGTGATGACCGGCGATTGGGGGCAGGATCTCAAGCTCTTCCTCCAGCAGGGCGCAGCGCTCGGCTGGAAGGTGAAAGTGGGCAATTACTTCCTCGACGACCCACTGGTGATGCAGACGGTCGGGAAGGCCGCGCTCGGGCAGGTCACGGCCGACGCCTATCTCTCGACCGTGGACACCAAGGAGAACCGCGACCTCATCAAGGCGTGGCGAGCCCGCTACCCGGATGCGCCGATCAGCTACAGGTATCCCACGCTGACCTGCGCTCGATGCGCGAACGCGGTCACCTGGGTGGCGGACGCCATCAAGCGGGCGGGCAGCCTCGACGCCGAGAAGGTGATCAAGGCCTGGGAGGGGTCGAAGTTCAAGACCCTCTGGGGCGCGGAGGTCGAGATGCGGGCCTGCGACCACCAGATGCTCACCCAGGGGTATATCGCCGAGGTGATGGAGCCGGAGAAGATCCCGGCGGAGTTCCGCTACTTCGGCAACGAGTTCCCCTACATCGGCAAGGCGGTGCTTCTCCCGAAGGAGGACATCACCATCCCGCCGCGGGAGACAGGCAACAAGCGCTGCGCGTGATCGGCTGAGAGGCTGAGCGGAGCCGCCGCCGGGAGCAATCCTGGCGGCGGCCCTCTGATGCGGATGATGCGCGAACCAATACCCACCCTCACCTCAGCCCTCTCCCTCTCCGAGGGAGAGGGAGGACTTTTCGAAACCCTCGCTCCCGAAGGGGCGCGAGGCACGGCGAGAGCAGCTCGAAACCCTCTCCCCTCAGGGGAGAAGGAAGGGTGAGGGGGCGAGAAGCGACCATGGACCAGACCCTCGTTGTCCCGAGCCTGGCGTCGACGCCGCGCCTGCTGCGCAGCATGAGCGGCGACTGCACGCCGGAGCAGGCATGGGCGCCGCCCAAACCCGGTGAATGGTCCATCGGGCTCGTCGTCCGCCACCTGCTCGAGGGCGAATTCGACACCTTTCTGCCTCGGCTCAAGCGGATGCTGGCCGAGGAGCGGCCGGTCTTCGACCAGCGCGGCGGGACCTGTATCTATGGCCAGAACCTCGCGGTGCTGCTCGATGACTTCGAAGCCAAGCGCACGGAGGCGGTGGAGATCCTCCGCTCATTGGACGCTGCCGCCTGGCAGCGGCAAGGGGTGAGCCCGAGCCGCGGCGCGCTGAGCATCGCCGAGTACGCCCGCACCATGGCCGAGCACGACATCGAGCATCTCCGCCAGATCCACGACGTGCGCCAGACGCTCGGTCTCAAGCCCAAGCGCTGCGAGGCCAGGCTCACGCTGCCCTTGGGTGAGGTCATCGCGGCCATCGAGCCGGGACCGCAGCGGGTGAGAGAGCTTGGCGAGGGGCTGACCGCCGTCCAGC
>DASSSH010000383.1:0-5643 GCA_035708525.1 Candidatus Methylomirabilota bacterium
GTCTCCGTGGTCAACATCGACAACGGCTACGGAGCCGCGGCGCAGGCCAACCAGATCAACAAGCTCGCCGCCAAGATCCGCTAGCCGTGAGCATGAGCGCAACCGGTCGCCCCGACCCGATTGGCCCACGGTCAACATGCCTTGGGCATGTTGAGAACAAATGAAGCTGGCATATTTCGACTGCCCGAACGGTGCCGCCGGGGACATGATCCTGGGTGCCCTCGTGGACGCGGGCGTGTCTTTCGAGACGCTGGAGCGCGAGCTGGGCCGACTCGGCGTTGAGGGGTACTCGCTCCAGTCGAGCACGGTGATCAAGGCGGGCTTCCGCGCGACCAAGGTCGACGTCCACGTCCACGATCACGACCATGCCTCCGGCGCGGCCGGGCACAGCCACGAGCGGCCCCACCACCGCCACGCCCATCCCGATCGGACCCTCGCGAGCATCCTGGGGATCATCGGCCGGAGTGATCTCCCGGCTGCGGTCAAGAGCAACGCCGCGCGGATCTTCATCCGCCTGGCCGAGGCCGAGGCGCGCGTTCACGGCGCCACGCCCGATCAGGTCCATTTCCACGACGTGGGCGCCGTGGACGCCATCGTGGACGTGGTGGGGGCGTGCGTGGGTCTCCATCTCCTCGGCGTGGAGTCGGTCCACTGCGGAGCGCTTC
The DNA here is from genome assembly GCA_035708525.1 of Candidatus Methylomirabilota bacterium. Taxonomy (GTDB): domain Bacteria; phylum Methylomirabilota; class Methylomirabilia; order Rokubacteriales; family CSP1-6; genus DASSSH01. The sequence continues at coordinate 666 of DASSSH010000383.1, forward strand.
CGATCGGCGGCGGGTTCGTCACGGGCCCGCACGGAAGGATTCCGGTCCCCGGTCCGGCAACGGCGGAGCTGCTCAAGGGTTTCCCCACCGTCGACACCGGTATCCGGCGGGAGCTGGTGACGCCGACGGGCGCGGCGATCCTGACGACGCTGGCCGCCTCGGCGGGCGCGATGCCGGCGATGACGCTGCGGGCGGTCGGCTCGGGCGCCGGGACCATGGAGCTGGACACGCCGAACATCATCCGCCTCTTCGTCGGCGAGTCGCCGGCGCCGGGCGGCACGGAGAGCATCGTCCAGGTGGAGACCACGGTGGACGACATGTCGCCCCAGCTCTATGAGCCGCTCATGGAGCGGCTCTTCGAGGTGGGCGCCCTGGACGTCTACCTCACGCCCGTCGTCATGAAGCGCAGCCGCCCCGGCGTGGTGCTGACGGCGCTCTGCGTCCCCGATCGCGTCGCCGAGCTCTCCCGCGCGCTCTTCGAGGAATCGTCCACCATCGGCGTGCGCTGGACCGCCTACCAGCGCGCGCGGCTCGACCGCGAGATGGTGACCCTGCCCACGGCATACGGTCCGGTCGCCTTCAAAGTCTCGCGCCTCGAAGGCCGCGTCGTGACCGTCACGCCCGAGTTCGAGGAGATCCGGCGGATCGCGAAGGAAAAGGGCGTGGCCGTCCGCGAGGTGCTGGATCAGGCGCGGGCCGACGGCCGCCGCCTCCTTCGAGGCGACTAGACTCATGAGTAGCGTCAGATACGTTCACGCCGAGGCGCGGGCGCAGGGGCGCCTGTCGCGCCGGCGATGGCTCGCCTGTACGCCGGCGCTCGCTCGGGCGGGTCTCGCGCGACCCCCCATCCCCCAGCGGGGGCTCGGGCGAGGGCAGTCGGCCCGCGATCACGCGCTCGCCCCGCCCTGCGCTTCGCACGGCGACACGGCTCGCCATACGGCGCTCCCGGGGCCCCCGCGCTCCGAGCCCCGGCATGCACCTGCTGGCGTATTCGTCGAGGCTCACTAGATGCGCTGCGCGGGCTGCGGGCACGATAATCTTGCCGCCGCGAAATTCTGCGCCGAGTGCGGCGCGCGGCTCGGCCTCGTCTGCCCGCAGTGTCGCGCCGAGCTGCCCCCGACCGCGAAGTTCTGCATCGAGTGCGGTCATCGCCTCGTGCCGGCCGAAAGCCCGGCGGTGCCTGCGCCGTCGAAGCCGGCGGTCGCGCCCGACTTCCACGCTCGCCTCGCCTCCTACACGCCCAAGCACCTGGCCGAGAAGATCCTGACGAGCCGCTCCGCCCTGGAAGGGGAGCGGCGCCAGGTGACCGTGCTCTTCTCCGACGTGGCCGGGTTCACGCCCATGGCGGAGAAGCTGGATCCTGAAGACGTCCATCGCATCATGGACCGATGCTTCGAGCTGATCACGGCCGAGATCCATCGCTTCGAGGGCACCGTCAACCAGTACACGGGCGACGGCGTAATGGCGCTGTTCGGCACTCCCATCGCCCATGAGGACGGCCCGCGGCGCGCCGTGCACGCCGCGCTCGGCATCCAGCGGGCGCTCGCGGATTACGGCAAGGAGCTACAGGCGCAGGGGGGGCCGCCGCTCCAGATGCGGATCGGGATCAACACGGGCCCCGTAGTTGTCGGCCGGATCGGCGACGACCTTCGGATGGACTACACGGCGGTGGGCGACACCACCAATCTGGCCGCGCGGCTACAGCAAGTTGCCCGGCCCGGGAGCGTCGTCGTCAGCGAGGCCACGCACAGACTCGTATCACCCTTCTTCGAGACTCGAGACCTGGGACAGATCCAGGTCAAGGGGCATGCGCCGGTCCGGGCCTGGGAGGTGCTGCGACCGCGGCTGCGCCGGTCGCGCTTCGACGCCGCCGTGGAGCGCGGACTGACGCCGCTGGTGGGACGGACGCACGAAGTGACCACCCTCGTCGAGCGCTTCGGCGAGGTCAAGGCGGGGCGGGGTCAGGTGGTGTTCGTCGTTGGCGATGCGGGCATCGGCAAGTCCAGGCTGCTGCTCGAGTTCCGGCGCCGGCTGGCCGAGGCGGGAGAGCCGGTGACCTGGCTCGAAGGCCAATGCATCTCCTTCGGGCAATCGATTCCGTTCCTTCCGCTGATCGACCAGCTCCGAGAGAACTTCGGCATCGAGGAATTCGACGGCGAGCCGGAGATCATCGCGAAGGTCGAGCACGCCATGCGGCGAATGGGGCAAGTCGACGCGTACATTCCGTATATGCGGTACCTGCTCTCCGTGGATCCCGGCGATCCCGCCATTGCCGCGATGGACCCCGCCACGCGGCGGAAGCGGATCCTGGACGCGATGCGTGGACTGGCGCTGCGGGGCGCCACCATCCGGCCCATCGTGTTCGTGTTCGAGGACCTGCACTGGATCGACGCCAGCACCGAGGAGCATCTCAACGCGCTCATGGGATCCGTGGCGGGCGCTCCGATCATGGTCGCCATGACCTACCGCGTTGGCTACAGCCCGCCCTTCGGGAGCCGGAGCTTCTACACCACGCTGACCCTGCACACGCTGTCGGAGGCCGAGACCGTCGCGATGGCCGGTCGGGTGCTGGGCACCGACCAATTCCCTGCCGAGCTCAAGGCCGCCCTCCTGGACAAGGCCGAAGGCGTGCCGCTCTTCGTCGAGGAGGTCACCAAGACGCTCCTCGATCTCGGCGTGCTCCGCCGCGAGAACGGCGGACTCCGAATGGTCAAGGGCATGGGTGAGGTGAGCGTGCCCGACACCATTCAGGGCATCATCATGGCGCGGCTCGACCGACTGGGGGAAGACGGCAAGCGCACCGTGCAGCTCGCGTCGGTCATCGGCCGGCAGTTTCTCCAGCGACTCCTGGAGCGCATCGCCGGCCTCACCGGGCAGCTCGAGGGCCTGCTGGGACAGCTCAAGGAGCTGGAGATCATCTACGAGCAGGGGCTCTTGCCCGAGCCCGCCTACATCTTCAAGCACGCCGTGATTCAGGACGTGGCGTACAACAGCCTCCTGAAGGAACGGCGGCGAGAGCTGCACCGGGCGGTGGGCGCCGCCATCGAGGAGCTGTACCCCGACCGGCTGGCGGACCACTACCAGGAGCTGGCCCACCACTTCGTCATCGGCGAGGAGTGGGCGAAGGCGTTCGAGTATCTGGTCCGCTCGGGAAATCGGGCCAAGGATGCCTTCGCCAACCAGACCGCCCTCGACTTCTACGCCAAGGCCCTCGAAGTCTCCGCACGCGTCTCGCCGCCGCTGGCGCCGCGCCGGATCATGGAGATTTACCAGTGGCGCGGCCAGGTCTGGCGGCTCATGGGACGCGTCAGCAAAGCGATCGCCGAGCTGGAGCCGATGCTCGCCATGGCGCGCGAGACCGGCGACCGGGTCGCCGAAGCCCAGGCACTCGTCGACCTTTCCCTGGCCCACTGGCTGACGTTCTCCTCGGACCACGTGCCGCACACCAAGGCGTTTGCCGAGGAAGCCCTTCGCATCGGTCGTGAGATCGGCGATCAGGAGGCGGTGGCGAAGAGCCTGTCCTATCTGGGGCTCGTGTACCAGATGGAAGGCGATCTCGAGAGTGGCGACCAGAAGCTCGAAGAGTCCCTGCGGATCAGCGAGGCCCATGGCCTCAAGGACGCCATCGCCCAGGACCTCACGTGGCTCGGAGCGCACGCCGAGTGGCGCGGGGAATTCCACAAGGCCATCCCGCTCTGTCGACGGGCGGAGGAAACGGCGCTCGCCAATCACGACGGCTTGTCCGAGCTCATGGCGCTGGCCTTCCGCTGTCTCGCCCTCGCTGGTCTGGGCGAGTACACACAGGCGCTCGCGACCATGAACGAGGGTCTGGCCAAGGCGCGGGAGCGCGAGGCGGCCTTCATCGTGGGACGGCTGACCAACACCCTGGGCTGGTTCTACCAGGAGCTGGGAGACTTCCGCCGCTCGAAGGAGCTCAATCGCGAGAGCCAGGACATCGGCCACCGCATCAAGAACCCCAATGTGGAGATCAGCGCCCTCATCAACCTCGCCTACGACCAGTTCCAGCTGGGCGAGCCGAGAGACGGGCTGCTGCTGCTGGAGGACGGCCTCGGGAGAGTCGAGAAGCAGGCCTTCGGCGCCCATCGCTGGCGCTGGGCCATGCATCTGGCAACCTACCTGGCCGAGATCAGGCTGGCCCTCGGCGAGCCCGAGCAGGCCCTGCTCCAAGCGGACAAGGCGCTGGCCATCGCGCGGAAGACCGGCTCGCTCAAGTACGCGGCAAAGAACCACTTGCTGCGCGGACTGATCGTGATGGCGGGCCGCGACGTTGCCCGCGCCGAGGCCGACCTGAGAGAAGCGGTAGCCACGGCGCGGCGGATCGAGCATCCGAGCTTGATCTGGCAGTCGGCCCATGGGCTTGCCCGGGCCCTGGCGTCGCTGGCCGACGGACCGCGCGGCGACCGGAGCAAGGCCGAGGAGGCCTTCCAGCTGGCGACGATCGCCGCCGACACCATCCGGTCCATTGCCGAGCGTGCTCCAGACCCCGCCCTGCGGGAGGCGTTTCTCGCCTGGGCTCCGGTCCAGGCGGCCCTCGAGGACCTGGAGCGACTGCGCCGACTCTGAGCGGCCGGCCCGCTCTTGACATCCCCACGGGCCGGGACTAGGGTTGAGGTCGCTTTCGCCAGCCTCGGACCCTCGTTCCCGTGAGGTGCGCTTCATGGTCGAGATGATGATCGCCGCCACTCCCAAGGCCGGCACGGACCCGGACAGCCCGCGAGCATGATCTCCGTTGTTCCCGACGAGCTCTTCTTCCAGGAGGTACCGCGGTGAAAAAGACCGTCTCCATGACCATCAACGGCGTCAAGCATTCCTATGAAGTCGAGCCTCGGCTGCTGCTCGTGCACTACATCCGCGAGCTCGCGGGGCTCACGGGCACCCACGTGGGGTGCGATACGAGCCAGTGCGGAGCCTGCACCATCCATCTGAACGGGCAGGCGGTCAAGTCCTGCACCATGTT
>DASSSH010000384.1:0-2975 GCA_035708525.1 Candidatus Methylomirabilota bacterium
CCGGCTGTTGCACCGGGGCGCCGGGGAAAGCCTCAACGTGCGCGGAGCCTATCTGGAGGTCCTGGGCGACGCGGCCAGCTCAGGAGCGGTCATCGTGGCGGGCGCGCTGATCCTGCTCACCGGCTGGTCCGCGGCCGATCCTCTAGCGGGCGCGGCCATCGGCCTGCTGATCCTGCCGCGCACCTGGGGACTCCTGCGCCAGGCCGTCAACGTGCTCCTGGAAGGCGCCCCAGCTCACCTCGACGTGAGCGTCATCGGTCTCGCCCTCTGTGAGGTGCCCGGCGTGCGCCACATCCACGACCTGCACGTCTGGACCCTCACCTCGGGCCGCGAGGCGATGAGCGCTCACGTGGTCGTCGAAAGCGGCACCTCGACCGACCGGATCCTCGAGGACCTGCACGTGCTGCTGCACACCCGTTTCGGCATCGACCACACCACGATCCAGGTCGAGACCGAACCGGCGCCCCTGCTCCAGATCATCCGCCCCTGACTCACGCTCAGACTCCCTCGCCCTTTGGGCCTGTCACTCCCTCTGCCCTCCGGGGAGAGGGTAAGGGTGAGGGGGCCTCCTCAGAGTCGAAAGCGCCTGTACGCCTCTTCGATCAGCTCCTCAGATGGCATGGCCTCAATCGGTTCGACGGACGCCCCCGAGATCCTGGCGAGAGCCGCCGATAGAGCCGACCGCATGGCGTCGGCGTGGCTTGGTTGCTCCTCTTGCGCCTGGAGACGAACGGGCCTCATCCCAAGAACTTCGAACCCTAGAAGGCTCGTGCGTTTGGTTGGCGTCTCGACAAGAAGCGATAAGAGCCGGCCCTCACTGTCATATGCTAAGAGGTATTCTCCAGCCTCGACATCCACAGACTCCACGTAGCTTTCGACACGGGCAGGAGTCTCGAACGCGAGGATGTCACCATTCCGGGCAACGACGAAGATGGGAGGCTTCAGAGTGCTCACCAGCCGCGAATGAACCAGATGGCGAACGCCACCGCGACCATGAGGAGGATGTAGGCGACCCAGCTGTTCCACCAGCTGGGGGGAACGACCTTCACCTCCTCCTTCTCCCACTCGACCTCCTGCCGCCACGAGAGGTCCCCCTTGGCGTAACGCTGGAAGACTTCGGTCACCCACGCGAGCGGCAAGGCGCGGTTCTTGGTGCGGAAGCGGCGCGCGAGGGAGCCTTCCTGCAGGTCCACGCCGAACCCCGCCCGGACGCTGCCGTGAGCCTGGACATAGGTGTCATCAGCGGATCCGAGGGTCGCCAGCACGTTGTGCCCGCCGTCGAGGGATGCCAGCACCTTGGCGATGGTCGCGTCGTCGGGGTGCTCGAAGCCGGTATCGTGGGTACTCAGGATCATGGCCATGGGGGATGGACCCCTCACCTGCTCTCTCCCCCTCACCCCAACCCTCTCCCCAGAGGGGAGAGGGAGTCGTGTATTAGTACGAGCGCGGGAGGCCGAGCACGTGCTCGGCCAGGTAGTTGAGCGCCATCTGCTGCGAGATCGGCGCGATCTTGTACAGCCGCACCTCCCGCCAGAGCCGCTCGACGTAGAACTCCTTCGCGTAGCCGAAGCCGCCGAAGGTCTGGAGCGCGGCATCGCAGGCGTTGAAGCCCGCCTCGGCCGCCAGCAGCTTGGCGGCGTTGGCCTCCTTCCCGCAGGGCCGGCCGTGGTCGAAGAGCCAGGCGGCTTTGAGACACATCACTTCGGCCGCGTCGAGCTGCGCCGAGGCCAGCGCCAGCGGATGGGCGATGGCCTGGTTCTTCCCGATGGGCCGGTCGAAGACGATGCGCTCCTTGGCGTACTGGACGGCGCGATCGAGGGCGGCGCGACCGATGCCCACGGCCTCGATGCCGACCACGATGCGCTCGGGGTTGAGCGACTCGATCAGGTGGTAGAAGCCCTCCCCCACCGTGCCGACGACATGCTCCTCCGGGATCTCCAGGTTCTCGATCACGACCTCGTTGGAATCCACCGCCGCGCGGCCGAGCTTCTCGATCTCGCGCACGGACATGGCCTGGCGGTCGAAGTCGGTATAGAAGAGCGTCATGCCCTTGAGCGGCTTGGCGGGATCGCGGTCGTCGGTGCGCGCCAGCAGCAGGATCTTGGTCGCGTGCTGGGCGTTGGTGGTCCAGACCTTGCGGCCATTGACGACGTAGCGGCTCCCCTTCTTCTCGGCGCGGGTCTGGATGCGCGAGGTGTCCGTGCCCGCGTTGGGCTCGGTGACGCCGAAAGCCAGGATGCTCTCGCCCGAGCAGATAGCCGGCAGCTCCCGGCGCTTCATCGCCTCGGTCCCGAACTTGATAACGGGCGTGGGCGGGAAGATGTAGAAGTGGATCGGCGAGGCGCCGGTGGTGCCGGCTCCCGAAGCGCAGATCTCGTGGAGCATGATGGCGGCCTCGGTCACGCCAAGCCCGGCGCCGCCGTACGACTCGGGCACCATGAGCCCGAGCCAGCCGTTGTCGGCGAAGGCCTTGACGAATTCGTTCGGGTACTCGGCCTTCTTGTCCTTCTCGAGCCAGTAATCCATCGAGAAGGTCCGCGCGAGGGCGGCGACTTCCTTTTTGATCAACTCCTGCGATTCGGTGAGCGCAAAGTCCATGGCGGCCTCCGTGACGGTCCGGCTCCAAGATTATCACGAACTCGGGGGCTTGCCCCTGGCCGGGGCGGTCGGTATGCTGGCGCCATGGCAGAGACGACGCCAGCCATCCAGGATTATCTCGCCGCCATCTACGACCTGGCCGGCAGCAGCGACAAGCCCGTCATCGGCGCTCGCCTCGCCCGGCACATGCACCTCTCGGCGCCGTCCATCACCGAGGCGCTGCGGCGGATGCAGAAGGACGGGTACATCCGCGTGGGCGGGCACAAGGAAATCCGGCTGACCGGCAAGGGGCTCGGCATCGCCGAGATCATGGCGCGCCGGCACCGGCTGCTCGAGCGCTGGCTCACGGACGTGCTGGGCCTGGACTGGTCGAAGGC
>DASSSH010000385.1:0-7381 GCA_035708525.1 Candidatus Methylomirabilota bacterium
CGAACGCGGCTCAACTCAGCCCTCGCCTCGTGACGCTCGCGCCTGCGGCGCTCGGCCGTCCCTCGGCTCGAACTGCTTTGAGCGCGGACGGGACTCGGGGGTCCCACTTCGCGCGTCCGCGCGGGGCGGCCCGCGCGCCACCCGCCCGTCTCGGCGTTCCCGTCTCACGAACGACGGAGACTAGAGGGCTGGTCGTCTTGAAGTGATCCGTCTGGAGTGCTAGAGTCGGTGGACATCCAGCGCGTCATCGAGGGACGCTCAATGGAACCGTTCCAGTACCGAGGAGGCGAGCTCTGCTGCGAGGCCGTGCCGCTCCGCCGCGTGGCGGACAGCGTCGGCACGCCAACCTTCGTCTACTCCAAGACGGCCATCCTCGAGAGCTACCGCGATCTGGACCGCGCCTTCGCCGCCATCCCCCACCTCGTCTGCTACGCGATGAAGGCCAACAGCAACCTCGCGGTCCTGGCCGCGCTGGCCAAAGCCGGTGCCGGCGTCGACGTCGTCTCCGGCGGCGAGCTGTTTCGCGCCCTCCGCGCGGGCGTGCCGGCCAAGCGGATCATCTTCGCCGGGGTCGGCAAGACCCGCGAGGAGATGCGCGAGGCCCTCAAGGCCGAGATCCTCCTGTTCAACGTGGAGTCGGAGGCCGAGCTGCACGTCCTGGATCAGGTGGCCCAGGAGATGGGCGTTCGGGCCCCCATCAGCCTCCGAGTCAACCCGGATGTGGATCCCCAGACCCACAAGTACATCGCCACGGGGCTCAAGACCTCCAAGTTCGGGATCCCCATCGGCGAGGCCCTGGCTCGGTACGAGGCGGCGGCGCGCATGTCCGGACTGCAGGTGCTGGGCGTGCAGATGCACATCGGCTCCCAGCTCACGACGCTCTCGCCTTTCGCCGACAGCCTGGCGCTCGTGGCCGCCCTGGTGAAGCAGCTGCGGGAGCGCCGCATCGAGCTCCAGATGGTGGACGTGGGCGGTGGGCTCGGAATCCGTTACCAGGACGAGCGCCCTCCCTCCTACGCGGAGTATGCGGCCGCGCTCCTGCCGGCGCTCAAGGAGCTCGGCTGCACCGCGCTCCTCGAGCCGGGACGCGCCCTCATCGGCAACGCCGGCATTCTCCTGACGCGCGTGCTGTACCCGAAGCGCACCCCCACCAAGCGGTTCCTGGTCGTGGACGCGGCGATGAACGATCTGATCCGCCCGAGCCTGTACGACTCGTTCCACGAGATCCGGCCGGTTCGGGAGAGCGCCGCGCCGTGCCATCGGATGGACGTGGTCGGGCCCATCTGCGAGTCGGGAGACTTCCTCGCCCAGGACCGCGAGCTGCCGGAGGTCGCCGCCGGGGACCTCCTGGCCGTGATGAGCGCGGGGGCCTACGGCTTCGTCATGTCCTCGCAGTACAACGCCCGGCCCCGCGCCGCGGAAGTGCTCGTGGAGCAGGACCGGTTCCGCATCGTCCGCCGGCGCGAGACCTACGAGGATCTCGTCGCCGGCGAGTCACTCGAGTAAGGAGACAGCCATGCGTGCCACATTCCAGGGTTCGATCGTCGCCATGGTCACCCCCTTCCGCAACGGCAAGGTGGACGACGCCAAGATCCGCGAGCTCGTGGAGCTCCACGTCAAGAGCGGGACCGACGCGATCGTCCCTTGCGGGACGACTGGCGAGTCGCCGACCTTGAGCCACGACGAGCACAAGCGGGTCGTCGAGGTCGTCGTCGAGGCGGCGCGGGGGCGGATCACGGTGATCGCGGGCACGGGTTCCAACTCGACCGCGGAGGCCATCGATCTCACCAGCCACGCCAAGAAGGCCGGCGCCAACGGCGCCCTCGTGGTCAACCCGTACTACAACCGGCCGACCCAGGAGGGGCTCTACCGCCACTTCCGCGCCATCGGCGAGGCGGTCGACATCCCGATCCTCGTCTACAACATCGCCAGCCGCACGGCGGTGAACGTGGAGACCGAGACGCTCGCGCGGCTCGCCAAGGACTGCCCGAACATCGTGGGGGTCAAGGAGGCCTCGGGCTCCCTCGACCAGATGACCCAGGTCATCCTCGCCTGCGGGCCCGACTTCTCCGTGCTCTCTGGCGACGACAACCTGACCCTGCCGCTCATGGCCGTGGGCGGGCGCGGCGTGATCTCCGTGATCGCCAACCTCGTCCCGCGCGAGACCGCGGAGATGACCCACGCCGCCCTGGCCGGCGACTGGAAACTGGCCCGCGAGCTGCACCTCAAGCTCTATCCGCTGAGCCGGGCCATGTTCATCGAGACCAATCCCATCCCGGTCAAGGAAGCCATGGCCATGCTGGGGATGATCGAGCCCGAGTTCCGCCTGCCGATGTGCCGCATGACGGAGGCCAACCGCGCGCGGCTCAAGGCGGTCCTCGTGCAGCACGGCCTGCTCAAGGGCTGACCCGCACGTCCATGGCAGACGTGGTCGTGGCCGGCGCCGCCGGCCGGATGGGAAGCCGTCTCGTCGCCCTGCTCCAGGAAGACAAGGAGCTCCGCCTCGTGGCGGCGCTGGAAGGGCCGGGGCATCCCGCTCTGTTCAAGGACGCGGGTGAGGTCGCGGGGGTGGGACGCCTGAACGTGCCGATCTCTGCCGAGCCCGACGGCGCGCTCGGCAAGGACCGCATCCTCATCGAGTTCTCCGTCCCAGACGCGAGTCTGGCGCACCTCCGGCTGGTCGCGCGCTTGGGCGGTCGCGCCGTCATCGGCACGACCGGCTTCTCGCCCTCCCAGCGCGACGAGATCGAGCGGCTGGCCAAGGAAGTGCCCGTGCTGCTCTCCCCCAACATGAGCGTGGCCGTCAACGTGGCCTTCCGGATCCTGGGCGAGATGGCGCGGATGCTGGGGGACGACTACGACGTGGAGATCACCGAGACCCACCATCGCTTCAAGAAGGATGCCCCGAGCGGAACGGCGCTGCGCATGGCGGAGATCGTGGCGCAGGCGCTCGGACGCGATCTGACCAAGACGGCCGTCTACGGCCGCCACGGCCTGTCCGGCGAGCGGACGCGGAAGGAGATCGGCATGCTCTCGCTGCGCTCGGGCGACGTGGTCGGCGAGCACACCGTGAGCTTCGGAGCCCTGGGTGAGCGGCTCGAGCTGACCCACAAGGCCCACAGCCGCGACACGTTCGGCCGGGGCGCGCTGCGGGCCGCGCGATTCATCGCCACCGCCGGACCGGGGTTGTACACCATGCAGGATGTGCTCGGCCTCACATGAGCTCGGCCAGCCACTCCTGGAGAGCACGGTGAAGATCGTCAGGTTTCGGGCCGCCGGCAAGACGCGCTACGGGGTCCTCGACGGCGCCCACATCCTCGAGTACTCCGGCACCCCCTACGGCACCTTCAAGAAGGCGAGGAAGAAATACGCGCTGAGCCAGACCGTGCTCCTGGCGCCGGTGGCGCCCTCCAAGATCGTGGCGGTCGGGCTCAATTACCGGGATCACGCCGAGGAGATGAACCTCCCCGTCCCGGCGGAGCCGCGGATCTTCTTCAAGCCGCTCTCCGCCCTCTCCGGCCCGGACGACCCCATCGTCTTTCCACCCCAGGCCGGCCGCGTCGATTACGAGGGCGAGCTGGCCATCGTGATCAAGAAGCGCTGCCGCGCGGTGCCGGCGGAGCGGGCGCGCGAGGTCGTGCTGGGCTACACGTGCCTGAACGACGTCACGGCCCGGGAGCTGCAGGCCCGCGACGGGCAGCCGACGCGGGCGAAGGCCTTCGACACCTTCTGCCCGGTGGGCCCGTGCATCGCCACCGACATCGACCCCAACGGCGTGGACATCGAGACCTGGGTCAACGGCGAGCGTCGCCAGGCCTCCAATACCAAGCACTTCATCTTCCCGGTGGAGGATCTCATCGCCCGCATCTCGGCAGTCATGACTCTGCTGCCGGGCGATGTGATCGCCACGGGGACCCCGGCCGGCGTGGGTCCGCTCAAACCGGGCGACAAGGTCGAGGTGCGCATCGAAGGGATCGGCGGCTTGAAGAATCCCGTCGTCAAGATCTAGGAGCGACCGTGAGCCCAGGGCACTTCGAGCTGGCGGAGCGGCTGAAGAAGCTGGCACCGTATCTGTTTGCCGAGATCGACAAGAAGAAGCGCGAGGCCCGCGCCCGCGGCGTGGATCTCATCGACATGGGGATCGGCGATCCCGACCTGCCGACCCCGCCCCACATCATCGAAGCCCTCAAACGCGGGGCCGAGAACCCCGCCAGCCACCGCTATCCCGACTACGAGGGCCTGCTCGAGTTCCGGCGCGCCGTCGCGAACTGGTACCGGCGACGCTTCAGCGTGACGCTCGACCCGGAAACCGAGGTCCTGACCCTCATCGGATCCAAGGAGGGCACGGCGCACATGCCGCTGGCCTTCGTGAATCCGGGGGACGTGGTGCTCGTGCCCGATCCGGGCTATCCGGTCTACGCAGCCGGCACCTGGTTCGCCGGCGGCCAGCCTCACTTCATGCCCCTCAGACGGGCCAACGGCTTCCTGCCCGATCTGGATGCGATCCCCGACGAGGTGGCGCGCCGGGCTAAGCTCATGTACCTCAACTACCCCAACAACCCCACGGCGGCCGTGGCGGAGAAGGACTTCTTCGAGCGCGTCGTCGCCTTCGCGCGCCGTCACGGGATCCTGGTCTGCCACGACGCGATGTACTCCGAGCTGCGCTTCGATGGCTATCGGCCGCCGTCCTTCCTCGAGGCGCCCGGGGCTCTGGAGGTCGGCGTCGAATTTCACTCGCTCTCCAAGACCTACTCCATGACCGGGTGGCGCATCGGCTTCTGCTCGGGCAACGCCGCCGCCATCGCTGGCCTCGGCAAGATCAAGACCAACGTGGACTCGGGCGTCTTCCAGGCCGTCCAGGAAGCCGGCATCGCCGCCCTGACCGGGCCTCAAGACATCCCCGAGCAGTACCGGCGCACCTACCAGGAGCGCCGGGACGTCGTCGTGGCCGGCCTCAAGTCGCTGGGCTGGGAAGTCGACGTGCCGAAAGGCGCCTTCTTCGTCTGGGCCCCGGTGCCGGGCGGCCTGGACTCGCGGACCTTCGCGGCCCGACTGCTCGACGAGGTCGGCTGCGTGGTCACCCCCGGCGTGGGGTTCGGTCCCTCAGGCGAGGGCTTCTACCGCATCGCCCTGACCATCGAGGCCAAGCGGCTGCGCGAGGCGATGGACCGGCTCCGGAGCCTGAAGCTCTGAGCTCTGATAAAATCTTTCTCGAGGATGTCCGCTTCTACGGTCACCATGGCGTGACCAAAGCCCAGCAGACCGTCGGCGCCTGGTTTTCCGTGGACGCGGAGCTGAGCCTGGACCTGAGTCCCGCCGCCGCCTCCGACGACCTGCGGACGACCGTCGACTACGGAGTGGTAGCGGCGCGGATCGTCGAGGTCTGCACCAAGGAGCGGGTGAACCTGCTCGAGCGGCTGGCGGGGCGGCTGGCCCAGATGCTGCTGGCGGAGTTCCCCTGCGAGGAGGTTCGCGTGCGGGTGCGAAAGCTCACCCCGCCCATGCAGGGGCTGCAGGGCATCCCCGGCGTCGAGCTGGTCCGGCGGCGCGAGGGACGCTGATGCCGCGGGTCTTCCTGTCGGTGGGCTCGAACCTGGGCGATCGGCTCGAATTGCTCCGCCAGGCGGTCGATCGGCTGCGCGCGATGCCCGGCCTGCGATTCGTCGACGCCTCGCCGCTCTACCGGACCGAGCCCTGGGAGCAGCGCCCAGGCGAGCACGCTGACCAGGACGCGTGGTTCTTCAACTGCGTCGTCGTCGTCGAGACCGAGCTCGAGCCGATGACGCTGCTGGGGCGGCTCCAGGAGCTCGAGGGCGTGCTCGGGCGGCGGCGCGGGGCGGGCACGCCCGAAGATCAGCGCTACGAGCCACGGACGCTGGACATCGACATTCTCCTCTACGGTGACCGCGTGATCAGCGGACCCGACCGGCTGCACATCCCGCATCTGCTGATGCACGAGCGGCGCTTCGTGCTCAAGCCCCTCGCCGACCTGGCCCCCGAGCTCGAGCATCCGATTCTGTACCAGACGATCCAGGAGCTGCTGGCAGCCCTCGAGGACGAGCACGAGGTGGCCGAGTCCGGCCTCCCCCGGCGCTGGTTCGAGCACTAGACGGGCTGAGCCCCCGTGGCCGACGACGAGTTCAGGCAGCAGGCTCTCCAGCATCTGGACGCTCTCTACAACCTGGCCGTCTATCTGACCCGGAACGGGTCCGAGGCCGAGGATCTGGTACAGGAGACCTACGTCCGGGCCATGCGCTTTTCCCACCGGTTCCAGCCGGGAACCCACCTGCGCGCCTGGTTGTTTCAAATCCTGAGAAATACCTTCCTGACCTTCTACCGGCTGCGGGAGCGCGAGGTGGCCCTGTCCGAAGGCGGGGTGCCAGAGGGTGACTCACCCATGTTCCACGACGCGCCGGAGCAGGACAGCGAGGTCGCCGGGGTCCACATGGACCTCGAGCGGGCGTTGGCCAGACTGCCCGAAGAGTTCAAGACGCCGCTCCTGCTCGCCGAGGTGGAAGGCCTGGCCCTGGAAGACGTGGCGCGCATCATCGACTGTCCCGTGGGGACGGTGAAGTCGCGCATCTTTCGGGCCAAGGAGCGGCTGCGCGTATATTTGACCGATTACGAGAGCGAATCGAAGGGCTGAGACGGGACGATCGGGATGAACGAGCGATACAGTGACGAGGAGCTGGGCCGGTTGCTGCGCGAGCGCCTGCCGCGCTATCCGGCGTCCGCCTCCCTGCGGGCGGCGGTCGTGCAGACCGTCCTCCCTGACGCGCCCCGACGCCGCTCGTGGACGCTCTGGCTCGCGCCGGCCGCGTCCTCCTTGGCCACGGCCATGATCGCAATCCTCTGGATCGTTCCATTCTTGACGGTGAACTCGACCGCCGATCCGCTGCAGCTCGTCTCGCGGGCCGTCGTCTCCGAGCACGCCAAGAACGTCCTCTGGGGCGAGTCCCGGTCCGATGTGGTGCCGGCAGTCCTGCCTCGGGCCATGGAGGAAAGCGGCGTCGCGATGGACTGGGTGTTCACCGGGGACGAGGACATCCAGCTGGTCAACGCCAAGCCGACCTTCCTGGAGGGCCACCGCGGCATCGAGCTGGCCTACGAGGACACCCGGGGGCACACGGTGACCTACGTGATCCTGCCGGCGGGCAAAGTGGTGCTGCCCGAGCGCGGGCGGGTGCAGATCGATCGCTGGCGGCCGCTGGTGAGGACAGAGAATGGCTTCAGCCTCATTGTCTGGCGTCAGGGCGGCCTGCTCTGCGTGATGGTGTCCGATCTCGTCTCCGAGAACGACCTGAACACCTTCAAGCAGTACTTCGTCAAGGTTCGCTCGTCCACCGAACCCTACGCGGTCTACTAGGACCCGCTCATCATC
>DASSSH010000386.1:0-6328 GCA_035708525.1 Candidatus Methylomirabilota bacterium
GCCGAGGGCATTCTGACCTCGCGGGGCGGGCTGACGTCCCACGCGGCGGTGGTGGCGCGGGGGATGGGCAAGTGCTGCGTCGTGGGGGCTGGTGATGTGGCGGTGGACGAAGAGAAGCGGGCCTTCCAGGCCGGGCGGACCCTGATCCGCGAGGGCCAGGTGATCACGCTCAACGGCTCGACCGGCGAGGTCATGGTGGGCACCGTGCCGCTGATCGAGCCCAAGCTGTCGGGGGAGCTCGAGCAGCTGCTGCGCTGGGCCGACGAGACACGCGGGATCGGCGTGCGAGCCAACGCCGACACGCCCAAGGACGCGCAGGCGGCGCGCGACAAGGGTGCCGAGGGCATCGGGCTGGTGCGCACCGAGCACATGTTCTTCGGGGAAGAGCGCATCCCGATCGTGCGCGAAATGATCATGGCGAAGGACGAACAGGCCCGGCGAAAGGCCGTGGACCAGCTCCTGCCGTTCCAGCGGGAAGACTTCATCGGCATCTTCACCGTGATGGACGGCTACGCGGTGACGATCCGGCTACTCGATCCGCCGCTGCACGAGTTCCTGCCGAAATACACGGACCTGCTGTGGGAGCACACGCGCCTCGAGGCGCTGGGCATCAATCCGACGCGCCAGCATCAGCTCGAGGAGCTCATGGCACGCGTGCAGTCGCTCCAGGAGTTCAACCCGATGCTGGGCCACCGCGGCTGCCGGCTGGGTATCACGTTCCCCGAGATCTACGACATGCAGGTGCGGGCCATTATGGAGGCGGCCTGCGCCTGCGCCCGGCGGGGCATCAAGGTGCAGACCGAGATCATGATCCCGCTCACGGGCACCGTGGGCGAGATGAAGCTCACCCGCGACATGGCCGTGACGGTCGCCGAGCAGGTCGTGGCCGACATGGGCATCAAGGTGTCCTACACCGTGGGCACCATGATCGAGGTGCCGCGCGCGGCGCTGGTGGCGGACCGGATCGCCGAGTTCGCGGAGTTCTTCTCCTTCGGGACCAACGATCTGACCCAGATGACGTTCGGCTACAGCCGGGACGACATCGGCAAGTTCCTCCCGTTCTACCTCGACAAGAAGCTCTTGCCGGCCGATCCGTTCGCCGTGCTCGACCAGGAGGGCGTGGGCGAGCTGGTGCGGACCGGAATCGAGCGAGGGCGCCGGGCGCGGCCGAAGCTCAAGGTCGGCATCTGCGGCGAGCACGGCGGCGAGCCGTCCTCGGTGGAGTTCTGCCACCAGGTCGGCATGACCTACGTCTCATGCTCTCCGTTCATGGTTCCCATCGCCCGCCTGGCGGCCGCCCAGGCCCAGATCAAGGAGCCGCGTCGCGGCTCTGGAGGAACGCGACATGCCTGAGTTCAACGGTGTCTTCATCCCGGTTCCGACTCCGTTCAAGGGTGACGCGGTCGCGACAGACCGGCTCAAGTCGAACCTCGAGCAGTGGAACCAGACCGGGCTCAACGGGTATGTGATCCTGGGCTCGACCGGGGAGTTCCCCATGCTCTCCGAGGCGGAGCGGGACGCCGTGCTCGTCGCCGCCCGGGAGGCGATCCCGCGGGGCAAAGCCTTCATCGCGGGGACGGGGACCAACTCGACGCTCCACACGATCCGCCAGACCAAGCGAGCCGCGGAGATCGGCGCCGACGCGGCCATCATCATCACGCCCCACTACTTCACCAAGGGCTTTTCCCAGGGCGCCGCCCAGGTCCGACACTATCTGGCGGTGGCGGAGGCCTCGCCGATCCCGATCATGATCTACAACTTTCCGCTCAACACGGGGATCAATCTCGAGGCGGACACGGTGGCCCGCATCGCCGAGCACTCCAACGTGTGCGGGATCAAGGACTCGTCGGGCAACATCCCGCAGGCGGCCCAGATCATCCACCTGACGCCCAAGACCTTCCACGTGCTGGTGGGCGCGGCGGCGGCGCTCCTGCCGTCGCTGGCGATCGGCTCGGCGGGCGGCATCCTGGCGCTGGCTGTGATCGCGCCGCGGGAGTTCGTCGAGGTGTACCGGCTGGCCCGCCAGGGTCGGTGGGAGGAAGCCAAGGAGATCGCGGCGCGGATGATGCTGGCCGACCGGGGCGTGCCGGGGCGCTACGGGATCGGTGGGCTCAAGGCGGCGCTGGATCTGCAGGGCTACTACGGCGGGCCGTGCCGGGCGCCGCTCGGGACGCCGGGCGGCGACGGCATCGAGGACATCAAGGAGAGCCTGGCCTCGGCGGGGCTCCTCTAGACCGAAGGGACGGAGGAACGCGACGTGAAGCTGTCAGGCGCACGGATCGTGCTGGAGTGCTTGAAGCGTGAAGGCGTGGACATCATCTTCGGCCTTCCCGGCGGGGCGGTGCTGCCGATCTACGACGCCCTCTACGACTTCCAGGGCATCCGCCACATCCTGGTCCGCCAGGAGGCGGCGGCCGGTCACGCGGCGGAGGGGTACTCGCGCACGACCGGGAAGATCGGGGTGGCGCTGGTGACCTCGGGGCCCGCCGCGACCAACCTGGTCACGGCGCTCCAGGACGCCCTGATGGACTCGATCCCCATCGTCGCGTTCACCGGCCAGGTCCCCACCCACCTGATCGGCAACGACGCCTTCCAGGAGGCCGACAACGTCGGCATCACGCGCTCGGCGACCAAGCATAACTTCCTGGTCAAGGACGGCAACGACCTGGCGCAGATCATCAAGGAGGCCTTCTACCTGGCCGCCACCGGGCGGCCCGGGCCCGTCCACGTCGACCTGCCCAAGGACATCCTGGTCAAGGAGTGGGAGTTCAAGCACCCGGACAAGGTCCACCTGCGCTCCTACAACCCGACGTACGAAGGCCATCCGGGGCAGATCAAGAAGGCCGCGCGGGCCATCGTCAGGGCCAAGCGCCCCGTGCTCTACGTGGGCGGCGGTGCCATCTCCGCCAACGCCTCGCCCGAGCTCATGGAGCTGGTCGAGCTCACCCAGATTCCCGTGACCCAGACGCTCATGGGACTGGGCGCGTTCCCCATGGCCCACCCGCTCTCGCTGGACATGCTGGGCATGCACGGGACCTACTACGCCAACATGGCCGTCCACCACTCGGATCTCCTGGTGGCCGTCGGGGCGCGGTTCGACGACCGCGTCACCGGGCGGGTGGACGCCTTCGCGCCCCACGCCGAGATCGTCCACATCGACATCGACCCCTCGTCGATCTCGAAGAACATCAAGGTGGACATCCCGATCGTGGGAGACTGCAGGCGGGTCCTGGTCGCCCTGGTCAAGGCCGTCAGCGAGGAGCTCAAGACCTTTCCCTCGGGCACCGTGCGGGAGGCGCGCCGCCAGTGGGCGGAGCAGATCGCCGAGTGGAAGCGCGCCGAGCCCCTGCGTTACGAGTGGAGCGACGAGGTCATCAAGCCCCAGCACGTGATCCAGGAGCTGTCGAACCTGACCAACGGCGAGGCTTTCCTCGTCACGGGCGTGGGCCAGCACCAGATGTGGGCGGCGCAGCACTACCGCTTCAAGCACCCGCGGATGTGGTGCACCTCGGGGGGGCTCGGGACCATGGGCTATGGACTCCCGACCGCCATGGGGGTCCAGGCGGGCCACCCGGGCCGGCTCGTGGTCAACGTCGACGGCGACGGCTCCTTCATCATGAACAGCCAGGAGTTGGCGACCTGCGTCGAGGAGGGCCTGGCGGTCAAGACCGTGATCATCAACAACGGCGGCCACGGGATGGTCCGCCAGTGGCAGCGCATCATCTACAAGGAACGCTTCTGCGCCATCGACTTCAAGGGCAGCCCGGACTTCGTGCGGCTGGCCGAGGCCTACGGTTGCGTAGGCATCCGCGCCACCAAGCCGGCGGACGTGGTGCCGGCGCTGGAGAAGATGATCGCCACGCCCGGCCCCGTGGTGGTGGACGTGTGGGTCGACAAGGACGAGTGCGTGTTCCCCATGGTCCCGGCGGGCGGCGCCAACACCGACATGATCCTGGCCCCACCCGGCCGCGAGGTGAAGGAAAAGGCGGCCAAGTCACAAACCGGCTTTTGATGGTCGGAGGGGGCCTCGACGGCCCTCCGAGGCCTCCCCCCGAGGGAGGGGGTAGCGCGGGCCAAGCCCGCGCTCGAAACGCGGCAAGACGGAGCCGCGGGGCGCAGAAAGGGAGGAGCAGTGGCGGAGGAAGCGCAGGCGAAGAAGCACACGATCGCCGTGCTGGTGGAGAACAAGTTCGGCGTGCTGTCGCGCGTCGCCAACCTGTTCTCGGCCCGCGGCTACAACATCGAAAGCCTGTCGGTGGGCGAGACCGTGGATCCCACGGTCTCCCGCATGACGCTCGTCGTCCGCGGCGACGACTTCATCATCGAGCAGGTAATCAAGCAGCTGCACAAGCTGATCGACGTGATCAAGGTCACCGACCTGTCCGAGGAGAACCACGTCGAGCGCGAGATGCTTCTGCTCAAGGTCAACGCCGAGCCGAGCGCCCGGGCGGAGATACTCCGGATCGGGGACATCTTCAGGGCCAAGGTGGTGGACGTGACGCCGACCACCTACACGCTGGAGGTGACGGGGGAGGAGTCCAAGATCGAAGCGATCATCGAGCTCTTGCGCCCCTTCGGGATCCAGGAGGTCGTGCGCACGGGCAAGGTGGCCATCGCGCGCGGGTCCAAGACCCGCCTGCGGAAGGTCGAGGAGAAGCTGGGGAAGCCACGACAGGACGCGCGGCCGAGCGACGACCCCAAGGTCGTCGGGTTCGCGGACTAACTCGAGAAGGGAGAGCACTCATCATGCCGGCCAAGATTTACTACGACCAGGACGCCGACCTCGGCCTCCTCCGGGGCAAGAAGATCGCGATCGTCGGCTACGGGAGCCAGGGCCACGCCCACGCGCTGAACCTCAAGGACTCGGGGCAGGACGTGGTGGTGGGTCTGTACAAGGGGTCCAAGAGCTGGGCCAAGGCGGAGAAGGACGGGCTCAAGGTCATGACCGTGAACGAGGCCGCCCAGGCCGCGGACATCATCATGATCCTGCTGCCCGACCAGAACCAGCGGCAGGTCTACGAGGAGTCCATCCGGGGGGCGCTGAGCAAGGGCAAGACCCTCATGTTCGCGCACGGCTTCAACATCCACTTCAACCAGGTGGTGCCGCCGCCTGACGTGGACGTCTCCATGATCGCGCCCAAGGCCCCCGGCCACGTGATGCGGGACCTCTTCACCCAGGGGCCCGGCGTGCCCGCGCTGGTGGCGGTGCACCAGGACGTGTCGGGCAAGGCCCGGGACGTGGCCTTGGCCTACGGCAGGGGCGTGGGCTGCACGCGGGCGGGCGTCATCGAGACCACGTTCAAGGAGGAGACCGAGACCGACCTGTTCGGGGAGCAGACCACGCTCTGCGGCGGGGTGTCGCACCTGATCAAGGCGGCGTTCGAGACGCTGGTCGAGGCCGGGTACCAGCCCGAGATCGCCTACTTCGAGTGCATGCACGAGATGAAGCTGATCGTGGACCTCTTCTACCAGGGCGGCCTGGCGTACATGCGCTACTCCGTCTCGGACACCGCCGAGTACGGCGATTACACTCGGGGCCCCCGGATCATCAACGACCAGACCCGGGCGGAGATGAAGAAGATCCTGGCCGAGATCCAGTCCGGCCAGTTCGCGCGCGAGTGGGTGCTGGAGAACCAGGCCCACCGCGCCGGCTTCCTGGCGATGCGCAAGCGGGACGCCGAGCACTCGATCGAGGAAGTCGGCGGGCGGCTCCGCAAGATGATGTCCTGGATCAAGCCGCCGCGGATGTGAGGGCGGCCGGACCCGGGCGGCGGACGGAGCGACGATGAGGATCCCCGTCGCGCCCGAAGGCTGGCCGTTCATCTTCCCGGCGGCCGCGGTCGCATGTATCCTGGCCGTGATGGGCTGGGGGGGAGCGGCGCTGCCCCTGGCGGTGCTGGCCGCGGCGTTTCTCGGCTTTTTCCGGGATCCCGAGCGGACGCCGCCCGACCTGCCCGGCGCGGTGGTGGCGCCGGCCGACGGCCGGGTGATGGGGGTGGTCGAGGTGGAGGACGAGTGGGTGGGCCCCGCGGTGCGGGTGTCCATCTTCCTCTCGCCGCTGGACGTCCACGTCAATCGGGCGCCCGTGGCCGGCCTGGTGCGGGCGGTGGACTTCCGGCCCGGGCGCTTCCGGGCCGCCTACCGCCCGGAGGCGTCGGAGGCCAACGAGCGCTGCACGGTCTCGCTCGAGGGGGACGCGGCGCGGGTGGCGGTGAGGCAGATCGCGGGGGTGCTGGCGCGGCGGATCGTGTGCCGGGTGCGCCCGGGCGACAAGCTGGGGCTGGGCGAGCGGTACGGGCTGATCCGCTTCGGGTCGCGGACGGACCTG
>DASSSH010000387.1:0-5607 GCA_035708525.1 Candidatus Methylomirabilota bacterium
AAGGCCTCTTCTCGCGTGGCCATCAGGGCGTAACAACCGGAGATGGCGGGCACCTCGGCGACCCACGAGCCATCATCCTGGCGATAGAGCACGATCTTGTAGGTGTCGAGAGCTGGGTGGCTCACGTCCTGAGAATACCACGGCACCGTGTCTCGAGCGCTTCCGATCCGAGCTGAGGGCGATCTTCGAGGTGAAGGACCAGGAGAAGCTGCTGAACTAGGCGCGCGGTCGGCGCCGCGAATGCTATTCGAAAGGCACGAGGTATGGCGGGGATTACCTGGGCCTGCGTGAACGATGCCTACGCGTCCACGTTGATACACCGAGACGTACCAGCTAGATGATCGAGAGGGCGTGGAGCGTGTCCCAGTAGAGCTTCTCGTAGCCTTGCAGGAGCCTGGCCGCCCGCTTGACGAGGCGAGTCTCGGCGCCCTCGGCAAGGCCGCTGACGACGGCGGCCAGGGCCTGGCCCTCGAACTCGGCGGGGGGAGCCGCGAAGAGGTCGAAGAAGGCTGTGGCCTCCTGGGTGAGCCCATAGCGGTCGCGAAGGGCGCGGCCCATCCGGCCGCAGTTGGCGCCCCAGGCGGAGAAGTTCACCAGGAAGCTGGCGGCCACCTCGGCGCCCGAACTGTAGAGGGAAAGCCAGGCCATGTAGGCCGTGTAGGCGTGGGCGCCGGGTGCCGGCTCGTACGCCTGAAGTCGCCCTTCATCCATGCCGACGGCCGCCCCGAAGGCCCGGAGGGCCGCCAGCGCTGCCGTCTCCCCACCCAGCACTGCCTGGAAGAACGGCCCGCTCGGCGTCGTCCCGAAGCGATGCACCAGGAGCGCGACGCTCCGGAGATCGCTGCCGATGATGTGGTACTGCTCTCCCGCGAAGCGGGTGAGATCCTCGCGGCGCATACGTCCCGACTCCAACGCGGCAAGGTACGGGTGACGCCGGATCTCCTGCTCGACGGGCTCCAGCTCATGGCGGATCTCCTGGATCAGCACCTGAGCGGTGGCCATGTCGGGGTGCCGGGTGGCCCGCGCGCTCATCGCCCACCCTTCTCCCGGGCTTCGCCGCGTGTCACGTGTCCATGCTCAGCGGCCAGCGCGTCCGTCTTGGCCGCCATGATGAAGTCGTTCCGGTGGAGCCCGCGGATCTTGTGGGTCCACCAGGTCACCGTGACTCGCCCCCACTCGGTGAGGAGGGCAGGATGGTGGCCCTCCGCCTCGGCGAGGGCGCCAACCCTGTTGGTGAAGGTCAGCGCGTCGGCGAAGGTCGGGACGTGGAATGTCCGCTCGAGCTGGGCGACGCCGTCGCGTTCCACGAGCTGCCAGTCTGGGATTTGCCGCCTCAGATCGGCGACCTCGGCCTCCGTCACCCGAGGCGAGTCGCGCCGGCAGGCGACGCAGCGTTCAGCCGATAGCGTGCTCATCCCGCACCTCCTGGGCCCGTCTTCCGCCCCGCACAGACCCACGATTGCGGACTGGAAGCCGCGCCGCTGCAACTACTGTACGCGGGGGCGCGGCGCGAGCCGGCCCCACCTCCATCAGGCCAGCCGCACGAGTTCCGCTTCCGCCTGCTCCAGCCAGAACTGCGCGTTCATCTCGCGGAACATCGTCGTTGCCGTAGTGAGGTGCCCCTGCGCCTGCTGCCGGTCGCCCGTGCGCGAGTAGAGCTTGCCGAGGCCGAGGTGGCAGTGGGCGATGAGAGGGCGCATGCCGAGCTGGTCTGCGAGCCCTTGGGCCATCTCGAAGCGCCGAGTGGCCGCGTCACGCTCATCGCGCTCGGCCATCGCGTGGCCGAGCAGCCAGTGGATCCAGGCCTCGTTGCCTCGCTCACCGTGCCGCTGGGCGAAGCGCAGCGCCGTCTCCGCTGTGGCCTCCGCTTCGCTGAGGTTTCCGACCCGCAAGTACAGCCCGGCCAGGACACGAGTCCAGAGCGCCCGGTCGACGAACGCGCCGGCAGTTTCTTGCAACTCGATCGCCTCCTTGACGAGAGGAATCCCATCCGCCGGGCGGCCGACCAATCCGTAGGCTTGCCCCAGGACGGTGAGCGCGCGCATCGCCTGTCCGGCGAACTTCTTCTCCCGGCAGGTGGCCACTGTGGCTTCTAGCGGGGCGATGACATCGTTGGGGTTCTGGCGGAGAAGCACCCGGCTTCGTGCGATGGCGAGGACAGCCTTGCTGTAGAGATGGTCTGCCGCGTTCGCCACGTGCTCGCCGCGCCGGATGAGCTCCAGCGCCTGCGCGGAGTCTCCCAGCTCACTCAGGCCCTCGGCCGCGAGTGCACAGGCGCCCGAGTAAGGCAGCCCTGATAGCCCGAACCGCTCGGTTGCCTTGGGCCCTTCGAGGCGATCGATGATCTCCTGAAAGCAGGCGAGGGCGCGGCGTAGGTTTCCTTGCGCCTGATACGAGGCGCCGGTGTAGTACAGGCCCATGACCCGCAGGCCGACGTCGCCGCGATGATCGGACGCCTCCACGCAACGTTGCCCGTAGCCGATGGCCTGGTCGTACTCCCCCTTCGCCCAGTGGTACTGGACCAGGAACGAGTACATGACATCGAGCCGCTCTGTCTGGTCAAACCGCGTGGCGAGGGCCTCCGCCTCACGGAAGATCTCGCGCAGACGCTCGAGCTGGCCCTGCCGCCAGAGCGGTGCTCGGAGCGCCAGGCGCAGATCAATCCCGATGCGGGCCGTTTCGGGGGTGGCCGGAAGCCGCCCGAGCGCCTCGAGCCCCCGGGTGTAGGCCGCCACCGCTTCCGTGTCGGCGCAGAGCGCCACCGCTCGATCACCGACCTGGCGGGCATAACGGGTGGCCGGCTCCCAGAGCTCACCGCGGAAGGCGTGGTGCGCCAGCCGTTCGGCGTGTTCGGAGAGGCGGTCTCCATACCGGGCCTCGATCGCCTCCACCATGCGGCCATGCAGGGTCCGACGGCGCTCCTGAAGCAGGCTGCCGTACGCCACCTCGTGCGTGAGGGCGTGCTTGAATGTGTATTCGAGATCGGGGAACAGTCTGGCCTCGTACAGGAACTCGGCGGCCTGGAGCCGGCTGAGGCCCTGGCGCAGCGCGTCCTCGCTCTCGTCCCCGATCGCCTGGAGGAGCGTGAACGGGACGTCCTTGCCGATAACGGAGGCAGCTTGAAGAAGCCGCTTGTCCTCCGCGGAGAGGCGATCGATTCGGGCAGCCAGAATGGCCTGAGCCGTTGCCGGGATCTGCACGCTCTCGGGGGCCTTCTCCAGCCGGTACGCCCCCCGTTCACCGGTGAGGCCCTTCGTCTCGACAAGCGTCCGCACGCACTCCTCGAGGAAGAAGGGGTTCCCCTCTGTCCGCTCGATGAGCAGCCGTTTGAGCGGCCCCAGCGCAGAATCCGGGCCGAGCAGCGCCGCCAGCATCTCGTCGGCGCTCTCGGGCGGCAACGGATCGATGCGCAGCTGGCGATAGTACGTCTTGCTCCCCCAGCCGTGCTGGTACTCGGGGCGATAGTTCACGAGCAGGAGCAGCCGCGCCGTCGGGAGGCTTTCAACCAGGCTGTCAAGCAGGGCCTGGGTCTCCGCGTCAATCCAGTGGAGGTCCTCGAAGAGAACCACGAGCGGCTGGACCTGACTTTCGCGCAAGAGTAATCGCTTGACCGCGTCCAGGGTGCGCTGGCGCCGGTGCACGGGATCCAGCCGAGCCCATTCGGGATCGTCGACCGGGACGTCCAATAGCGAGAAGAATGCGGGGAGGGACGCTTCGAGCGCGCGGTCCAGCGAGAGCACCTTCCCGGTCACCTTTTCGTGAATCTTGCGCGTGTCATCGCGCGTCTCGATCTGAAAATAGGCGCGGAGAAGGTCGATGATGGGAAGGCACGCGGTGGCTTTTCCGTATGAGACGGAACTCGCTTCGAGGATCAACCATCCCTGCGTGCGATGCGAGTGGGTGGACTCCCAGTAGAGGCGGGACTTGCCGACGCCCGGCTCGCCGACCACTGCCACGATCTGCCCGTGACCGGCTCGGGCCCGCTCCAGCGCCTGCGCCACCTGGGCCATCTCCTCGGTGCGGCCGACGAACTTCGTCAGGCCACGGGCCGCGGAGGCCTGGAGGCGAGAGCGCACGGTGCTGGCGCCCGTTAGCTCGTACAGTTCAATGGGCTCGCTCAGCCCCTTGACCGTTCGGGTCCCCAGCGAGTTCACGACCACGAATCCCTCCGCGAGCCGGAGAACGTCCGCCGTGATCAGGATCGAGTCGGGCTTGGCCATCTGCTCCATGCGGGCGGCCAGGTGCGTCGTCTGGCCCACGGCCGTGTAGTCCATCCGCAGGTCGCTCCCGATCGAGCGGACGACGACCTCACCGGCATTGAGGCCGACGCGGATCTGGATCGGTACCCCTTCGGCCTTGTGTACCTCCTCGGCGTACCGCCTGACGGACTCCAGCATCCGGAGCGCCGCGTAGCAGGCCCGGACGGCGTGGTCCTCGTGGGCGAGGGGAGCCCCGAAGAGAGCCATGATGCCGTCCCCCATCACCTGGTTGACGGTGCCCTCGTAGCGGTGGACGGCCTCCATCATGCGCTCCAGCACGGGGTCGAGCAGCTTCTGTGCCTCCTCGGGGTCCCGGTCGGCCAGGAGCTCCATGGAGCCCTTGAGGTCGGCGAAGAGCACCGTGACCTGCTTGCGCTCGCCTTCCAGGGCGCTCTTGGCGGTGAGGATCTTCTCGGCGAGGTGCTTGGGCGTGTAGGCCTGGGGAGAGGCGAACTTTGGGGCGGCGCCCGAGCCTGCGGCGCCAGCCTGGACTAGCGGTTGGCCGCACTTCTTGCAGAACTTTGCGCCTAGCCGGTTCGGCTCACCGCAACTCGCGCAGGCGGCCTCAAGGCGGGCTCCGCACTCCTCGCAGAAGACGGCGTCAGCGGGATTTGAAGCCTGGCACCGGGGACACTTCATGTGGGGATCTCCAGGCAGCCGAGTCTACGGCGCCACGGGAACGGTAGGCTGAGATTAGCCCGCAGGAAGGGAGGGGTCAAGAAGTGTCGCTTGCTACGGGGCCGCTACGGGAACACCCCGTACCAGGCGTATCCAGGAAGACATGCAGCTAGTCCGAATTGCTTTGGTTTGATCGGCCTGTGTCGCCGTGGGTATCTTGAGTCCGCGGGTCGGGGCAACACCTGATCAGCCGGTCCGAGGTTTGACTTCTCCACGGCGCCCCGAGCAGCTGCGAGATCGGTCGCGTGCGCTCGGCCTGCTATACTCGTCGTGTCATGCGTAGCGTTGCCGATGACCTAAGGACGGAAGACCAGGCGGCCCTCCGGGCGCTTTCGCCTGCCGATCGCGTGGCGTTGGCGCTCGCGCTCGGCGCCCGCGACCTCGAAGCCTTTCGCCTGGCGCAGGACCCGCCGCTGGATCCGGAGCGGGGCATGGCCGTGCTCGAGCGCCGGCGCCAGGCCGGGCGGCGACCGTCCCGCAGCATCGAGGAGACCATCGGCTGAGCCTGTTGGGCGACGTCGCGGGCCTGCTCCAACAGCGGGGCGTTCCCGTCGCCGTCATCGGAGCCGCGGCCATGGCGGTGCACGGTGTCACGCGCTCGACCCGCGACCTCGACCTCCTCGTGGTCGCCGCGGAGTGCCTGACGGCTGAGTTCTGGGCTTCCGTGCGG
>DASSSH010000388.1:0-17610 GCA_035708525.1 Candidatus Methylomirabilota bacterium
CTCGCCTCGATCGGGACGGCGCCCGAGAACGCCGCCAAGTCCGAGGCCGCGCTCAAGGGCGAGCTCGACCGTGTCCAGCGTGAGCCCGTTCCGGAGGAGGAGCTGCAGGTGGCCAAGAGCTATCTGCTCGGCAACCTCGCCATGGACCGGCGCACCAATGCCCGGCAGGCCTGGTACCTGGCTGCCTACGAGATCGACGGCGTCGGCTACGAGTTCCTCGACCGCTACGTCCAGCAGGTGCGCGCGGTCACGGCGGCCGATGTCCAGCGGGTCGCGCGCAAGTACCTCGCCACGCTCCGCACCATCGTCGTCCAGCCGCCCAAGCCTTAACCTCCCTCTCCCCTTTGGGTAGAGGGCTGGGGTGAGGGGGTTTCTTCCGAATCCTCGAGCAGCTCGGGGAACGCGCGGATGATACGGTCGGGCTTGATCGGCACCGCCGCCGGCAGTCCGCTGCCCTGGACGTCGACCCACACCCCGCGCAACCCCAGCCGCTGGGGGGCGGCCACGTCCCACTCGAGGTTATCGCCAACCATCCACGCCCCTTCGGGCCGCGCCGCCAGCGCGCCGAGGGCGTGGCGGTACACCGACTCGTGGGGCTTGCCCACGCCGAACTCGCCCTCGATCAGGATCACGTCGAAGAAGTGCGCCAGGCCCTGCTCCTCGATCTTCCGCCGCTGATGGCTGGTGTCGCCGTTGGTCACGAGTGCCAGGCCGACGCCACGCTCGCGCAGGACCTCGAGGGTCGCCGGCACGCCGGGGAAGAGGCGCATGCCCTGCCAGCGGAGGGCGGCGAAGCCCTCGGCGATGGAGTCGGCCAGATCGTCGCTCGGCCTCCCCACGGAGGCGAGCGCGTGAGCGGCGATCTTGCGCCAGGCCCCGAGCATGTCGGCCCGCTCCTGGCGGTGGCGCTCGGGATCGCCCCAGAACCAGCGGCGCGTCTGCGCGATGGCGGCCACCAGGGCGTCCGGATCCATGCCTGCCGGGGCGGCGAGCCCGGCGGCCTCGCGCCAGCACTCGTCGACTCCGCCCGAGTAGTCGAGCAGAGTGTCGTCCAGGTCGACCAGGAGGGCTTTTACCGTGGCGGGGCCTCCGACCCCTCGCCCTGCCCTTTCCCCACAGGGGAGAGGGTGTCCTGGGTGAACGGCGGCAGCTCGGGACGGCACACCGCGCGGAAGTTGCACCAGCGACAGATCCGCAGCTCCTCCGTCTTCTCGAAGCCGGCCTCCTCGGCGAGATTCCGCTCCGGATCCTTCAAGTACGCCTTCATGGAGCGCACAGACAGACGGATGTGCTCGCGCACGCGGTCGAGGCTCACCTCGTCCCACGGATGCGCCGTCACCTTGCCGTCGCGCAGGTTGACCTCGAGCAGGTCCACCCGCGGCAGGTCGACGCGCAGCACCTCGAGAGCGTAGAGCGCATAGCCGCCGAGCTGCAGGGAGGCGTCCTCGCCGTTGCCACCCGTCTTCCAGTCCACGAGCTGCAACCGGTCGGCCGCGTTCCAGTAGCCGAAATCGGGCGCGGAGAAAACGCGCGTGCCTTCGAAGTCGAAAGAGCCAACCGTCTCGATGAGGATCCAGCGATCGGTGGAGGTCCGCTTGATGTCGGCCAGGAGCGGCAGACGGTGGAAGTTGCGCAGGCAGCGGACCACGTGGTCACGGATAGCCTGCCACTCGGTATCCTTGATGGCCACGCCGTACTCGTGCTCGAAGAGCCCCGTGCGCTTCGGGCTCTCGTGGTAGACGCCGCTGCGGGAGCCCTTCCACTCCTCGCGCATCTGGCGCACCGTGTCCTCGACGAGCGAGGCCTCCGAGAGGGCGTGGCCGTCGCGCATGGCCAGCAGCGAGCGCTCGACGGCCTCGTGGACGAGGCGTCCGGCCCACATCTGGCGGGTTCCGAGCTGCTTGAGGACGTACAGCCGCCGCGTGAGCGGGTCGGCGCCGGCCTCCCAGCCACCCCAGGCGCCGTAGTACTGATAATAGTAGCGGCGACGGCATTCCTGGAAGGCGTTGTCCCGGGTGCGGGACCAGGAGAAATCGTTGACGAGGTCGGCCACGGTTTGAGCATAACAGGTCGTCGGCGTCCGCGACGGCGCATTGACAGCCCCGACGGTCCGCCCTAGACTCCGGCCCACCGGCCAAGGAGGCCGATATGAGCCCAGGGGAGCCAGCGCACCGCCGACCGCACCTGGTCGGACGTTTTCTGGTAGGGTGAGGCCATGGCGACCTTCATCGTGACCTGCCCATGCTGCAACGGCCGGCTCACCATCGATCCGGCGCTGGAAGCCGTCATCGCCCACGAGGCCCCGCCGCGCCCGCGGTCGGGTCTGGGGCTGGACGAGGCGCTCTCCTCGCTCAAGGGCGCCGCCGCGAAACGTGCGGAGCGCTTCAACGAGCAGATGAAGGCCGAGAAGACCAAGCCCAAGGTGCTCGATCGGAAATTCCAGGAAGGGCTCAAGAAGGCCAAGGACGACCCGGACCCGCCCGTCAACCCGATGGAACTAGACTAGTGCCGTTCCAACTAACTTCGCCAGATTCACTCAGCCCTCGCCTCGGGGCTATCCCCCTCAGCTCGAACTGCCGCGTACGCCTCGGGCCGGCTCCTCCCTTGGGCCTCGTCTGGCTCGTTATTTGGCCCGGCACATCGTCCTCGGCATGAGTCCCAGTCCCAATTCGTTGGGAGTCGACTAGCGCCCGTGGCCGGAGGGGATCTCACCTCCGCGCTGCTCAAGCGGGTCAGCCGGTCGTTCTACCTCTCCGTCGCGGTCCTGCCCAAGGCCGTCCGCCCGACCATCGGGCTCGCCTATCTCTTCGCCCGCGCGGCCGACACGATCGCGGACACGCGCGGGATCGAGCGCCAGTCGCGCATCGCGCATCTGGAAGCGCTGCGGGCGGAGCTCGAGGCGCTGCAGCCGGATGCCCGGCGCGTCGCTGGCATCGTGCGGGCCGCCGCCAGCTCCCAGTCTCTGCCGGCCGAGCGCTCCTTGCTCGAGCGGCTCCCCGATTGCTTCGCCGCCTACCGCGCCCTCGAGGCCGAGGACCGCGCGCGCATCCGCCGCGTGCTCTCCACCATCATCGAGGGGCAGACCCAGGATCTCCGCGTCTTTCCCGGCGAAGACGAGGGCAAGCTCGCCGCGCTCGAGACGCGCCAGGATCTCTACCGGTACACGTATCTGGTGGCGGGGTGCGTGGGCGAGTTCTGGACGGAGGTGCACGCGGCGCACCGCCCACGGCTCCGCCACTGGGACGTGGCGAGGATGCGACAGCTCGGCATCCGCCTGGGTCAGGGGCTGCAGATGACCAATATCCTCCGTGATCTGCCGCGCGATCTGCGCAACGGGCGCTGCTACCTGCCGCGCCAGGATCTGGCGCGGCTCGGTCTCGAGCCCCGTGATCTGCTCGACCCGTCGAGCGCCCCCGCCGCGCGCCCGCTCCTCGTGGACCTGCTCAATGTCACCCTGGACCATTACGAGGCCGGCTGGGAGTACACCTTCGCGATTCCGAAGGGCGAGACGCGAATGCGGCTGGCCTGCGCCTGGCCGTTGCTGATCGGGCTGCGCACCCTCGACCTGCTTGCCCGGACTGCCAACTGGCTCGATCCCGACGTGACGCTCAAGGTGCCGCGCGTGCACGTCTACGGGCTCATGGTCCATTCGCTGGCCACCGTCTGGTCCACCCGGGCGCTGGGCCGCCAGGCGCGCCGGCTGCGGCAGCGGATCCGACTGTGAGCCGGGCCATCCCGGTGCTCCACGTGGACGTGTTCACCGACCGGCCCTTCGCCGGGAACCCGGCCGCCGCGCTACTGGACACCGACGGGCTCACCGAAGCGGAGATGCAGCGGATGGCGGCCGAGATGGGCAAGGCGGGCACCGCCTTCGTCTCGGCGCCGACCCGGAGCGATGCCGACCGCCGGCTCCGCATGTTCTCGCCCACACGCGAGCTGGGCTACTCGGGCCATACGACGATCGCCGCCGTCCACGCGCTGCGGGAGGCCGGTCGGCTGCCGGAAGGCCGCGTGACGTTCGAGACGCTTTCGGGACTGGTCCGGGTGGAGGTCGAGGAGCGAGACGGAGAAGCCCTCATCTGGCTCGAGCCGCCCCGCACGGCCTTGTCGCCGTTACGCGGCCCGCTGCCCGAAATCCTGGACGTCCTGGGGTTACCGGCCTCCAGGCTCGGCAGCTGGGCCCGGCCGGCCCTCACGCCGGATGCCGACGTGCTCCTGCCCGCGGCCGATCTGGGGACCTTGCGCCAGCTCGCCCCCGACATGAGCCGGCTTGGACGGCTCGGTGACGAGCACAAGCTCCGCGGGTTCTGCGTGGTGGCCCCAGCGGGCCTCGAGCCCGCCTCAGCGACCCACTCGCGCTTCTTCGCGCCGCATTACGGGGTCCCCGAAGACATCGTGACGGGCTCGGTGCATTCGGCCATCGGCGTGTGGCTGCTCGAGGCAGGGCGGCTGCGTCCCGATCGCGGCCTCGCGGCCTTCATCGCCGAGCAGGGCGACTTCCTCGGACGCCCGGGCCGGGTGGCCGTCGAGGTCCGCGTCGCCACGGGCACCGATGGGCGAGACCGCGTGGCGGGCGTTCGCGTCGGGGGGCGGGCCGTCACCGTCCTGAGCGGCAGTCTGCACTTGCCCTGACCGCGGCAGTGCGTTTCCTCGGCGTCGATCTGGCCTGGAAGGACGGCAATCCTTCCGGCGTGGCGCTGCTGGGCGGGCAACGCTTTCCTCTCCACCTGCGCGAGGCGCCGCAAACGCTCGCCGGACACGCGGCCGTGCTCGCCTGGATCGCGCGCCATGTCGCCCACCACCGCGCGGCCATCGGCGTCGATGCCCCCCTGCTGGGGCTCGGGCGCGGCGGGCGCCGCGGCTGCGACAACGAGATCTCCAGCTGCTTCGGCCGCTTTCACGCCTCGACCCACAGCCCGCCCCGCGATCCGGTGCTCGCGTCGCTCGCGCGCCGGCTCGTTCGCGCCTACGGGCTCGCGACCTTCGGTCCGGGCTTCGAGCCTCGACGCGGCTGGCCGGCCGTGCGCGAGGTCTACCCCAACGCGCTGCAGGTGATGCTCTTCGGCCTCCACCGCCGCCGCGGCGAGACGATCCTCAAGTACAAGCAGCGGAAGTTCGCCGACACCGAGCGGTGGGCTGTGGACGGCCTAAGCCCCTTCGTCGAGCGCTGCATCGAGGCGATCGGGGGACGCTACATCGTGACCACCGATCCGGCATGGATCACCCTCATGGAGAACCGGCCGCGACCCGGAATGAGCGGGCGGGAGCTGAAGGGCATCGAGGATCGATGGGACGCGCTGCTCTGCGCCCTGGCCGTCGCCCTGGAGGTCTTCGAGCCGGGCTCGATGCGCTTCTACCCGGACGGGCCCGGCCGATGGCGCCGCGGCTACATCCTGGCCCCGGCGCTTCCGGAGCGCCCCCTCAGCCCTGATCCGAAGACACCTGGACGTAGATTGCGGTCGAGGGGGCGCGGTTCTTCTGCACCCTCTCCCTCCGCTGGAGGGAGAGGGTTGGGGTGACCCTACCTCTCCCCCGGTGGGGGAGAGGGATACTCAGCCATTCGTGGACCGGATTTCTTCCGATCAGGATCAGTCCTTGATAGGCAGCGTGAACAGCGCGGTGGGATCCACGCGGGCGCGGCGCAGCTGAGCGCCGAAGTGCAGATGGGGACCCGTGGCGCGGCCCGTGGCACCCACGGTGCCGATGGTCTGGCCGCGCTCCACCAGCGCTCCTTCCGAGGCGTTCACGCCGTCGAGATGGAAATATAGCGTGTACAGCCCCAGCCCGTGGTCGAGCACGATCAGCCGCCCGGCGAAGAAGAATTCGGCGACGAGGGCGACGCGGCCCCGGTTCGCGGCGACCACCGGCGTGCCGGACTCGGCGGAGAAGTCGATGCCGGAATGCGGCGAGCGCGGCTGGGCGTTGATGATGCGCCGGGCACCGTACCCCTCGCCCGGGCTCGAGCCGCCCACGGGCCGCGTGAAGCGGCCACGCCAGAGCCGCTCGGCGCTCAGCGAATCGAAGAGCACTCGCAGCCGCGCCGCCTCGGCCAGGGCCCGTCGCTCGGTCTGGGGATCGAGATCCACCATGTGAGCGGGCAGCGTGAGCCGCTGGACGGTGAACGCGCGCGAGCGGACGGTGATCGCCCCGGCGGCCTTGCGCGGATTGCCGAGGGCATCCACCGCGCCCACCTTCCACGGCATCTTGCCGGGCTTGCTCTCGAGATCGATCCCCGCCACGGCCGCGTACTCCTCGCCGTAGGGGAAGAAGCTCAGCGGCCGGCCGCCCAGGCTGCCCTCGAGCTCGCGCACGCCGTGGGCGCCGGCGACTAGGATCACGGCGACATCCCCCTGGCGAGGCGTGGCCGGCATCACCCGCACCTGCAATCCCGCCCCGAGCGCGGGCGAGACGAGCAGGCCCAGCACACCGACCACCAGCACCGGGCGCGGCAGCATCATGCCGTGATTCTACGCGGAGCCAGCAGCCAGGCGAAGGAACTGGACCGCAGTGAGGAGGTGACGTGGGCGATCGGCGGGGCTGGGGATGCCCTCCGAGACCCGTTGCCTGCCTTTCGCGGTCGAGGAGGGCGCCCCAGCCCCCGCCGGGAGCCCCGGTCGAAGGCAAGACCGCGCTACGGATTCTCAGGGCGCTGCTGGCGGAGGAACTGCTCGATCTCGGCGACCAGGTCCGCCGACGGCGGCAGCTCGTCGCTCGGCCCCGCCGGCGCCTCGTCCTCGTCGTCCGAGCGCTTGCGCTCGAGCTTGCGCACGTAGTCGGCGATCTTCTTGTTCTGCGACACGATCGCGTTGAGGTTCTGCTCGAATTGAGCGGCGGCTTCGCTCAGGTCCGAGAGGTCCGCCTCCGCGCTGAGCAGGCCGAGCACCCGGCGGACGAGCGCCAGGGCGGCCTTGGGGTTCTCGATCCCCGAGACGTAGTGCGGCACATTGGCCCAGAGGCTGGCGGTGGGAAACCCCTCCTCCCGGCAGACCGTGTTCAGGACGCCGACGATACCCGTCGGCCCCTCGTACCGAGTCGGCCGAATGCCGAGCCGCGCCGCCAGCTCGGGGTCGTAGGCGCCGCCCACGAGCCGGATGGGCTGGGTGTGGGCGACTTCGGCGAGCAGGGCGCCCAGAGTCAGGACGAGGGAGGCCTCACAACGCCGGGCCAGCTCCAGGACCGCGGCGCAATAGGTGCGCCATTTGAGGTGCGGCTCGATCGCCACCCCCACGATCAGGTCGCGGTCCAGCGCCGGGGGCTGGGCGAGGGAGAACTCGGTCACCGGCCAGATGACCTCGCGCTCGTTCCGGGATCCGGCCTTGAAGCGGACCTGAGGCCGCGAGAGCCCAAAGTGGTAGAACTCCTCGGGATCGATACTCGCCAGCGCCCGGGCCGGCCAGATCTGGCCCAGGTAGCGCGCCGCCGTGGTCGCGGCCTCGGCGGCATCGTTCCAGCCGGAGAAGGCCATGACGAGGATGGGCCGCCGCAGCCCGACCGGCTCCTCGAACATCGTCAGGTAGTCACTCATGCGCGCTCCGTCCTCGCCTCCCCGCCCTAAGCGAGCATGCCTCAGCCGCCGCGACGCCGCAAGGCCCAAGGTGCGCGACGGCGCCCGGTGCCGGCCGTCACCGCGCGAAATGGCGGTTGACGCCCCGCGCAGAGGTTCGTATGATGGCGGGTAGTCGCTTCGCGCGCTGTACCTCACTCCTAGAGGAGGCTCTGCCATGAGTTCACGGTTGGTCAGGCCCGCTCTCATTGCCGGAGTCGCGCTCCTTGTTGGAGCTTGCGCTTCGTCGGAACAATGGTCGGAATGGCGGCAGCACACCACCCACTTTGCCTCTGGTGATCACGCGTTCTTCTCGCTCCGCAACAACCTGGAAGGCACCAACCCGAAGGTGTACCGGACCGATATCGAAGCGGCCCGGAAGGAGAACTGGTGGGGCAAGGCGATCACAGTCAGCCCTGAGCAGATCTTCCAGAACTAATTCGTCGAGAATCGGAGGCCTATGAATCGCAACGCTCTCATACGCTGGTCGGCAGTCGCGCTCGTGGCGGCATTCCTCTTCTCGTCGGTGGCCCCCGCCCTGGCGCAGTCGGATGACGCCCTGATCCCTTTCGAGAAGTACACCACGCCGAAAGCCAAGACCCTGGCGACGACGTACAAGGCGCGGCTGATCCAGTTTTACGAGCAGATCTACAACTGCATGCCCTGGGTGAGCGTCGTGAAGAATGGCATCGGGTTCCCCCGGCGCAAGGGCGACGACACGGATTTCCGCTACCTGTCCGTGTGGATTCAGGTGGACCAGCAGGACGACGGCAGCTTCGGCGCGCTGCCGCAAGACCGCCGCGTGTCCGCCATGTTCTCGCGATACGGCGTGGACATGCTCCGCCGCCTGACGGCGCTCACCGACGTCGCCTCCGATGCGAATCTCGACGGTTTCTCGGTCGTCCTCAGTTGGCTCAAGCCCGGCACGGGCAACAAGCCCGGCGTGCAGCCGGTGAACGAGACCCTCGCGCTGTTCGTGGACAAGGCCACGCTCCAGGAGTTCCTCGCCAAGAGGCTGCCGGCCGCGGAGTTCACCAACCGCGCCAAGTTCAGCGTGTTCGATGGCCAGGATGCCGTCGGGCGTGTGCCGCTCGAAGTCTGGGAAGACTCCTTCAACTCGAGCTACAAGGTTCAGAACTACGAGCCGCCCAAAGGCCAGAAGTGCTGAATCGCCACCTCGCCCCGCTTCCTCCGCGGTCGGGAGGGAGCGGGGCGAGGTCGTCCCCGTTCCTGCCCACCGCTGAATAGGCTCTCCACGACGTCGTCCCAAGGGTGCCCAGGTTTGACAGCCCCTGGGCCTTCCGATAGCATCAAAACCGAGAAAAACGCATGAGACTGCCGACGCGCCAGAAGGCTCAGTTCTCGGTGGTGTACGTCTTCATTGCGCTCATGGTGCTGCTCATGGTCCAGAGCTGGCTCCAGGCGCCCCGGACCGTCGAGATCCCCATGAGCAAGTTCCTCACCTTGGTCCGGGAGGGGAAGGTCGAGCGCGTCTCGCTCACCGAGCGAGAGATCCGGGGCATGCTCAAGCCCGGAGCGCTGCCCGCCCAGGCGCCCGGCCCGGCGGACCGGCTGCGCCACTTCCTCGGCGCCGAGCCGGGTCCGACCGTGTTCACCACCACCCGCATCCCCGCCATGGACGATTCGCAGATCGTCAAGGAGCTCGAGGCCGCCCACGTCGAGTTCTCCGGCCGCGTCGAGAGCACGTTCTGGCGGGACCTCATCTTCGGCTGGCTGGTGCCGCTCGGGATCATGGCGGCGCTCTGGTTCTTCCTCATGCGGCGGATGGGCGGCGGATCCACCCAGGCCCTGTCCTTCGGCCGCTCCAAGGCCAAGATCTATGACCGCAAGGAGCTGAAGACGACCTTCGCCGACGTGGCGGGTGTGGACGAGGCCAAGGCCGAGCTCATGGAGGTCGTCGACTTCCTCAAGAGTCCCAAGAAGTACCAGCGGCTGGGCGGGCGGATCCCCAAGGGCGTCCTCCTCGTGGGCCCCCCGGGAACCGGCAAGACCCTGCTGGCCCGCGCCGTGGCGGGTGAGGCGGATGTGCCCTTCTTCTTCCTCTCGGGCTCGGAGTTCGTGGAGATGTTCGTGGGCGTGGGCGCCGCGCGGGTGCGGGACCTGTTCGAGCAGGCCAAGGAGAAGGCCCCGTGCATCGTGTTCATCGACGAGCTGGATGCCATCGGCAAGACGCGGGCCGGCAACACCGGGTTCCTGTCGGGCCATGACGAGCGCGAGCAGACACTCAACCAGCTCCTGGCGGAGATGGACGGGTTCGATTCCTCCAAGGGCGTGATCATCATGGCGGCCACCAACCGGCCCGAAGTCCTCGACCCGGCGCTGCTCCGGGCCGGCCGCTTCGACCGGCAGGTCGTCGTCGACAAGCCCGATGTCAAAGGACGCGAGGCCATCCTGCGGGTCCATGCCCGCAACGTGACGCTGGCGCCGTCGGTGGACCTGCACGTGCTGGCTGCGCGCACCCCCGGGATGGCGGGCGCCGATCTGGCCAACATCATCAACGAGGCGGCGCTGCTGGCGGCGCGCAAGGGCAAGGACGCCGTGGAGATGGCCGACCTCGAGGAAGCGGTCGACCGCGTGATCGGCGGGCTCGAGCGGAAGAGCCGGGTGCTCTCCGAGAAGGAGCGCGACATCGTCGCCCATCACGAGATCGGCCATGCCCTCGTGGCCTCCTCCCTGCCTCACGCCGATCCCGTGCACAAGGTGACCATCATCCCGCGCGGGGTCGCCGCCCTGGGCGCCACCTACCAGCTCCCGCTCGAGGACCGCTATCTCCTCACCCGCAGCGAGCTCGAGGACCGCATCGCGGTGCTGCTGGGCGGTCGGGTGGCCGAGGAGGTGGTCTACGGCGAGGTCTCGACGGGGGCCCACAACGATCTGGAGCGCGCCACCGAGATGGCCCGGCTGATGGTCATGCAATACGGGATGTCCGAGCAGCTGGGGCCCATGACCTTCGGCGGCGGCCAGCAGGCCGTCTTCCTCAAGGCCTCGGGCCTGGCGCAAGAGCGCGAGTACAGCGAGGAGACGGCGCGGCGCATCGACGGCGAGACGCGCGCCATCATCGACCGTATCTATGACCGCGTGCGCAGCCTGCTCACCGCCCGGAAGCGGGTGCTGATCGAGGCGGCGATGGAACTCAAGCTCCGAGAGACACTGGAGGGCGACCGGTTGCGGCAGCTCCTGGCCGGCGAGCCCGTGGAGGCGTAGCGATGATCCTGGTGAAGCGCAGCACCATCCTGTTCACGATTCTGGTCTCGCTCGTGGTCGGCGCCGGCCTTGGGACCTGGGGCGCCGGAGCGGTGGACCTGGCCAAGCCCGCGCGGCCCCAGCTGCCGGGCGGCGTGCAGGGCCGCATCGTGCCGGCCGCCCTGCCCATCCCCTCGGGCAGCTTCGCTCAGGTGGCCGAATCCGTCTCCCCCGCGGTCGTGAACATCAATACGGTCACGCGGGGAGCCGCGGGGCGCACGCCCATCGAGGAGTTCTTCGGCGACGAGTTTTTCCGCCGCTTCTTCGGCGAGACTCCCGAGAGCCAGCGGGTTCAGCGAAGCCTCGGATCGGGTGTCATCGTGGATCCCTCCGGCATCGTGCTGACCAACGCCCACGTGGTCGAGCGGGCCACGGAGATCGAGGTGACCACGGCCGAGGGCAAGAAGCACCGGGCCAAGGTCGTGGGAACTGACCGGAGAACCGACCTGGCGGTGCTCCGCCTGCAGGGAGCGGGGGCACCCTACCCCGCGGCAACGCTCGGCGACTCCGACAAGATCAAGGTCGGCGACTGGGTGCTCGCGATCGGCTCACCCTTCGGGCTGCAGCAGACGGTCACGGCCGGGATCATCAGCGCCAAGAGCCGTCAGATCGGCCAGGGCCCGTTCGACGATTTCCTCCAGACCGACGCGGCGATCAACCCGGGCAATTCGGGCGGACCGCTCGTGAACATGTCCGGCGAGATCATCGGCATCAACAGCGCGATCCTCTCGCGCTCGGGCGGTAACGTCGGCATCGGCTTCTCGATCCCGTCCAACCTGGCCAAGCGGATCTACACCGAGCTGGTCGCCAAGGGCAAGGTCACGCGCGGCTGGCTGGGCGTGTCCATCCAGCCGCTCACCCCCGAGCTGGCCAAGGGCTTCGGTCTCAAAGAGGCCTCGGGCGTGCTGATCTCCGATGTGGTCCAGGACAGCCCCGCCTCGAAGGCCGGCCTGCTGGCGGGGGACGTCATCATCGAATTCGATGGCAAGAAGGTGGACTCGCCGCAGGATCTGCAGAAGATCGTGGCGGCCGCGCCGCCGGGCAAGGGCGTGCCCGTCAAGGTCTGGCGCGAAAAGAGCCAGAAGCGGCTCGAGATCACCATCGGCGAGACGCCGGACGAGAACGTCGCGCTCAAGTCCACCAACAAGGGCCGCTCCCTGCTGGGGCTGGACATTCGCCCGATCACGCCGGACCTCGCGCGCCAGCTCAATCTGAAAGGGACCGAGGGCGTGGTCGTCTTCGGCGTGGAGGAAGACAGCCCCGCGGCCGAAGCCGGCATGCAGCGTGGCGACGTGATCCGCGAGGTCAACCGCCAGCGCGTGCGCAGCCTGCAGGATTTCGAGCGCGCCACCAAGGATCTCAAGGAAGGGGACCGCATCACCGTCCTGCTCCAGCGCGGCCAGCAGTCGCTCTACGTGGCCTTCAGCATCGCCAAGGGCTAATGAGTCTCGACCCGTACGGTAACCGCGACACGGCAGGGCCCAGAGCGTGGGGCCTCGGGAGCGCCGTATGGTGAGCCGTGTCCCGTTGCTCCGCTCCGGGCGGGGCGAGCGCGCGATCGCGGGTCGACTGCCCACGCCCGAGCCCCCGCTGGGGGATGGGGGGTCGCGCGAGCCGCGCCCGAGCAAGCGGCGGCGTACAGGCGAGCCATCGTCGGCGCGAACGGAGGCCCCGCGCCTGGGCCGAGGCGTTACCGAACGCCGCGAGGCTCGTTAGCCTTGAGCCAGGCCCCGGGAGTCGAGCGGCTCCGCCGCCTCATCGCGGACGGCAGCCGGTTGGCTCCGATCGCGCGGCTGCTGGGCGCGCGCGTGCTCGCCGTCGACGAAGGCCGGATCCAGGTCGAGTTCGCCGTCAAGGACGACTTCATGCATCCGGGCGGCGCCGTCCAGGGCGGCATCGTCACGGCCTACCTCGACTTGTGCATGGCCATGGCCGCCCACACGCTCTTCGACTCGGGTGAGTTCTTCACGACCTCGGCGCTCACCGTGAACTTCCTGGCTCCGATCACCGAAGGACCCGTCGTCGGCGAGGGCACGGTGCTGAAGAAGGGCCGCTCGACGGTGTTCCTCGAGGCCGCGGTCCGGGACGGCCGCGGCCACGACTACGCCCTGGGCACCTCCGTGGGCGCCATCCGCCGCTCCAAGTAGCTCCCCGCCGCCGCGGGACCTGCGGCCGTCTGCTACAATTACAGAGGTGAAAGCGGCGCGGGCGCCATGGGCCAGACGCCGCTTTACTTTCCAAGCGCATGGAATACAAGGACTATTACAAGATCCTCGGCGTGCCGCGGGACGCCGACGACAAGGCGGTCAAGACCGCCTACCGCCGGCTCGCCCGCAAGCACCATCCGGACGTGAGCAAGGGCTCGGCCGAGCGCTTCAAGGAGATCAACGAGGCGTACACGGTCCTGTCGGATCCCGAGAAGCGCAAGCGCTACGACACGCTCGGGCCCGACTGGGAGCGCTACGCTCAGGCCGGCGCGGGCGCGCCCTTCGAGGGGCGCCACGTCCGCTTCACCCAGGGCACCGGCGACTTCGGCGGATTCTCGGATTTCTTCCGCACCATCTTCGGCGACCTGGGCGGCGGCGGTCCATTTCGCGG
This sequence comes from Candidatus Methylomirabilota bacterium, assembly GCA_035708525.1. Taxonomy (GTDB): domain Bacteria; phylum Methylomirabilota; class Methylomirabilia; order Rokubacteriales; family CSP1-6; genus DASSSH01. Next base: position 13,406 of record DASSSH010000388.1, read on the forward strand.
CGGCTTTCAGGAAGTCGATCTCGGTGACCTCGGCGACTTCGGCGGGGGCCTCGGCGGCGCCGGGATGGGGCGCGGCACTGACGTCGAGGCCAGCATCGAGTTGACGCTCGAGGAGGCCTTCCGCGGCGTTCGCAAGTCCATCTCGCTCGAGCTCGAGGAGCCGTGCGCGGCCTGCGGCGGCGCGGGGCACGTCAACCGCAAGCCGTGCGCGCAGTGCCGCGGCACCGGCTGGGCGAAGCGGCGGCGTAATCTGGACGTGAAGATCCCGGCCGGCGTGGACACTGGTTCGCGCGTCCGGCTCGCGGGAGAGGGCTCGCGCGGTGGCGCGGCACCCGGCGGCGATCTCTACCTGCGGGTCACGGTGAAGCCGGACAGCCGCTTCGAGCGCAGGGGGGACGATCTCCACGTCGACCTTCCGGTCCCGGCGACCGACGCTGCGCTCGGCGCCGAGGTCTCGGTGCCCACGCTCAAGGGACAGGTGTCGATGAAGATCCCGCCGGAGACCTCGAGCGGGCGGACCTTCCGCCTGCCCGGCTACGGGATGCCGCGGCTCAAGGGTGGCGGCGGGGGTGATCAATACGTCCGCGTGCAGGTGACCCTCCCGAGCGGACTCACGGAGCGCGAGAAGGCGCTCTACGCCGAGCTCAGACAGCTCAGGGCGGAGAAGAAGCCATGAGGTTCGATCGCTTCACCGTCAAGGCCCAGGAGGCCGTGCAGGCGGCCCAGTCGCTGGCCGACCAGCACAGCCAACAGGCCATTGAGCCCGAGCACCTCCTGCTCGCGCTGCTCCAGCAGCAGGAGGGTGTGGTGGGGCCGCTGCTCGGCAAGCTCGGCGCGCGGCCCGAGGCGATCGCGCAGCAGGTCGAGGCCGAGGTCGGGCGGCTGCCGAAGGTCAGGGGCGGCGGCCGGCAGTACGCCTCCGAGCGCTTCGAGGGCGTCCTCAACCGCGCCTGGGAAGAGGCCCAGCGGCTCAAGGACGAGTACTGCTCCACCGAGCACCTGCTGATCGCCATCGCCCAGGAGAAGACCGGCGCCGCGGCGCGCGCCCTGGCGGCCGCCGGCGTGACGCCCGAGGCCATCTACCGGGCCCTCGTCGACGTCCGCGGCACCCAGCGCGTGACCGACGCCAACCCCGAAGAGAAGTACCAGGCCCTGCAGCGCTACTCGCGCGACCTGACCGACCTGGCGCGGAAGGGCAAGCTCGACCCGGTGATCGGCCGGGACGAGGAGATCCGGCGCGTCGTCCAGGTGCTCTCGCGCCGGACCAAGAACAACCCCGTCCTGATCGGTGAGCCCGGCGTGGGGAAGACGGCCATCGTCGAGGGCCTCGCCCAGCGCATCGTCTCGGGCGACGTGCCCGAAGGGCTCAAGCACAAGCGGTTGGTCGCCCTCGACATCGGCGCCATGGTCGCCGGATCCAAGTACCGCGGCGAGTTCGAGGACCGGCTCAAGGCCGTCCTGCGCGAGATCACCGAGAGCCAGGGCGAGATCATCTGCTTCATCGACGAGCTCCACACCTTGGTGGGGGCCGGTGCCGCCGAGGGGGCCGTGGACGCGGCCAACATGCTCAAGCCCGCGCTCGCGCGGGGCGAGCTGCGGTGCGTGGGCGCCACCACGCTCGACGAGTACCGCAAGCATGTCGAGAAGGACCCGGCGCTGGAGCGCCGCTTCCAGCCCGTCATGGTCCGGGAGCCCTCGGTGGAAGACACCATCGCGATCCTCCGCGGCCTGAAGGAGAAGTACGAGGTCCACCACAAGGTCAAGATCAAGGACGCGGCGCTGGTGGCCGCGGCCGTCCTCTCGCACCGCTACATCTCCGACCGCTTCCTTCCCGACAAGGCCATCGACCTGGTCGACGAGGCCGCCTCGCGGCTACGGATCGAGATCGACTCGATGCCGCACGAGATCGACGAGATCGAGCGGCGGATCATGCAACTCGGGATCGAGCGCGTGTCCGTCGCGCGGGAAACCGACCCGGTCTCCCAGGAGCGGCTGCAGCGCCTCGACGCCGAGCTCGCCGAGCTCAGGGAGAAGTCGGCGCGGCTCAAGAGCCAGTGGCAGGCCGAGAAGGCGGCCATCATGGCCATCGGCAAGATCAAGGAGGAGGCCGAGACCGCGCGCGCGGCCATGGCCGACGCCGAGCGCCGCGGCGATCTCCAGAAGGCCGCCGAGGTGCGCTACGGCACCCTGCTCGAGCTGGACAAGAAGCTCCAGGCCGAGAACGCGCGCCTGGCCGAGTTGCAGAAGCACGGCCAGATGCTCAAGGAAGAGGTGGACGAGGAGGACATCGCCGAGACCGTGGCGAAGTGGACCGGCATCCCCGTCAGCCGCCTTCTGGAAGCCGAGGTCCAGAAGCTCGTCAAGATGGAGGAGCGCCTCGCGCAGCGCGTGGTGGGGCAGCAGGAGGCCATCATCGCCGTCTCGAACGCGGTGCGGCGGGCGCGCTCGGGACTCGCGGACCCGAACCGCCCCATCGGCTCGTTCCTCTTCCTGGGGCCGACCGGTGTCGGCAAGACCGAGCTGGCGCGGGCGCTCGCCGAGTTCCTGTTCGACGACGAGCGCGCCATGATCCGCATCGACATGTCCGAGTACATGGAGAAGCACACGGTGGCGCGCCTGATCGGGGCGCCGCCGGGCTATGTCGGTTACGAGGAAGGCGGCCAGCTGACGGAAGCGGTGCAGCGGCGGCCGTACTCGGTCCTGCTTTTTGACGAAGTGGAAAAGGCGCACGGCGACGTGTTCAACGTGCTCCTGCAGCTGCTCGACGACGGCCGCCTCACCGACGGCCAGGGCCGCACCGTGGACTTCCGCAACACCGTGGTCATCATGACTTCCAACCTCGGCAGCCACTACTTCCGCGAGGAGGCCCAGCCCGAGCGGACGCAGCAGCTCGTCCTCGAGACGCTGCGTCAGACGCTGCGGCCGGAGTTCCTCAACCGGATCGACGAGATCGTGATCTTCAAGCCGCTCGGGCGGGACGAGATCGCCGCCATCGTGGACATCCAGGCGCGGCACCTCGCGCGACGGCTGGCCGACAAGCGCATCACGCTGGAGCTGACGCCCGCGGCCAAGGAGCTGCTGGCGCGCGAGGGCTATGACCCCGTCTACGGCGCGCGGCCGCTCAAGCGAACCATCCAGCGGATGATCCAGGACCCGCTGGCGCTCCGCCTCCTCAACGGCGAGTTCGCCGAGGGCGATACGGTCGTGGCCGACGCCGCCAAGGGCGAGATCGTCTTCAGCAAAGAGTAGACTGACACCCTCTCAAGCGACATCCGCCGGGGCCGGGGCGCCTCCCTCAACCACGAACGGCAGGCAACGGGTTTCGGGAGGCATCCCCGGCCCCGCCGTCTGTCGCCAGCCGTGAATCATTCTGGCGGTTGTTGCCATCTCAAGGGCTAACGGATAGGCTGGGCGGGCTGTGCCTTTCGACACGGGGACCGCATGAGCGCACGGGTTCGCAGGCTGCACTACAGCTGGATCGTCCTCGGCACCGTCGTCTTCGTGATGCTGGGCGGCTCGGGGCTGCGGGCCATGTTCGGCGTCTTCATCAAACCGATGGAGGCGGAGTTCGGCTGGGACCGCGCCTCACTCTCGGGCGCCGCCGCGCTCTCCCTCCTCCTGCTGGGCGCCATCGGCCCGTTCTGGGGCTGGCTGGCCGATCGCTGGGGCCCCCGCCGCGTCATCCTCCTTTCCTGCGCGGGGCTCGGCATAGGGACCCTGCTCTCGAGCCGTGTCCAGCACCTCTGGCAGATCTACCTCACGGCCGGCGTGCTGATGGCGCTGGGCTCGGGCGGGCTGACGATGTCGACGGGCGCCACCGTCGCCGCGCGCTGGTTCGAGTCGCGCCGCGGGCTGGTGCTGGGGATTCTGGGCGGGGCCATGTCGGCGGGCCAGCTCGTCATCGTGCCGCTGGCCGTCTGGCTCACGCTTCACTACGGCTGGCGCCAGTCTTTCCTCTCTCTCGGCGCGCTGCTCCTGGTGACCGCCCTGCCCCTCGTCTTCTGGCTCGTCCGCAACGACCCGGCCGACAAGGGACTGCAAGCCTACGGCGCGGGGCAGGGCGTGCCGTCGGCCGGAATGACCGCGATGCCCTCGGACCGGCGCGTCGCCGTCGGCGAGGCGATGCAGGTGCCCGCCTTCTGGCTCCTGGCGGGCACGTTCTTCATCTGCGGCTACACATCGAACGGTCTCGTCCTGACCCACCT
>DASSSH010000389.1:0-8914 GCA_035708525.1 Candidatus Methylomirabilota bacterium
GCGAGGAATTCTTCGTTGTCTTCGGCGAATCCTCGCTCCCGGATCCTGTCGAGCTCCGCCCGCAGCTCCCGTGCGCTCGTGAGGGTGGTCCTGGCGTATGTCCGGTAGGGCGCGGAACCCAGCACCCTCTTTCGAAAGTCCGGGGGAGCGTAAGCCAGGAGCAGCTTGCCGTTCGCCGTGCAGTGAAGTGGCAGCCGAAGCCCAGGGTCCACGTCGAGCCGTGTCCCCTCGCGAAGTGGCGACACCGAATCGGCCCAGGCCACATGAGGCTCCTTGTCGGCGGAGAGGACCCCGAGGTTGACTCTCTCGCCGACCCTGTCCGCGAGCTGCTGCATGTGGAATCGGCGCGGGGTGTGACAGACGCCAGCCCGGATCGCCCGGAACGCGAGCGCCTGTAACGCCTCACCAGCGCCGTACCGTCGCGTCAGCGGGTCCTTCCGGAGCAGCCCCAGTCCTGCCAGGGCAGCAACAAGGCGGTACGCCGTCGGCTTCGGCAATTCGACGGCTCGGCTGAGCTCGGTGAGCGTAGGAGGCTCCTCGCGGTCGACGACGTGCTGGAGAATGTTCACTGCTCGTACGAGTGGCGCGCCGGATTGTCTCATTTTTCGAGACTCTTCGTCTCAAATTTTTCAACAGCGCATAGCTAACTGGATGTGGTCTCGAGAACAATGGTCCAATCTTCTAGTGCGGAGCGCAATGAACCGGTCGGCCGAGGCCGGGTCCTCCCGCCGCAGCGCCTCGATGAACGCCTTCTCACGTGCGGCGCTGTCGCCTATGTCCGACTGCGCCGCCGCGGCAAGCGGTGACGTGAGAATCGCCAGCAGCACCGCGCAGAGGATGGATCGGCTCATGGCGCTCGGCGGGCGTCGTCCACACACACGGTGATGGCAGCACACGCGATCAGCGTGTCGGCGCCGGGAACCGCGAGGCCCCCGTCGATCGCGCACACCGTCACTTCACCCAGCGGCAGCTCCCGCTGCACCTGGGCGATGTTGACGGAGTCCGGATTGGGCGTACCGATCGTCACGTCGATGAGGATGCGACCGCCGCCTTCGAGATACGCTCGTAGCAGCGGAAGGCTCGAATGCCGAATCGCATCAGAAACGGCCCGACAGGCCGCCTTGGTGCTGTCGCGCCCGTGGACATCGACCCCCATCCCGAACTCGTGCACCAGCGCCTTGGCGCCCATATGCTGTCCTCCGATCGATTCAGGACTCGCCGAATCTGCCCGGCCCCGCCATCGGCCTCGAACCATCATAGCGTGTTGGAGAAAGGAGACCCATCCGCTTGACACGCTTCACCCAGTGCCCTACCGTTCCGTCGTCCCATGACGAGCGACCCAGCGACGGGGAGCGATCCCCAGGGCTTGCTGAGGCAATGATCGAGCACTCCACAGAAGCGAGGAGGCCGGCCGGCGGCTTCCGGATCCGGGGCGCCACGCTCGAGGTCCGTCAGCTGGTGAAGGCCTTCGGCGCGACGCGAGTCGTCGACGACGTCTCCTTCAAGATCGACAGTGGGATGTTCCTCACCCTCCTCGGGCCCAGCGGGTCCGGGAAGACGACCACGTTGCGGATGATCGCGGGGTTCGAGGAACCCACGGGCGGCGAGATCCGGGTCGGCGGAGAGATCGTCACCGACAGACCCGCGCATAAGCGGAACATCGGGGTGGTGTTCCAACAGTTTGCGCTGTTCCCGCATCTGACCGTATTCCAGAACGTGGCCTATCCTCTTGAAATGCGGAGGCGCCCGAAAGCAGAGATCCGAACGCGGGTGGACGCGGCGTTGGGCCTGGTTCGCCTCCAGGGCTTCGAGTCGCGGTATCCAAAGCAACTTTCGGGCGGACAGCAGCAGCGGGTTGCCCTGGCTCGCGCCATCGTGTTCGAGCCGCCCGCGCTGCTGATGGACGAGCCCCTCGGCGCGCTCGACAAGCGGCTCCGCGAGGCCATGCAGGTCGAGATCCGGCACCTGCAGAAACAGCTGGGCATTACGACGGTGTCTGTCACCCACGATCAGGTCGAGGCCCTCGTGATGTCCGATGTGATCGCCGTCCTCGACCGAGGCGTGCTGCAGCAGATCGGCCCGCCCCTTGAGGTCTACCGACGACCGGCGAACCAGTTCGTCGCGGACTTCATCGGTGAGTCGAACCTCCTCTCCGGGAGCCTCTCGGGCGCCGACGATGGCGGCCTGCTTTTCACGACGTCCAAGGGGCTCGCCGTCCGGTTGGCCCCGGCAGGGGGCGCGGAGCCGTCGGGCAGCGCGCACATGGTCGTGCGACCGGAGTACGTGCGCCTCGGGGCAGCAGCCGAGGAGGCAGCGAACCGGTACCAGGCGGAGATCCTGGAGGTGCTCTACGTCGGGGATCTGGTCAAGTATCGCGTGCTGGTAGAAAACGGTGACGAGCTCGTGGCCAAGACACTGGCCCTCTCGGCGGGCCAGCAGTGGGCGGCCGGGCAGCGCGTCACCGTCGGATGGGACTCTGGCGACTGTCTCACTGTGAACGCCTAATGAGGAGGGTCAAGCGATGAGCCACCCACACACCACCCGGCGACAGTTCCTGACGACCACCGCCGCCGCCGGGGTCGCGAGCCTGGCGTTTCCCCATGTCATCACCCGGGCCCACGCGGCCTCCAAGAACGAGCTCGTGTTCGTCGGATTCGGCGGCAGCTACCAAGACGGCCAGACGAAGGCGCTGTTCGAGCCCTTTGAAAAGGAGACCGGCATCAAGGTCGTCCAAACGACCGGTGTCGACATCGCGAAGCTGCGCGCCCAGGTCCAGTCCAAGAACGTCGAGTGGGACCTCATCTCCATCCCCGACCGGCTCCGATATGCGGCGGTGAAGGACGGCCTGCTGACGCCACTCGACTACAAGACGATCAACGCCAAGGACGTCATGTCCACGTTGGTGACGGAGTACGCGGTGGGTTGCGTCACGATCCCAATGCAACTGACGTACAGCACCAAGGCCTATCCGGCCGACAAGGCGCCAAAGACCTGGATGGACTTCTGGGATCCGAAGAAGTTCCCCGGCCCGCGCGGCCTGTACAACGCGCCCACGTACATCCTCGAGTTCGCGCTGATCGCCGACGGGGCGCCGAAGGACAAGCTGTACCCGCTCGACGTTCCGCGCGCGTTGAAGAGCCTGGACCGGATCAAGGGGGACGTGAAGGTCTGGTGGTCGCAGTTCCCGCAGCCCGGCGTGCTGTTGAAGTCGGGAGAGATCACCATGACGCCCTGGACGCGCGCGATCTCGTTCATCCTGGAGGGCGAGCCGCTCGGCATCAGCTACGAGGGGGCGGCGTTGACGTACGAGGCGTGGGTGGTACCGAAGGGCGCTCCGCACTCTGAGAACGCGATGAAGTTCATCAATTGGGCGCTCCAGCCGAAGCCGCAGGCCGAGCTGACGAAATACATCGCCTTCGGGCCCACCAACACGAAGGCCACGCCGTTCGTCGATCCGAAGCTGCGGCCCCTCCTCTCGTCGGATCCGGAGAACGTAAAGAAAGGATTCCTCCTGAGCGGGGATTGGTGGGGAGCGAATCTGGACAAGGTCAACGAGCGGTGGAACGAGTGGCGGCTGAAGTAGGAGGCGGCCGTGAGCACGATTCTGTACGACCGGAAGCCGCCCGTCGCCCGGGTCACCATCAATCGGCCCGAGGCTATGAACGCGTTCGATCTGGCCACGGCGCGCGAGCTGGCGCGGCGGCTCGAGGAGTTCGACAAGGACGATGACCTGCGCGTCGCGATCGTGACGGGGGCCGGCGACAAGTCCTTTTGCGCCGGCGCCGACCTGAAGAAGATGCACGGCGGGTCGCACGCCGGGGGAGTTGCCGAGCTCTGGGATCACGAGCGGCAGTACCGGCTCGGCCAGAAGCTCCAGGTGGCCAAGCCGGTAATCGCGGCAATCAACGGATACTGTCTCGCCGGGGGCCTCGAGCTCGCTCTCGGCTGCGACATCCGCATCGCCTCGACCACGGCCTCTTTCGGATGTCCGGAGGTGCGGTGGGCGATTCTGCACGGCTTCGGCGCGATGCGACTGCCGCGCACGGTGCCGCTGTCCGTGGCCATGGAAATGCTGCTGACCGGCGAGCGGATCGACGCGCGGCGGGCCTACGAGATCGGGCTGGTGAGCCGCGTGGTGGAGCCCGCCGCGCTGCTCCCGACGGCGACGCAGATCGCCGAGCGCATCAGCCAGAATGGGCCGCTGGCCATCAAGATCACGAAGGAGATGGCGTGGCGGGGCCTCTACCAGCACCCGGAGGAGGCGCTCAGGTACTACGCCGCCGTGACGGCCCTCATCCACGAAACCGAGGATGCCAAGGAAGGACCGCGGGCGTTCTCCGAGAAGCGGACGCCGCAGTTCAAGGGCCGATGAGCCTGATCGCGTGAGACATCCGCTCGACTGCTTCGTGAACCCTCGCAGCGTGGCGGTGGTGGGGGCCTCCACGGTCCCGAACAAAACGGGAGGCCGGCGCTGGCGCAGCATGGTCGACGCCGGCTTCCCGGGGCCGCTGTACCCCATCCACCCGAGCGCCCCCGAAGTGCTCGGCCGCAAGGCCTACCGATCCCTCCGAGACGTCCCGGGAGCGGTGGATCTCGCGATCGTGCTGGTCCGCCCGGATCTCGTTCCGGGCGTCATTGCCGAGTGCGCGGAGCTGAGGGTCCGCGGGGTGGTCGTCATCACGGCGGGCTTCGGCGAGACGGGCCCCGAGGGCAAGGCGCTGGAGCGCGACTTGGTCGAGCGCCTGCGCGCCGGCGGCGGCCGCATGATTGGCCCGAACTGCGCCGGACTCTTCAGCGCGTCGGGGCGCGTCAATGCGCTCGGCTGGCAGCCGCCGGCCGGCCCGGTGGCCGTCATCTCGCAGAGTGGCAATATGGCGCTCACCTTTGCCCAGTTCGCGCGCCAGAAGGGCTTGGGCTTCAGCAAGCTCATCACGGTCGGGAATGCGGCAGATATCCGGATCCCCGAGTACGTCGACTATCTCTTCAGCGACCCCGAGACCAAGGTGATCGTCGCCTACCTCGAGGGCTTTGAGGCGTCCGAGGGGCGCGAGCTGTTCACCCTGCTCCGCACGCATCCCACGCCGAAGCCGCTGATCGTGCTCAAGCCCGGCGAGACCGAGAGCGGGCGAAGGGCCGCACTGTCCCATACCGGCGCCCTGGCCGGGCGTCATCGGATCGTGGAGGCGGCCTTGCGCCAGGCCGGCGCCCTGCAGGTGCGGGACAGCGAGGAGGCCTGGGATGCTGCGATGGCGCTGGCCCTGCTGCCGCCTCTGGACTCCGGCAGCGTCGTCGTGATTTCCGACGGCGGGGGCCATGCGGCTATCGTCTGCGACGCCGCAGACCGGTCAGGGCTGGCCGTGCCTCGGCTCTCGGCGCCGACCATGGATGCGCTCGCGAAGATCCTGCCGGCTCGGAGCGCGATCATCAATCCGGTGGATTTCGCCGGACTGGCCGAAGAGGAGCCCGAAGTCATCCCTCAGGTTCTCGAGGTCTGTCTGGCTGACCATGGGATCGGAGGGGCCATCCTGGCGGGTCACTTTGGCGGGTATTTCAAGATCACGACCGAGGCGCTCGGCCAGCGTGAGCTCGAAGCGGCTCGGCAGATGGTCGAAGTGGTCAAGCGCCACGGCAAGCCGATGATCCTCCACACCATTTATGGCGACGAGCCGCTGCCGGCGCTCGAGGAGCTCCGCCACGCCGGGATCCCGGTCTACAAGTCGCTGGAAGCCTCGGCCCGCGCCATGGGCAGTCTGTGGCGCCTCCGCGAGGCGAGGCCGCTCCCTAAGGCTGAGCCTCCGCTCCGCGTCGATGCCGGGAGGATCGCGGCTGTGCTGGGGCGGGCCACGGGGCCGAACCGGCGCCTGCTCCTCGAGCCCGACGCCAGGGAGTTGCTCACCCTGTACGGCATACCGGTTCCCCCATTCCGCGTCGCTACGACGCCGGATGAGGCCGTGGCCGCCGCCCGGGACCTCGGCGGTCCACTCGCCTTGAAGCTGGTCTCGGCGGACATCGTGCACAAGACGGAGCTGGGCGCAGTGCTGCTGGACGTGAAGGGGCCCGAGGCTGCCGCGATTGGGCACGGAGAACTTGTCCGCCGCGCCCGCACGGCGACGTCGGGAGCAGTCCGCGTGCTGGTGACACCGATGATCCACGGCGGGATCGAGACGGTGGTGGGGGCGTTCCGTGATTCGCAGTTCGGCCCGGTCGTGATGTTCGGACTCGGCGGGATCCTCGTGGAGGCCCTCGACGACGTCGTCTTCCGCCTGGCTCCGATTGATCCGGCCGAGGGGGAGGCGATGGTCGGCGAGCTCCGGTCCCACCGGCTCTTCCGGGGGCTTCGTGGCCGCCCGCCCGCCGACCTTGCCGCCCTGGGCCAGGTCATCGCGCAAGTGTCGAGGCTCGTGGCGGACCGTCCGGAGGTCGTCGAGCTCGACCTGAATCCCGTCTTCGCCCTCGAGCACGGGGCGGCGGTGGCTGACGCGCGCGTCCTGCTGGCCTGATGCGCGCACTTGCCCGCCGAGACTGGTCCAGGGTGGTGCTGCTCGGGCCGCCCCTGCTCTTCCTGCTGCTCGTCTTCGCGTTCCCGCTGGCGCGGGTCATCTGGGGCAGTTTCTTCTCGCCGGACTTCACCCTGCAGTACTACGAGCGGATGTGGACCGTGCCCGTGTACGGCCGGGTCTTCTGGATCACGCTGAAGATCAGCGCGTTGACCACGCTGATATGCATCCTGCTAGGCTATCCGGCTGCCTACTTTCTGGCCTCCGTCCGCCCGACCACTCGACAGATCTTACTGCTGTGCGTAATCGTCCCGTTCTTTCTGAGCGTGCTTGTCCGGAACTACATCTGGATGGTGCTGCTCCAACGGACCGGATTGGTGAATCAGCTTCTGATGGGCTGGGGCGTGATCGCGCGCCCGCTCGAGCTCATGTACAACGAGCTGGGCGTGCTCATTGCCATGGTGAATATGCTGTTGCCGTACATGATCTTCCCCGTGCTCAGCGCGTTACTGGCGATTCCCACCGACCTCGCCCACGCATCCGCGAGCCTCGGCGGGGGCGCGATCCGGACGTTCTGGCGTGTGACGCTGCCGCTGAGCCTGCCCGGTGTCGCCGCCGGCGGCCTGCTGGTATTCATTGTCGCGCTGGGCTTCTTCATCACGCCGGCCCTGCTCGGCGGGCCGAAGCAGATGATGATCTCCAATCTCATCGAGTTCAGTGTTCGCCAGGTCCTGAACTGGCCGTTTGCCTTTGCCCTGGCCAATACGCTGCTCTGGGGGACCTTAGTGCTGTACTTCATCTACGTCCGGCTGCTCGAAGGCCGCCTCCCGAAGGCCGGATTCCCGTAGGCGTCCGAGCGGTGCGAGCGTCCGGGATCAGGGGTCGACGGCTCAGGCGCGGGCTCGTGCGGGGCGTGCTCGCCCTGCTCGGCGGGTCCGTGCTCGCGTTCCTGGTGGTCCCGGTCATAGTGGTGATCCCGATGTCGTTCAGCTCCTCGATGGTGTTCGAGTTGTTCCCGGCGGCGCCCGGGCTCAGCCAGTACCGGCGCTTCTTCGCCAGCCCAGAATGGATGGTGGCCCTGGGCCGCTCGGTCCAGGTGGCGCTCGGGACCACCGTGGTGGCCACGACGCTGGGCACGCTGGCGGCGTTGGGACTGGTACGGATCAGGTCGCGGTGGCGAGCCGTACTCGAAGCCGCGCTCATCTCGTCACGAATCGTCCCGAGCATCGTCTTCGCCGTGGCGGCGTACTTCGTGTTCTCCCAGGTGGGAGTGGTCGGCACGGTCGGGGGGCTCGTCCTCGCCCACAGCGTGCTCGCATTCCCATTCGTGGTGGTGCTGGTCAGCAGTGCGCTGTACGGCTTTGACCGCTCGCAGGAGGAAGCGTCGAAGAGCCTCGGCGCCGGGCCCATCCGGACGTTCTTCAGAATCACCTTCCCGCAGATCCGACTGGCCGTGTTCGGCGGCGCGCTCTTCGCCTTCAACGTGTCGTTCGACGAGGTGGTGGTCACGCTGTTCATCAGCGGCGTGCACAGCAAGACCCTGCCGGTGAAGGTCTGGGATGCGATCCTCTACGAGATCACGCCGATCTTGCCCGCTATTTCGACGCTGATCATCGTGGCCAGCGTGCTGATGCTCACGCCGCTGCTGCTCTACCGGAGGCGCTCGTGAAGAGGGAGCTCCTCGACGCCGGGCGGGACACGGCAGGCATGTACTTCACCGGGTTCGTGTGCGTCAAATGCGGGGCGACGTTTCCACCGGAGCGTGATCTCCTGCTGTGCCCCACCTGTGACAATTTGTTGGAGGCGCAGTATGACTACGCCCGCCTGGCGCGCGATCTTGATCGGGACGCGCTGTGGCGGCGGCCCCACACCGTGTGGCGCTGGCTGGAGCTGCTTCCGGTACGTGATCCGAGCAGGATCGTGACGCTTGGCGAGGGCGGCACGCCGTTGCTGCGGTCTGAACGGCTCGCTCGGCAGTGCGGGGTCCGGGAGTTGTGGATCAAATCGGACGCCACCGGCAACCCTACGGGATCGCTCAAGGACCGCTCGATTACCGTGTCCGCCACGAAGGCGCTGGAGTTCGGCTACGGCATCCTGAGCTGCGACTCCACCGGAAACAAGGCCTCCTCGGCGGCCGCCTATGCCGCCCGGGCTGGCCTCCGGAGCGTGGTCTTCTGCCCGTACGAGACCCCGTTACCCAAGATGGCCCAGGCGATCTTCTTCGGGGCTGAACTCGTCCGGGTCAAGGGGCATTACTCGGAGATCAACGCCATGTACCGCCGGCTGATCAAGAGCGGTCAGGTGAAGTGGTACGACTGCGGCACCGACAACCCGTTCCGCTACGAAGGCAAGAAGACCTACGCCTACGAGATCGCGCAAGCGCTCGGGTGGAGGGCTCCGGATCGCGTCTTGCACCC
>DASSSH010000390.1:0-4542 GCA_035708525.1 Candidatus Methylomirabilota bacterium
TCACACCGGCGACCGCCAAGGCGTTCATCGCGAGTCTGCACGCCGCGATCCACGCCGTGCACGACGCCCCATTTCCCACCGTGTGTATGATGAACGGCCACTGCCTGGGCGGCGGCTTCGAGCTGGCCATGGCCTGCGACATGCGGACGGCGGCGGAGGACGCCCTCATGGGGCTGCCAGAGATCCGCGTCGGCATCCCGTCCGTGATCGAGGCGGCGCTCCTGCCGGTGCTGATCGGGCCAGGCCGGGCGGCCGAGTTCCTGCTGACCGGGGAGAACATCACGGCCAGGCAGGCGCTGGAGTGGGGGCTCGTCAATCGAGTCGCCCCCCGCGAGCGCCTGGAGACCGTGACGGCCGAGCTCGTCGACCGCATTCTCGAGTGCGCGCCCGGCGCGGTGCGGCTCCAGAAGGAGCTGATCATCCGCTGGCGCAACACCGACCTCCGCACGGCCATCGAGTCCGGCATCAACGCGCTGGCGCAGGCCTACGCGACCGACGAGCCGCGCGAGGCGATGCAGGCCTTCCTGGAAAAGCGCAAGCTCAAGTTCGAGTAGCCTTGTGATGCCGATCCGCGTGGTGACGTTCGACTTCTGGGAGACCCTGGTCCAGGATTCGCCCGACAACCTGCGCGCGCAGCGGGACCTGCGCATCCAGGCGCTTCGCCGCGCCCTCGAGCAGGCGGGGGCGCCGCGCCCCGAAGCCGAGGTCGCCGAGGCTCACGACCGCTCGGCCGAGGTGCTCCGGGAGCGCTTCTGGAGCCGTCATCGCGATCCGAGCCACGCCGATCAAGTGCGCCTGGTGCTCGACTGCGCGGTCCCGGGGCTGGCCGGGCGCCTGCCGGGACCGCTGTTCGAGGAGCTCGTGGAGGGCTACATCACACCGGTCCTTCGTTACCCGCCGGCTCTCGTGTCCGGCGCCGCCGAGACCGTGCGGACCCTGGTCGCCCGCGGCGTGAAGGTGGGCATCATCTCCAACACCGGGCGGACGCCGGGCGTGATCCTCCGCCGCCTGCTCGAGCAGCATGCGCTGCTGCGCCACTTCGCCGTGATCTCGTACTCCGACGAGATCGGATACCGGAAGCCCGACGCCGAGATCTTTCTGCGGACGCTGAGGCTGGCCGGCGCCGCCCCGGCGCAAGCCGCCCACGTGGGCGACAACCCGCTCGACGATGTCACCGGCGCGCAGGGCGTCGGCATGCGCGCGATCCACTACGCCGTTGAAGGCCGCGTGCCCGCCGCCCACGCCGATCTGACCGTCACCGATCTGGCCCAGCTGCCGGCGAGGCTCGAGCGGCTGTGAGCGCGGGGCCGGCGCGGGCGACCTTCCCGCTCGCCCCGATGTCGCCGCTCATCGTCGTGCTCACCGGCATCGTCCTGATCGTGCCCGGGATCCTGGGCTTGGCGGCCGCCTTGAGTGGGCAGCCGGTGATGCTCGGCCTGGCGGGTGCCGTCGTGGGACTCTATGTCGCGGTCTGGCTCTGGGCCCGGCCGACCCGTTTCGAGGTGTCGGCCGACGGCCTCACCCTGGTCTGGCCGCTCCACCGTCGCGTCATCCCGGGCGCGCGGATCGTCGCCGTGCGCCTCGTGGACCGGCGCGATCTGCGCCGGGAGCTGGGCTGGGGGGCGCGTGTCGGTGTCGGAGGGTTGTGGGGGCAGTTCGGGTGGGCGTGGACCACGCAGCGCGGCTGGGTGGACACCTACATCTCGCGCCTGGACGGATTCGTCTGGGTGGAGGTGCGCGGTGGCCGCCCGCTGCTGATCACGCCGACCAATCCCGAGGGCGTCGTGCATGCCCTGCGGGCGCCGAATTGATCGGCTTGGTCTCGCCGACGACGGCCTTTTTCGTATTGCGTCATGGCCCGCGGTGCGAGTAACATCTCACTCCGCCATGGAGCTGACCGAGCTCAGGGCAAAAATTCGTGATATCAAGGACTTCCCGAGCGAGGGGATCCTGTTTAAGGACATCACCACTCTGCTCAAGGATGGGCCGGCATGGGCATCGGTCATCGACCACCTGGCCTCCAAGTACCACACCTCCCTGATCGACGTCGTGGTCGGCGTCGAATCCCGCGGCTTCATCTTCGGCGGCGCGCTGGCGCACCAGCTCAAGGCCGGCTTCGTCCCGGTGCGAAAGCGGGGCAAGCTGCCGGCACCAACCATCGAGGAGGAGTACGAGCTCGAGTATGGTCGGGACATTCTGGCGATCCATGAGGACGCCATCCGGCCGGGTCAGCGCGTTCTGGTGGTGGACGACCTGCTGGCCACGGGCGGTACCATGGCTGCCACGCTGCGCTTGGTGGAGCGGCTGGGTGGGAAGATCGTGGGGGCGGCATTTCTGATCGAGCTGGCGTTTCTCAAGGGACGGGAGCGGTTGAAGGGGTATGCGCTCGAGTCCCTGATCGTGTATGAGTAGAGGCGAGGGAGGACCGGGAATCGTGCAGCGGAGCCGGGTGGTGGGAGGATCGCTGATCGCCGGGGCGATCACCGTGGGCTTGCTGGGCGGCGCGCGCGGGGTCGCCGCCGAAGAGCTGCGCGAGCAGCTCAACGCGCCCATGATCCTCAAGCTGCTCGCGCGCCCCGCCGAGGCGCCCGACACGGCGCTCAAGGAGATGCTCAATCGGGATACGACGCCAGCGCTGAGAAGCCCCGCCGAGTGGGAGACGCTGCCGGACGGGTCGGCCCGCCATGTGGGCACCGGGATCACGGTCACCGTCAGGAATCCGTGCCCGCCCGGTGATCTCGCGCACGAGGCGGCGCAGCTCCGGGCCTTGCCGGGCCGCCGCCGGTAGGGCCGGCCCGCACTTCGGCGGCAGCGGCGTTTCGATTCCACCTCAGAAAACCGGAGGCCCGATTACAGACATGGCAATCAAGAAGGTCGGAGTCATCGGCTGCGGCCTCATGGGCTCGGGCATTGCGCAGGTCTCGGCCCAGGCCGGGTTCTCCACTTTGGTGGTCGAGGCCAACCGCGAGCTGCTCGACAAGGGTCTGGGCGGGATCCGCAGGAGTCTCGAAGGTCTCGTCGCCAAGGCCAAGATCGAGGAGCGGGTCATGCAGGAGACCCTGGCCCGGCTCACGGGCGGCACCCAGCTCGAGGACCTCAAGGACTGCGACTTGGTCATCGAGGCCATCACCGAGAATCAGCCGCTCAAGAACGAGACCTTCGCCAAGCTCGACCGCATCTGCCCGCCGCACGCGCTGCTGGCCTCCAACACCTCCTCCTGCAACATCACGGCCATGGCGGCGGCCACCAAGCGACCGGGACAGGTGCTGGGACTGCACTTCTTCAACCCGGTGCCGCTGATGAAGCTGGTGGAAGTAGTGCAGACGATCCTGACCGATGAGAAGAGCGTGCTGCAGGCCTACGAGTGGGTCCAGGCCGTGGGCAAGGTGCCGGTACGCACCAGGGACTCCACCGCCTTCATCGTCAACCGCCTGCTGGTGCCGTATCTGCTCGATGCAATCCGCGTCTACGAGGGCGGTCTCGCCACTCTCGAGGACATCGACCAGGCGATGAAGCTCGGCTGCGGCTACCCCATGGGGCCGTTCACGCTGCTGGACCTGGTGGGCCTCGATACGACGATGTACGTCGCCGAGGTCATGTTCGAGGAGTTCCGCGAGCCCCGCTACGCCCCACCCCCGCTCCTGAAACGCATGGTGATGGCGGGACAGTTGGGGCGCAAGACCGGCAAGGGCTTCTACGACTACAGCGGCAAGAAGGCGTGACGGTGGTTGCGGATGTGGCCGATCGTCGCGATCTGACTGGCCCACGGTCAACATGGCTTGGCCATGTTGAGGCTGGAGACATGGCGGGACAGTTGGGGCGCAAGACCGGCAAGGGCTTCTACGACTACAGCGGCAAGAAGGCATGAACCAGCTCTACTACCTCACCGACGAGCAACGGGCGATCCGCGATCTGGCCCGCGAGATCGCCCGCGAGCGGATCGCCCCACTGGCCGCGCACGTGGACGAGACCGGCGAGTACCCGAGCGAGCAGCTCAAGCTGCTCGGCCAGCAGGGACTGATGGGACTGCACATTCCCGAGGAGTACGGCGGCGCCGGGGCGGGTTCGCTGGCCTTCTGCCTGGCGGCCGAAGAGGTCGCATGGGCCTGCGCGGCGACCTCGACCATCTTCCTCGTGCAGAACCTCGGCGGCTACCCCATCATCTTCGCGGGCTCCGAAGCCCAGAAGCAGCGCTACCTGCCGCGGATCGCCTCGGGGGAGATCACGGCCGCCTTCTCGCTGTCCGAGTCCGGCTCGGGCTCCGACGCGGCGAGCATGCAGTGCGCGGCGGTCCGCAAGGGCGACCGCTACATCGTCAACGGCTCCAAGATGTGGGTGACCAATGGCTCACACGCGGGGGTGATCACGGTCTTCGTGACGACCAACCGGGCCAAGCGGGCAAAGGGCGTGAGCGCGCTCCTGATCGAGCCGGGCATGAAGGGCTTCAGCGTCGGCAAGAACGAGCGGAAGCTCGGCATCCACGGCTCGCCCACGGTGGCGCTGCACTTCACCGACTGCGAGGTGCCCGTCGAGAACCGGCTG
>DASSSH010000391.1:0-5725 GCA_035708525.1 Candidatus Methylomirabilota bacterium
AGACGCTGGACGAGCTGCTGCGCGTGGTGATGGAGCTCGCCAAGGACGGCGCGACCCTCCAGCGGTACAAGGGACTCGGAGAGATGAACCCCGAGCAGCTCTGGGAGACCACGATGAACCCGGAGACGCGCACGCTCCTCAAGGTCACCATGGAGGATGCCGTCGGCGCCGACGAGATGTTCACGGTGCTGATGGGCGACGCCGTGGAGCCGCGGCGCGAGTTCATCGAAAAGAACGCGCTGGACGTCGTCAACCTCGACATCTAGGAGCCTGACCCCACCCGCATGAGTCCCGAGCGCCAGACGCCCGTCCCGATCGAAGAGGAGATGCGGAAGTCGTACCTCGACTACGCGATGTCGGTCATCGTGGGTCGAGCGCTGCCCGACATCAAGGACGGGCTCAAGCCGGTGCACCGGCGCGTCCTCTACACCATGGCCGGGCTGGGGCTCAACTGGAACCGCGCCTACCGGAAGTCGGCGAAGGTGGTGGGCGAGGTGCTAGGCAAGTACCACCCGCACGGTGACGCGCCCGTGTACGAGGCGCTGGTGCGGATGGTGCAAGACTTCTCGCTGCGCTATCCGCTGGTCGATGGGCAGGGCAACTTCGGCTCCATCGACGGCGACCCACCGGCAGCCTATCGCTATACCGAGGCGCGGCTGGCCAAGATCGCCCACGAGCTGCTGGCTGACATCGACAAGGACACGGTCAACTTCGTCCCCAACTTCGACGAGTCCGAGCGCGAGCCCACCGTCCTGCCGACCAAGGTGCCGAACCTCCTGGTCAACGGCTCTTCAGGCATCGCCGTCGGCATGGCGACCAATATCCCGCCGCACAACCTGTCCGAGATCGTGGATGCCCTGATCAAGGTCGTCGACGATCCCGAGGTCTCCATCGACGAGCTGATGGAGGTGGTGCCGGGGCCGGACTTTCCCACGCGCGGCTATATCTACGGCCGGCAGGGGATCCGGGAGGCCTACACGACGGGGCGCGGCATCATCACGCTGCGGGCCAAGGCCCATGTCGAGAAGCTGCGGGGCGGGCGCGAAGCCATCATCGTCACCGAGCTGCCGTATCAGGTGAACAAGGCCGCGCTGATCGAGAAGATCGGCGAGCTGATGCGCGACAGGAAGATCGAGGGCATCTCGGAGCGGCGGGACGAGTCGAACCGCGAGGGCATCCGCGTCGTGCTGGAGCTGGGGCGCGGCGAGATCCCGCAGATCGTGATGAACCAGCTCTACAAGCACACGCCGATGCAGAGCACATTCGGCATCATCATGCTGGCGCTGGTGGGCCGGCGGCCGCAGGTGGTCACGCTCAAGCAGATGCTCCAGGAGTTCATCGCCTTCCGCCGCGAAGTCGTGACGCGGCGGACGAAGTACGACCTGGCGCGGGCCGAGGAGAAGGCCCACATCCTCGAAGGGCTGCGGAAGGCCGTCGATCACCTGGACCTGGTGATCCGGCTGATCCGGCAGGCGGAGGACCCGGAGGCGGCGAAGACCGCCCTGATGAGCCGGCTCGATCTCACCGAGATCCAGGCCAAGCATATCCTCGACATGCGACTGCAGCGCCTGACCCAGCTCGAGCGCCACAAGATCGTCGAAGAGCATGAGCAAACCCTGGCGCTCATCGCCGACCTCAAGGGCATCCTGGCCTCCGAGCAGCGCTTGATGGGAATCATCAAGGACGAGCTGGCCGCGCTGAAGACCGAGTTTGGCGACGAGCGGCGCACGGAGATCCTCGAGGAAACCGTCGACCTGACGATCGAGGACCTGCTGGCCGACGAGGACATGGTGGTGACCATCACGCGCTCCGGCTACATCAAGCGGACGCACGTGGAGGCCTATCGCAGTCAGAAGCGCGGTGGCAAGGGCGTGATGGGGATGGAGACCAAGGAAGAGGACATCGTCGAGGACCTCTTCGTGGCCTCGACGCACTCCTACCTACTCTTCTTCACCAACAAGGGCAAGGTGCACTGGCTCAAGGTACACGAGATCCCCGAGGGCGGGCGCATGGCCAAGGGCAAGGCCATGGTCAACGTCCTCTCGCTGGCCGAGGGCGAGCAGGTCGCCACCTGCGTGCCCGTGCGGGACTTCGCCGCCGGCGGCTACATCCTGTTCGCCACCAAGAAGGGGACGGTGAAGAAGACCGAGCTGGAGGCCTTCTCCCACCCGCGGGCGGGCGGCATCCTGGCCATCACGCTCGATCCAGGCGACGAGGTGATCGCCGCCCGGCGCACGGACGGGCGCCGCGAGGTCCTGCTCTCCACCAAGGAGGGCATGATCATCCGGTTCGCGGAAGACGAGGTCCGGCCAATGGGGCGGGCGGCGGGCGGCGTGCGCGGCATCGAGCTGGAAGGCGACGACCAGGTCATCGCCGCCGAGGTGGTGCAGGAAGGCGTGACCATTCTCACGGTCACCGAGCGCGGCTACGGGAAACGCACGCCCCTGGACGAGTACCGGCTCCAGGGCCGGGCGGGGAAAGGCATCATCGACATCAAGACCGAGGGGCGCAACGGCTCGGTGGTGGGCATGCTGCAGGTCCGCGAGGTGGATGATCTCCTCGTCGTCACGACCAAGGGCAAGATGATCCGACTGCACGCCGACGACATCACGAGCCAGGGACGCAATACCATGGGCGTGCGCATCATCGATCTCGAGCCCGACGATCGGGTCGGGAGCATCGCGCGGGTCGAGGCCGAGCACAACGGCGTCAGCGAGTCGTCAGCGTAGGCCTCGCTGGGGCAGGCAGGCCCGGCGGGGTGAGAGGCCGCATCGGCGGCCTCTTTTTTTGTCTCCCTCTCCCCTGGGGGAGAGGGTTAGGGTGAGGGGGCTGAAGGCGAGGGGGCTGAAGGTGAGGGGACCGTGCTGGATCTCAGGCTGATTCGAGAGGAGACGGCGGCGACGGAGCGCGCGCTCGCGACGCGCGGCGCGGCGGTGTCGCTGCAGCCTGTCCTCGAGGCCGACGCCGAGCGGCGGAGGCTCCTCAAGGAAGCCGAGGAGCTCAAGGCCGAGCGCAACCGCGCCTCCGAGGCCATCGGCCAGGCGAAGCGGCGCGGGGAGAACGCCGATGCGGCCATGGCGCGCATGCGCGAGGTCGGAGAGCGGATCAAGGTCCTCGACGGCCGGATCAAGCAGACGGAGGAGCGGCTCGAGGCGCTGCTGCTCGACGTGCCGAACGTCCCGCACCCGAGTGTGCCGGTCGGGCGGTCGGCCGAGGACAACACGGAAGTGCGGCGCTGGGGGACACCGCGGGCCTTCGACTTCGAGCCCAAGCAGCACTTCGACGTGGGCGAGGCGCTCGGCATCCTCGACTTCGAGCGGGCGGCGAAGCTCGCCAAGTCGCGCTTCGTCGTCATGTGGGACTCGGCGGCGCGGCTCTCCCGGGCGCTGGCCCAGTTCATGCTCGATCTGCACACGCGCGAGCACGGCTTCACCGAGGTGTGGGTGCCGCATCTGGTGAACGCGGCCACGATGACCGGCGTGGGCGTGCTGCCGAAGTTCGAGGAGCAGCTGTTCAAGACGGTGGAGCCGGAGGCCGACCGGACGCTCTACCTAATCCCGACGGCGGAGGTCTCGGTGACGGCGCTGCACGGCGGCGAGATCCTGCCGGAGGCCGAGCTGCCGAAGCGCTACTGCGCATTCACGCCCTGCTACCGCCGCGAGGCGGGGACGTACGGCCAGGACACCAAGGGGATGATCCGGGTCCATCAGTTCGACAAGGTGGAGATGGTCAAGGTCACCACGCCCGCGCAGTCCTACGACGAGCTGGAATCGATGGTGCGGAGCGCCGAGGCCGTGCTCCAGCGGCTCGAGCTGCCGTACCGCGTGGTGACGCTCTGCACGGCGGACATGGGGTTCCAGTCCGCCAAGACCTACGACCTCGAGGTCTGGCTGCCGGGGCAGCGCAAGTACCGGGAGATCTCCTCGTGCTCGAACTGCGAGGCGTTCCAGGCCCGGCGCCTGGATCTCAAGTACCGGCCGGCCGCCGGCGGGAAGGTTGACTACTGCCACACGCTGAACGGCTCCGGGCTGGCGGTCGGACGCACTTTGGTCGCCGTGCTGGAGAACTACCAGGAGCGCGACGGGTCGGTGACGATTCCCGCAGCGCTGCGGCCCTACATGGCCGGCCAGGAGCGCATCGTACCGGCATCGAAATAAACCCACCGGAGGGGTGGCCGAGCCCGGTTGAAGGCGCCGGTCTTGAAAACCGGAATCCCGCAAGGGATCGGGGGTTCGAATCCCTCCCCCTCCGCCATTGGCGGGCCCCGGCTGAGTGGTCGCCGGGGCCCAAATCCTTTATACTCGGTAGGCTTGACCGTTCGGAGAGGTGGCCGAGTCGGCCGAAGGCAGCCGCCTGCTAAGCGGTTACAGGGGCAAAACCTCTGTCCCGGGTTCGAATCCCGGCCTCTCCGCCAAGAGCGCCCTTAGCTCAGATGGATAGAGCGTCGGACTACGAATCCGAAGGTCAGAGGTTCGATTCCTCTAGGGCGCGCCATTTGGAGGGCAGGGGGGCTGGCGGATCGGCCCCCCTGGCCTCAGGCTGGCCGCGCTGATGCGTCCGCCGAGCGAGGAGGATGACGCGGCCTTCATGGAACTGGCCCTCGCTGAAGCGCGGCAGGCCTCCGCAGCCGGCGAGGTACCCGTCGGCGCGGTGGTGGTGCTCGACGGGCAAGTGATCGGCAGCGGGCACAATCAGCCGATCGGCGCTGGTGACCCGACGGCGCACGCCGAGATCGTGGCGCTGAGAGCCGCGGCACGGCAGATGAAGAATTACCGGCTGCCCGGCGCTTCGCTCTACGCGACGGTGGAGCCGTGTCCGATGTGCTGCGGCGCGGCGCTCCAGGCGCGGGTGGCGCGGCTGATCTACGGTGCCGCCGATCCGAAAGCCGGCGCGGCCCGCAGCCTCTACCGGCTGCTGGACGACGTGCGGCTCAATCACCAGGTCGCAGTCAGCGGGGGAATCAAGAGCGCGGAGTGTGCCGCGCTCCTGACGGAGTTTTTCAAGGAGAAGAGGTAGTGCGAGCTGAGCGACGGCCGAGCTGCCGCAGGCACGAGCGTGGTAGTTCGAGGTGAGCACCGGAGGTGCGAGCCGAGTGCTGAGTTGAGCAGGCGAGCGGTGAAAAGTTCGATTGATCCGGAGGGGTGGCCGAGCCCGGTTGAAGGCGTCCGACTCGAAATCGGATAGGGGCGTAAGTCCCTCGGGGGTTCAAATCCTCTCCCCTCCGCCATTTTGAATTTCTGATTTGCACTTCGAGGCGCCTGCGCAGGGCTCCGGCGCCCGAAGGTCGGGCGGTCAGCCGGCGAGATGCAGGATCGGAGGGGTGGCCGAGTGGCCGAAGGTGCGGCACTGGAAATGCCGTGCAGGGGCAACCCTGCCGTGGGTTCGAATCCCACCCCCTCCGCCAGATTTTTCAGCGTGGCCGTGCTAGACGGGGAGGTAGCGGTGCCCTGTAACCCGCAATCCGCTATAGCGGGGTTGAATTCCCTCTCGAGGGCCGCTCGTGTCGAATGAGCCGTATGGGACGGCGTTGAGGGTTGGGCCCCACGCAACGGGATGCGTCGAACCCCGCCAGGCCCGGAAGGGAGCAACGGTAAGGCGCCCCTCCCGTGTGCCGTGGGAGTACCTGACCGGAGCAGGTTCCGTACGGCGATCGCGGGACGGGCGGTTCGATTGAGGGTGCACGGTCATTTATTCTCGGGCATGATCGGCGCATGACCTACCAGGT
>DASSSH010000392.1:0-2282 GCA_035708525.1 Candidatus Methylomirabilota bacterium
GCCACCTGCTTCGCGGCGGCCACCAGCTCCTGGGCCCGGCTCTTGGCCAGCCGCGCCTCGAGCTGGGCCAGCTGCTTCTCGAGCTGCTTCTGCTCGTCGAGCAGTTTCTGCAGGCGCTGGGGCAGCTCGAGCGGCGGGATCTTCAGCAAACCGGCCGACTCCCGCAGCGCCGCCTCCTCGCGCCCGACGTGCTTGAGCGCTTCTTCAGCCGTCACCGCCTCGATGCGCCGCACGCCGGAGGCCACGGCGCCCTCCGAGGTCACTTTGAACAGGCCGATCTGCCCGGTCGCGTCCAGATGGGTGCCGCCGCACAGCTCGACGGAGAAGTCGCCGATCTTGATCACCCGCACGCGTTCGCCGTACTTCTCGCCGAACAGCGCCATGGCGCCGCTCTTGAGCGCCTCCTGCAGGTCCATCTCGGCCGGCGTCACCACGATGTTGGCCTGGACCTGCTCGTTGACCAGATCCTCGACCTTCTCCAGCTCGCTGTCCTTGACCCCGGTGCCGTGGGAGAAGTCGAAGCGGAGATGGTCCGGCGCCACGAGGGAGCCCGCCTGGGTGACATGGGTACCCAGCACCCTGCGGAGCGCGGCGTGCAGAAGGTGAGTGCCGGTATGATGCAACCGCAGTCCCTGCCGCCGCCGTGACTCGACGCTGACCGCGACTTCCTCGTTCTCGCTGAACCGCCCCTCGGTCACCTTCACTCGGTGGACGATGAGCTGGCTGCCCCGGTAATAGGTGTCCTCGATGCGGCCCTGCCCCTCGCGTCCGACGAGGGCGCCGGTGTCGCCCATCTGGCCGCCCGACTCGGCATAGGCCGGCGTCCGGTCCAGGATGATCTCGACGGTCTCGCCCTGGCGCACCACCGGGTGGCGCTGCCCGTCGGCCACCATGGCGAGGATGCGCGCCGGCGTCGCGAGCGTGCTGTAGCCAAGGAACTGGGGCTTGGGCAGCTGGGCGGACAGCTGTTGGTAGATCGCCACCGCGCGCTCGCCGCCGTCGGTCACCGCGAACGACGCGCCGGCCCGCGCGCGCTCGCGCTGGGCCTCCATCTCGGACTCGAACCGCTCCAGGGACTCGGGCGGCACCGACCAGCCGGCGTCCTGGAAGACCTCCTGAGCGAGATCCGTGGGAAAGCCGTGGGTGTCGTAGAGCGTGAAGAGGAACTTGCCGTCGACGACTTTGCGGGCCTCGCCCGCGTGGCTCTCGATGTACTCGCGGATCTTGGCCATGCCCAGGTCCAGCGTTTCGGCGAAGCGCTCCTCTTCCTGCCGCACGGTCTCCGCGACGCGCGCGCGGTGCTCGACAACCTCGGGGTAGGCCTCACCCATGAGCGTCGCCACCGTCCCCGTCACGTCCCAGAGGAAGGGCTCCATGAGCCCCAGCATCCGTCCGTGCCGCATGGCCCGGCGCATGATCCGCCGCAGCACGTAGCCGCGCCATTCGTTGGACGGCGTGACGCCGTCGGTGATGAGGAACGCGGCCGCCCGCGCGTGATCGGCGATCACCCGCATCGAGACGTCGTCCTCCTCGCGCGCCCCGTAGCCCTTGCGCGCGAGCCGCTCGACATGCGCGATGAGCGGGCGGAGCAGGTCGGTGTCGAAGCTGGACTGCTTGCCCTGCAGCACCGCCGTGACGCGCTCGAGCCCCATGCCCGTGTCGATCGAGGGCCTGGGCAGCGGCCGCATGCGGCCGGTGGCGTCACGATCGAACTGCATGAAGACCAGATTCCAGATCTCGAGCCACCGATCGCACTCGCACGCGGGACCCAGGCAGCGCCGCCCCGCCTGCTCCTCGGCGCACGGTAGATGATCGCCCTGATGGAAGTGGACCTCGGAGCACGGCCCGCAGGGACCGTGGTCGCCCATCGCCCAGAAATTGTCCTTCTCGCCCAGGCGCAGGATCCGCTCGTCGCTCATCCCGGCGACCTGCTTCCAGAGGCTGAAGGCCTCGTCGTCGTCGTGGAAGACCGTCGCCTTCAGGCGATCCTTGGGCAGTCCCCATCTCCCCGTGAGGAGCTCCCAGCAGAACTCGATCGCTTCCATCTTGAAGTAGTCGCCGAAGGAGAAGTTGCCGAGCATCTCGAAGAAAGTGTGATGGCGCGCGGTGTGACCGACGTTTTCCAGGTCGTTGTGCTTCCCCCCGGCGCGCACGCACTTCTGCGCGCTGGCGGCGCGCACGTAGTCGCGGCGCTCGTCCCCCAGGAACACGGCCTTGAACTGGACCATGCCGGCGTTGGTGAACAGCAGGGTCGGGTCCTGCGCGGGCCCGGGCGGCGAGGA
>DASSSH010000393.1:0-4685 GCA_035708525.1 Candidatus Methylomirabilota bacterium
AAAGGTGCCGCTACCCCGGACGTGGTGGCTGTCGCCATCGACTCTGCACCGCCACCTGACCGACGCCGAGCAATCTCGGATCCGGCCCTGGTACCGGATCGGCGGCCTGGGCTTCGTGCTCTGCGTGGCCGGTGGTCTCACCGCGATCGCCGGGGCGCTGCTCGGGCGATGAGGATGGTCACGTGACGGCTTCAGCCGCCCAGAAACTCGGATACTCGATCACGAAACCCGCCGCGTTCACCGGCAGCTCCGTGGTGAACGCCCCGCCCGCGGACTCGTATCGGTAGGTCTGGGCGCTGATGCGCCGGTAGACCTGACTGAGCGGCTCGAGAGCGAACCCGGGAAAGCGGAGCCAAGCGGCTTTCACCTCGGCCTCTTCCCCGACGGCCAGGCCCAGGCGACGAATCGGCAAGAGATTGGTGGACGGGCTGAAGTTCAGATCGAGATCGATGCAACCCGTCACGGCCGCGCACTCCCTGCCGTTGACCCGCCAGCGGCGCTCGGAATCGGCCGCGAGCTCGATCGCGACGGCCTCGCGACCGACCCAGCCCGCGACGTGGGCAGCGACGGTCCGCCAGTGCGCATCGGAGAGCACCCGATAGTCGAGCCGACACGGCTGCCGGTCGTGCGCAAAGACCGCGCTGCCGGCGAGACACCAGGTGGACCCGTCGCGGGATAACCGGGCGGATTCGTATCCGAGCCGGTCCAGTCTCCGCCACAGAATCGTATGGTCCCCCACCCCCTTCGCTGCGGTCTCGGAGGTCGACTTCATTCGCGGCCATCCTTTCTCCGCCTCACTCCGTGGGGAGGCAACCTGTCGAAGTCTACCCGAACCTGCACGGCGATTCCCGGCCAACGGGTACGATGTTTGCTTTCCTCGGGGAGCGAGCTTGCGCTGTGTCGAGAGAAAGGAATGGAACCCCTGAGTTGTCGCGTCTTTATGTCCGACCGCGATGATGATCTTGGCGACGCTCGGGTCAAGGACCGGGGCGGCTCGGCGACACGTGTCTCAGGGCCGCCTCAGGAAGGCGCGCCCGGCTCGCCGCATCGGGTTGACGGACCGCCACCAGCCCACTACACTCGGGTTCGTCCCGCTCATAGACTCTCGCGAAGGAGGCCCGATGTTCGAGAATCCCGCTAGGCGAAGGGCCGAGGTCTGCGCGACCGGCGAGCCGGCAGACCGGCCGGGGCCCGCGCCGGCATGAGGCGCGCGCTCGGCTGGCTGGCGCTGATCGGCGTGATCGCGGGGCTGGTGGCGGGGTTCGGCTATGCCCCGCGAGAGATCGTGCAGGGCAATGTCCAGCGCATCATGTATCTGCACGTGCCCTCGGTGCTCACGGCGTACCTGGCGTTTGGGCTCGTGTTGGTGGCGAGCATCGTCTATCTCGCCAGCCGGCGGGGGGTCTGGGACCGCCTGGCTGCCTCGGCGGCCGAGCTGGGAGTGCTCTTCACCGGCATCACCATCGCGTCGGGCTCGATCTGGGGGCGCCCGACTTGGGGAACGTGGTGGACGTGGGACGCACGGCTGACATCCACCGCGGTGCTGTTCATCGTCTACGTGGGGTACCTGCTCCTGCGAGGGATGATCGAGGACCCTGACGCGCGCGCCCGCGCCGCCGCCGTCGTCGGCATCGTCGGCGCAGCGAACATGCCCATCGTGCATTTCTCGGTCAAGTGGTGGCGGGCGCTCCATCAGCCGTCCACGATCCTGGGACCGGAGCCCTCGCCGATCTCGCCCGAAATCCGGCTGGCCCTGCTGATCAACTGGCTGGCGCTGACCCTGGTCTTCGCGTACTTCCTCTCCCGCCGGATGGAGATCGCGCGGCTGGAGCAGGAGATCGCCCTATGAGCTCCATGCCCGACAACTGGAGCTACGTCTTCGCCGCGTACGGCCTGGCAGCCGTGGCCCTGCTCGGCTACTGGCGCTATCTGGGCGCCCGGACGCGGGCTCTCGCGGGGCGCCAGCAGGGCGGAGGGCGACGCGCCCCGTGAATCGCCGGGCCAAGTTCATCGCCGGAGGCCTGATCATCGTGGCGGCGCTCGGCTATCTCGTCTATGCCGGCGTGAGCCAGTCGATGGTCTACTTCGTGACACCCAGCGAGCTCCAGGCGGCGCCGGTCTCGGGCAAAGCCTACCGCTTGGGCGGCGTGGTCGAGCGTGGCTCGCTCAAGTGGGATCCGCGGAGCCTGAGCCTGGCCTTCACCCTCTCGGACGGCAAGGCCTCGGTCCCCGTCCGCCATCGTGGGACGCCGCCCGACCTGTTCGCCGAGGGCCGGGGCGCGGTGGTCGAAGGCACCTGGAGCGGTGACGGCTACTTCAAAGCTTCGATGATCCTGGCGAAGCACTCGGAAGAGTACAAGGCACCTCACGACACCGGCCAGGCGGGCTACAAGGAGCTCCTGAAGACCCTGAGAAAAGACTCGAGCGATGAAGCCAGACCCCGCTGAGTGGCACGCAGAGGTCTCGCGCGAGGCAGTTCGGATGAGCGCTTGCGCGAAGGAGCCTAACCGCACAACTGGATGGTTTGACGTTCAGGCGAGATGGACGATGAGCGCTTGGGCGAAGGAGCCTAACCGCAACGCGATGTCTTCCACATTCAGGCGAGAAAAATGATACCGGAGCTGGGATATGCCGCCACCGTCGCCGCGCTGACGCTGGCGCTCTTCGGCTGCGTCGCTGCGGCGGTGGGCGCGGGCACGGACCGGCGGGCGCTGATCGTGTCGTCGGAGCGCGCGGCCATCGCCGTCTGGGTCCTGGTGACCGCCTGCATGCTGCTGCTGGTCTATGCCTTCCTCACCTTCGACTTCTCGGTCCGCTACGTCGCCACCAACACCAATCGCGGCACGCCCTTCTACTACCGGATCACGGCGCTCTGGGGCTCCCTCGAGGGCTCCATCATCCTCTGGACGTGGATGCTGAGCCTCTACACCCTGATCGTGGTGGGGCAGTACCGGCGCCGCCAGCCCTCCTACTATCCCTGGGTGCTGGCCGTGATGCTGGGTGTGGCGGCCTTCTTCTTGCTCGTGATGACCATCCCGGCGCCGCCGTTCGAACGGCTCACGCCCGTGCCCGCGGACGGGCGCGGGCTGAACCCGCTCCTCGAGGACTCGGGCATGATCACCCACCCCGTGGCCCTGTACCTCGGCTTCACCGGCTTCACGGTGCCATTCGCCTTCGCCATGGCAGCGCTCATCATCGGCCGGACGGGTGACGAGTGGATCACGATCACGCGCCGCTGGACCATCGTCGCCTGGTACTTCCTCTCGCTGGGCCTGCTGATCGGCGGCTGGTGGAGCTATCACGTGCTCGGCTGGGGCGGCTACTGGGCGTGGGACCCGGTGGAGAATGCGGCCTTCATGCCCTGGCTCACCGGGACGGCATTCCTGCACTCGGTCATGATCCAGGAGCGGCGGCACATGCTGAAGCTCTGGAACCTGACCCTGATCATCCTCACCTTCGGTCTCACTCTGTTCGGAACCTTCCTCACGCGCTCGGGCATCATCGGCTCGGTCCACGCCTTCACCCAGGGCTCCGTCGGCCAGTTCTTCCTGGGCTTCCTGGCTCTGGGCCTGCTGGGCTCCTTCTCGTTGCTGGCATGGCGGCTGGATCGGCTGCGGGCGCATTCCGAGCTCGACTCGGTGCTCTCGCGCGAGTCGGCGTTCCTGCTCAACAATCTCTTCCTCGTGGCCGCCGCCTTCACGGTGTTCTTCGGGACCGTGTTCCCGCTGCTCTCCGAGGCCGTGAAGGGCGTCAAGGTCAGCGTGGGCGCACCCTTCTTCAACCTGGTCAACATTCCCATCTTCCTGAGCCTGCTGCTCCTGATGGGTATCGGCCCGCTCATCGCCTGGCGGCGGGCCTCCGCGGAGAACCTCAAGCGCAACTTCCTCAAGCCCGTCGCCGTGGGGATCGTCGCGGCAGCCGTGCTCTACGTCGCCGGTGTGGGCAACGCTCTGACGGTGGCGTGCCTGGGGCTGGTCGTCTTCGTCACCGGCACCATCGTCCTCGATTTCTACCGCGCCTCGCGCGCGCGCCGGCGCACGGGCGATGCCTGGGGCGAGGCGACGTGGGGGCTCCTGCTCCGTCAGAACCGTCGGTACGGCGGCTTCGTCGTCCACCTGGGCATCCTGCTGATCGCCGTGGGCGTGGCCGGCTCGCAGTCCTGGTCGACGCAGACCGAGACCTCGCTCGAGCGCGGTCAGAGCGCGGAGCTGGCCGGCTACCGCGTCCGCTTCGACGGACTCGAGCCCTCCGAGGAGTCCAACCACTTCAAGGTCACCGGCACCTTTACGGTCTCGAACGGCCGCGGAGCCCTGACGGTCCTCCGTCCGGCCAAGAAGTTCTATCCCCAGGAGCAGACTCCGATCGCGGCGGTGGACTACCGGCTGGGGCTGATCGAGGACCTCTACCTCGTGCTGGGCGACTTCGCTCAGGACGGCTCCCATGCGACGGTCAAGCTCCAGGTCAACCGGATGGTCTCCTGGCTCTGGATCGGCGGGCTCGTCCTGACCCTGGGTGCGGCCCTCGCGATCCTGCCCGATCGACGGAAGCCCGCATGAGCACCCGCGGGTCCCGGTGGATCATCCCGCTGGCGGTCGTGCCGGTCCTGATCCTCCTCGCCTACGGCTTCAAGACCAACCCGCGCGAGATCCCCTCCCCGCTCATCGGCAAGCCGGCAGCCAAGTTCA
>DASSSH010000394.1:0-10577 GCA_035708525.1 Candidatus Methylomirabilota bacterium
GGGACGGGAGCGGGCCCGGTGGCCACGCCGGCTCCGCCGGCCGTGGCTCCGAAGGAGCCCGAGGCCGGTCCGGTCCTGCCGCCGGTCAGTTACGAGCCCCAGGGGCGGCGTGATCCGTTCATCGCCGTCAGCATCGCCCGCGAGGGCGCCGGCATCACGGTCAGCACGGTGCGCCTCGTGGGTGTCGTTCAGGGGCGCCAGCAACTGCTGGCCCTCGTCGAGGCGCCCGATGGAATCGGCTACATCCTCAAGCTCGGCGACACATTCGGTGACGGTCGGGTCACCGCCATCACCGCCAACTCGGTCACGTTCGCCGTCGCGCCCCGCGGAGGGCAGAAGGCGACGACCCTGACCTTGCGGCTGCCCACGGACTAGCCCTATGACGAAGGGAGGCGATGGTCCCATGAGGAGCGTGCGAATCGCGTGGATCCTGGCCCTGGTGGCAGTGCTCGGCGTCGGTATCGGTCGCGCTCAGACAGCCGATGGCCCGGCGCAGTTGAAGGGAGTCAGCATCGAGCGGCAGGCGGAGGGCGTGACCATCATGGTCAAGACCACCGCGCCCGTGACGTACGAGACCAAGGTCATCGACTCCCCCACTCGCATCGTCATCGACATGGCGGGCACGACCTACGCGACGACCAAGGCTCGCTGGACGGCTGGCCTGGACCCGGTGAAGGAGGTCCGTGGCAGCCAGTGGAAGCGGGGCACCGCACGCATCGTCGTGGAGCTGGTCCGCAAGGTCGGCTACCGGATCGAGGAGACCCCCGAGGGGCTCGCCGTCGTGCTCGAACCTTCGGCCAGCAGCGAGACCCCAGGGGCACCGCGCATGGAAGCGGCCACGAAGCCCGAGGCCGGATCGGACGCGCCGAAAGCCGAGAGCAAGGCCGAGGTCGCCGCCGTGGTCAAGGCGCCGGCCGAGACGGCTGCAGCGCCCGCTCCGGCTGCGCCCGCGCCGCCTGCCGAGAAGGCCTCAGGGCCAGCCCCGGCTGTCGCGCCCCGGGTCGTGGTTGCCGCCGCCCAGCCGAGCGCCGAGCCCGCGGCCGCCCCGCGGCCGGAGGTGCGCGTCGCCCAGGCCCAGGCTCCCGCGCCCGCGCCGCCCCCTCCGCCCGCGAGACCGTCAGGCGAGAAG
Organism: Candidatus Methylomirabilota bacterium; assembly: GCA_035708525.1. Taxonomy (GTDB): domain Bacteria; phylum Methylomirabilota; class Methylomirabilia; order Rokubacteriales; family CSP1-6; genus DASSSH01. The sequence continues at coordinate 1,130 of DASSSH010000394.1, forward strand.
CTCATCTCGCTGGACTTCAAGGACGCCGACATCATCAATCTGCTCCGCATCCTCGCCGCCGAGAGTGGAAGGAACATCGTGGCGGGTGACGATGTCAAGGGCAAGGTCTCCGTCACCTTGCGCAACGTGACGTGGGAGCAGGCTCTCGACACCATCCTCGAGACGAAGGGTCTCGCCAAGGTGGAGAAGGAGGGTGTGATCCGCGTCGTCACGATCGAGCAGCTCACCAAGGAGCGCGAGGCCCTCGCGCGGGTGGAGGAGGCCAAGCGGAAGGCCGAGATCGAGACCCGCACCAAGATGGCCGAAGCGCAGATCAAGGAGCAGGAGCTCGCCGTCAAGAAGCTGCAGGCCGCAGCCGCCGCGAGCGAGGCCGAAGCCCGCGGGCCCCTGCGGGAGGAGCTGATCCGGCTCTCCTACGCTGATCCGGTCGAGGTGGCCAAGACCCTTCAGGGCATCCTCGGCATCCCGCCCGAGGGCACGGCACCGGTCTCGAACGTCCCGATCCCCGGTCAGGCGATCCCGACGAGCGGAGTGAGCGGCCCGCCGCCCATCGCCGAGCCCCCGTTCTCGGCCCTCTACGGGCCCCAGGCACAGCAGCAGCAGCCCGGTGCCGTCAGGTCGGTAAGCCAGGACGTGCTGGCCAAGGGCATCACCATCCAGGCCCACAAGCCGACCAACAGCGTCTTCATCCGCCACTATCAGGCGGACCTCGAGCGGCTCAAGAAGCTGATCCGCGAGCAGCTCGACGTGCCGCTGCCCCAGGTGAAGATCGAAGCCCGCATGGAGATCCTCGATCGCAACGCGCTCGAGGCCATCGGCGTGCAGTGGGGCGGCGCCGGCGCCGAGAACTGGGGCCCGACCACCTTGGTCGGCCAGGGCTACCAGACCACCGCCAACCCCATCCTGGGCAATATCCCGCTGGCTGGCGGCGTGCTGCAGCCCGACGGGACGACGATCAACCTGTTCCCGACCGCCCCCAGCAATCTCATCCCGCGCAACCCGAACCTCAATCTCTCACGGCTGCTGCCGGTCCAGTCGCTGACCGGGCTGCCGATCGCAGGGAACATCGTCAACCTGCCGTTCCAGGCGCTGCCCAACTCGGCCAGCCAAATCCCCGCCGGCGGAATCTCGTTCGGCATCGTGGGCACGCGCTACAACATCAACCTGGCGCTGCAGGCGCTGGCCAGTCAGGGCAAGACCCGGACGCTGGCGCGGCCGGAGATCGTGACGGTCGAGAACAACAAGGCGCAGGTGTCCCTCGGCGAGGAGATCCCGTACGCCACGGTCAGCTCGGCAGGCACCCAGATCCAGTTCAAGGAAGCCCTGCTCAAGCTCGAGGTGACGCCGACCGTGCTCCGTGAGAGAATCGGGGACCAGGATCAGGTCAAGATCAAGATGGTCGTGGTGGTCGAGAACAACTCGCGGGGCGACCCGGTCAACCTGGGCGCCACCGGCACGCCGCCCGCCATCAATCGGCGCAAGGCGGAGACCCTGGTGCTCATCAACGAGGGCGAGCGGCTGGTCATCGGCGGCGTGACGACGGCGCAAAACTCGACGACCGTCCGCAAGGTGCCGCTCTTCGGCGACATCCCGGTTCTGGGCTGGCTGTTCAAGCAGAAGGAGACGTTCGAGACGGGTCGCGAGCTCGTCGTCTTCCTCACTCCCTCGGTCCTCAAGGGGATCGTCGGCCAGGCCGCGGCAGTCGCGCCCACGCGGTAGGGCCGCTTTGCCGTGGGACTCCGCTTTCTCACCGCCGGCGAGTCCCACGGCGAGGCGCTGACCGCGGTCATCGACGGCATCCCCGCCGGCCTGACGCTCGGCGAGGCCGACATCAACGAGGATCTCGCCCGCCGCCAGCGCGGCTACGGCCGCGGCGGCCGGATGAAGATCGAGCGGGACCAAGCCCACATCTCCTCGGGTGTCCGCTGGGGCGTGACCCTCGGCAGTCCCATCACGCTCACCATCCAGAACCGCGACTGGGAGAACTGGAAGCAGACCATGGCCGTGGGCATGCCGCCGGAGGGGGCGGCGCCCAAGACCGTGACCCGGCCGCGGCCAGGCCACGCCGACCTGGCGGGGGCGATGAAGTACGCCCACCACGACATCCGCAATGTCCTCGAGCGCTCCAGCGCCCGGGAGACGACGGCCCGCGTGGCCGTGGCGGGCGTGGCCAAGAAGCTCCTCGGCGAGTTCGGCATCACCATCCTCAGCCATGTGATCGAGATCGGCGGCATCCGCGTCGGCGCGCTCGAGGTCCCCTGGGACGAGATCCGGCGCCGCGCTGAGGAATCAGAGGTCCGCTGCGCCGACCCGGCGTCCGAGCGCGCGATGATCGAGGCCATCGACCAGGCCAAGGCGGCGGGCGACACGCTCGGCGGGGTGTTCGAGGTCGTGGCGCTGGGCTGCCCCGTGGGCCTCGGGTCCTATGTCCAGTGGGACCGCAAGCTCGACGGCCTGCTGGCCCAGGCCTTCTGCTCCATCCATGCGATCAAGGGCGCCGAGATCGGCCTCGGATTCGAGACGGCGCGCCGGCCCGGATCCCAGGTCCACGACGAGATCCTCCTCGACAAGGACGGCGGGTTCCAGCGCGCCTCCAACAGCGCCGGCGGTCTCGAGGGGGGCGTCACCAACGGCCAGCCGGTCATCGTTCGCGCCGCCATGAAGCCCATCTCGACGCTGCGCAAGCCGCTGCGCTCCGTGGATCTCGCGACCAAGGAGGCCGTGGAAGCGGTGGTCGAGCGCAGCGATGTCTGCGCGGTGCCCGCGGCCGGCGTGGTGGGCGAGGCGATGATGGCCATTGTGCTGGCCACGGCGTTCCTCGACAAGTTCGGCGGCGACAGCATGGAGGAGATCCGCCGCAACTATCAGGGTTACCTGGACTACCTCAAGGGCTGGTAGCTCCGTTGCTGCGCATTCCCGTCAACCTCGGCCCGCGCTCCTACTCCATCCTCGTCGGCGCCGGCGCCCTCGGCCAGATCGGCCCCGAGCTGCGACAGCTGCAGCCGGGTCGCAAGGTCGCCCTGATGAGCGACGCCGGCATTCTCGGCCTGCACGGGGCCCCCGTGCGGCGGAGCCTCGTCGAGGCGGGCTTCGAGGTGACCGAGATCCTCGTTCCCGAGGGGGAGCGGGCCAAGACCCTGGACGTCGCCCGTGCGGGATGGGACCGTTTGGTGGACGCGGGCTTCGACCGCACATCGACGGTCGTGGCCCTGGGCGGCGGGGCCGTCGGCGACCTGGCCGGCTTCGTCGCCGCGACCTACATGCGCGGGACGAACCTGGTGCAGGTGCCCACGACGCTCCTGGCCCAGGTCGACGCCTCGATCGGCGGCAAGACCGCCATCGATCACCCGCGCGCCAAGAACCTCATCGGCGCCTTCCACCAGCCGCGGCTCGTCATCACCGACCCCGCCGTCCTCGCCTCCCTGCCGGAGCGCGAGTTCCGGTCGGGGCTGGCCGAGGTGATCAAGCACGGCATCGTGCTGGATGCGGGCTACTTCCGCGATGTGGAGGACCACATGACCGAGGTCCTCCGGCGCGACCTGCCCACGCTCGAGCGGATCGTGGCGGGATCCTGCCGGATCAAGGCTTCCGTGGTCGAGCGGGACGAGCAGGAGGCGGAGCTGCGCGCCGTGCTGAACTACGGTCATACCATCGGCCACGCGCTCGAGGCCATCACCGGCTACAAGCGCTGGGCCCACGGTGAGGCGATCTCGCTCGGCATCGTGGCCGAGGCGCGGCTGGCCGAGAAGCTCGGCCTCGCCTCGGCGGAGACCGCGGAGCGGCAGCGGCGGTTGCTCGAGCGCGCGGGGCTGCCGGTGAGCGGCACCGCCGTGATGCCCAACGCGGTGGTAGAAGCCCTGGCGCGAGACAAGAAGGCCCGCGACGGCCGCGTGCCCTTCGTCCTGGCCCCCGAGATCGGCTCGTTTCGCCTGGTCTTCGACGTCCCTCAGTCGGCTGTCCTGGAAGTCCTCGATCGCCTCGCCTGACTCCCGCTACTTGCCCTGAAGCTGGCGGGCCCGCGCCAGATTGGCCTCGGCCTCGCGAAAGCCCGGCTTGAGCCGTGCCGCGGCTTCGAACTGGACCTCGGCCTCGGGAAGACGGCCGAGCTGCGCCAAGGCCAACCCGAGGTTGTTCCGGACATCCGCCGAATCGGGCTCGAGGGCGGCGGCGCGTCCGAATTGCTCGAGCGCTTCGGTCAGGCGTCCGGCGCGCGCCAGGCCCACTCCCAGGTTGTTGTGAGCATCGGCGAGTCCGGGCCTCAGCTCCAACGCGCGACGGAACTCGGCGTCAGCCGCCGCCAGGTTCCCGCGCTGGGCCAGCAGCACGCCGAAGAAGAGATGAGCCTCGGGGTAATTGGGACGCAGCCGAATGGCCTCGTCGAACTCCTTGATGGCCTCCGTCGGCTGATTCGTGTGGATCAGCTCGCCGCCCAGGTTGGCGTGGGCGATGCCGGAAGCGGGGTTGAGCGTCAGGGCGTGCCGCCAGAGGGCGGCGCCGTCGTGCCAGTGCTCCGCCTGCTTCCAGGTCGCCACGCCCAACGCGACCACCGCGAGGGCCGCCAGGGCGGCCGGAAGGAACCGAGCCCGCCCGATGGCGGCGCTCAGCGAGGTGACGATCCCGCCCGCCAGGAGCGCCAGCCCGAGGGTCGGCAGATAGGTGTAGCGATCGGCGGCGATCTGGTAGCCGTTGTGGGCCAGCCCGATGACCGGCAGCAGGGTCACGACATAGGCCACCCAGGCGGCGGGCAGCGCGGGCCAGCGCCGCCGGAGCGCGACCGCTGTCACCGTGATGGCGGCGACGACGGCACCGCTCAGCAGGAATGGCCACGCGGCTGGGTCGAGCGGGACGGGCAGCTCATAGAGCGGCGACAGCCCCACGGGCCAGGCCATCTTCCCGAGGTAGAAGGCGACCGCATAGAGCGAGATGGCGACCCGCCCGGCCCAGTTGAGCTGGCTGACCGGCGTCATCCCGCTGCCGCGGAGCACGGCCCACAAGCCGACCGCGACGGCAATCACCGCCAGCACGATGAACGGGATCTTTTCCACGAGCGCACGGCGCGCCGACCGCTGGTCCGTGATCCGCTTGAGCGGGTACACGTCCAGCAACAGCAGCACGGCGGGAAGGGTCGCGGCCATGCCCTTGGCGAGCAGTCCCAAGGCGAAACAGCCGAGCCCGAGCCCGTACAGCCGCCAGCGGGCGGCGCCGCGCGGCTGGGCGGCCCAGCCCAGATAGGCCCACACGGCCAGGAGGAAGAAGAGGCCCGACAGCACGTCACGGCGCTCGGTCACCCAGGCTACCGATTCCACTCGTAACGGGTGGACAGCCCAAAGCAGGGCGGCCGCAAGGGCGCCGATTCCCCTCACGCCGACCCGCTCCCCAAAGGGGAGAGGGAGCAGGGAAGTCCCCTCTCCCTCGCGAGAGGGTGAGGGGGCCATCGTCAAGAGCCGATGGGCGATCAGGTACAGCACGGCGGCGCTCATCGCGTGGATGAGCAGGTTCGTCAGGTGGTAGCCGAAGGGTCTGAGCCCCCAGATCGCATAGTCCCAGCCGTAGCTGATCCACGTCAGGGGCATGTAATGCCCCATCCGCGTCGTCGTGAACATCCAGCGGAGCTGGGCTGGTCCCAGACCACGGTAGGAGAAATTCTTGATGAGCAGCGGATCCTCGTCCCAGTCGATGAAGCCGGCCTGGAGCGCCGGGAAGAACGCAACGACGACAACGACGAAGATCAGGGCGAGGCTGAGGTAGGGCGCCCGGCATGGCGCGGGGGGCTTCGGAGCCGGAGGAAGGTCACTCACGAAGACGGCCCTATGATGTCATGCCGGGCCGCGGGGCGGCAAATACGCCAGAAGCGCGTTCCCCGTCCGCCCCGACGTTTGACTCCTAAGCCCGCATCGCGTATAACAAACATTGCCATGGCTGACCCGGTCCCCCCGGGGGGTGGGGCCGTCGCGGCGGATGACTCCCTCGCGGCCAGCGTCATCAGACGATACGAGGAGCGGCTGGCCAGGGACCCGACCTCGCTGGCCTTCGCTCCGCTGGCCGATGCGTACCGCAAGGCGGGCCGGACCCGCGAGGCCATCCGCCTCTGCCGCGATGGGCTCGGACGGTTTCCGCACTACAGCACGGCACGGCTGATCCTGGCCAAAGCCCTCCTCGACGAAGGCGCTTCGGAGGACGCGCTCGGCGAGGTCAAGACCGTGCTCGAGAAGAGCCCGCGGGACGCCGAGGCGCACCGCCTGGCGAGCGAGATCTACCGGCGCGCGGGCCGGCTCGACGACGCCCTCGGTCACCTGCGCCAGGCGGTGAAGCTGGATCCGGGCGACCGCGAGTCCCGGGCGCTGCTCGAGGTGCTGGACGGGGGCGGGGCGGTGCCCGAGGGCTCGTCCCTGGAGCGGCTGATGGCCGACGAGACCTTCGTCACAGTCAGCTTCGGCTCAGCGTGCCTGGAGCAGGGACTGGTGGACGAGGCGGCGCAAGTCTTCCTGCGCCTCCTGAAGAAAGATCCGGGCGACGTGCGGGCGCGCGAGCGGTTCGAGGACGCGCTGCGCGCGAAGACCCAGCGACGGAAAGGGCCATAATCGCATGCAGGTGTCGACCGCGGAGTTCAAGAAGGGGCTCAAGATCCAGTTCGACGGCCAGCCGTACACCATCGTCGACTTCCAGCACGTCAAGCCCGGCAAGGGCGGGGCGTTCGTGCGCACCAAGCTCAAGCACATGAAGCAGGGCCGGGTGATCGACAACACGTTCCGAGCCGGTGAGAAGGTCGAGCTGGTGGACTTCGACGAGAAGCGGATGCAGTACCTGTACCGGGACGATCGGTACCACTTCATGGACCTGGACACCTACGATCAGATCTCGCTCTCGACGGACGAGGTCGGAGCGGCTCGCGACTTCCTCAAGGAGAACACGGAAGTCGAGATCCTCTTCATCGACGGTAGTCCGGTGACGGTCGAGCTGCCCAACTTCATGGACCTGCAGATCGTGAAGACCGAGCCGGGCATCCGCGGCGACACCGCCTCCGGCGGATCCAAGCCGGCCACACTCGAGACCGGCGCCGTGATTCAGGTCCCCCTGTTTCTCAACGAGGGCGACGTCGTCAAGGTAGACACGCGGAGCGGCGAGTACCTGAGCCGCGTGGCGACCGCGGGCTCAGGGTAAGGGCACAAGGAGGCCAGCACCATGGCCAAGAAGCAGCGGAGGCCCTCCCGCACGACCGACGCGCGGACGGCGGACACGACAGCGCCGGACACTGGGTCCATGGTGGAGCAGGTGGTCGAGCTCGCGACCCGCTTCGGCCTGGCCGAGCTCGAGGTCGAGGAAAACGGCCGGCGCGTTCGCGTGGTCCGGCAGCAGGCGCCAGTCCCCCTCGCCCCGCCGGCGCCCACGGGACAGGTCGTCGCCGCGGTGACCGAAGAGCCGGTCCCCGCGCATCTGATCCCCATCGAGGCGCCCATGGTCGGCACCTTCTATCGCGCCTCCTCGCCCGACGCGCCGCCCTTCGTCAACGAGGGCGACCTGATCAAGGAAGGTCAGGTGCTCTGCATCATCGAGGCGATGAAGCTCATGAACGAGATCGAGGCCAAGGGGGCAGGACGCATCGCCAAGATCCTGGTGGAGAACGCCCAGCCGGTCGAATACGGCCAGACCCTGTTCCTGGTGGAGCCCCTTCGCTAGCAATTCATGTTCCAGAAGATCCTGATCGCCAATCGCGGGGAGATCGCCCTCCGCATCCTCCGCACCTGCCGCGAAATGGGCATCCGCGCGGTCGTGGCCCACTCGACGGCCGACGCGGACTCGCTGCCCGTGCGGCAGGCCGACGGGTCCATCTGCATCGGCCCCGCGGAAGCCCGGAGCAGCTATCTCAACGTCCCGGCCATCATTTCGGCCGCCGCCATCACGGACAGCGAGGCTATCCATCCCGGCTACGGCCTGCTCAGCGAGAATCCCGCCTTCGCCGAGATCTGCCGCGCCTGCGGCATCACCTTCATCGGCCCCTCGCCCGAAGCCATCCGCCTCATGGGCGACAAGGCCCAGGCGCGTCAGATGGCCAAGCAGGCCGGGGCGCCGGTGGTGCCCGGCAGCAAGGGACCGCTCGACAGCCTGGAGCAGGCGCAGGCGCTGGCCGATGAGATCGGCTACCCGGTCATTGTCAAGGCCGCTGCCGGCGGGGGCGGCCGCGGAATGCGCATCGTGCGCGAGCCCGACATGCTGGCGCGCGCCTTCACCACCTGCCAGGCCGAGGCGGTGGCGGCCTTTGGCTCCTCCGAGCTCTACCTCGAGAAGTTCATCGAGGAGGCGCGCCACGTGGAGGTGCAGGTCCTGGGCGACCGGAGCGGCATCCGGGTCCACCTGGGCGAGCGTGACTGCTCCGTCCAGCGGCGCCATCAAAAGCTGCTCGAGGAATCCCCTGCCCCGGCGCTCTCGCGCGAGACCCGCGCGGGACTCTGCAAGGCGGCGCTGGCCGTCGCGAACGCCGTCAACTACGTCTCTGCGGGCACCGTGGAATTCCTCGTGGATCGAAGCGGCCGCTTCTACTTCATCGAGATGAACACGCGCATCCAGGTCGAGCATCCGGTCACCGAGCTCGTGACCGGCGTCGATCTCGTCGCCGAGCAGCTGCGGATCGCGAACCGGGAGCGGCTGGATGTCGACGTCACGCTCACGGGGCATGCTGTCGAGGTTCGTCTCTACGCGGAAGACCCACGCTCGTTCCTGCCGCAGGCGGGCCGGCTCGAGCGTCTGAGGCTCCCGCACGGGATCCGCGTCGACGCAGGAGTCGAGGAGGGCGACGAGGTCGGCGTCGCGTACGACCCGATGATCGCGAAGCTGATCGCGCACGGGCCGACGAGGGACGAGGCCTTCGCCCGCCTCCACGACGCGCTGGCCGAGACCGAGGTTGCCGGCGTCGTAACGAACCTCCCGTTCCTCCGCTGGCTGGTGTCCCACCCCGCAGTGCTTGCCGGGCGGACGACGACCGCGTTCCTCACCGACTTCCCGCCGCTCGCAGAGCCGCCGTTGCGCCTGCCGACCGGCCCGTGGGACGGCGCCTGGCGCCTCAACCTCCCCTCTCCCCCGCCGCACTCGCCTCCGGACGTCGACGAAGCCGCCCGCGGATCACGCTCCGGCGACGGAGCGGAGCAGAGCGCGCTCACGGCGCCGATGCCGGGCACCGTCATCCGGGTGCTCGCGAAGGAAGGCGACCGCGTCGAGCACCGGCAGCCGCTGCTCGTCCTCGAGGCGATGAAGATGGAGACGCCCGTCGTCTCGCCGTACGAAGCCGTCGTGCGCTCGGTGCACGTCGCCGAGGGCGACCGGGTCGCGGGAGGAGCGGTCCTCGTGGAGCTCGAGGAATAACTAGGTCGCCGCGCGGGCGCGGAGCGTCGGCACGGTGATCAGCGCAGCGAGGGCCGCCGCTCCGACGAGGCCTCCGACGATCCTCCAGCCG